>JAFLCQ010000226.1 GCA_017302815.1 Planctomycetota bacterium
CCTGCGCCGGCGTCGCGTCGTCGTGCGCGGCCACCGGGACGCCATGGGAGACGGCGCTGCGGCAGAGCCGGTCGCGCGCCGCCGTGCCCTCGTCGCGACGGCGCCGGGCCTGCGCCACCAGCTCCTCGATGTTGGCCCCGGCGCCGTTGATCCGACGACGCACGCTGAGGATGAAGCGCGTCTGCGCCTTGTCGTCGCCGTCCGCAGGCAGGTGGTCGTTGATCGACAGCAGGCCGATGCGCCCGGCCGCCAGCCAAGCCACGATCTCGTCGGCATCGCCGGCGGCGCAGACCTCGCGGCGCAGATGCACTGGCGCACGGGCGCGCAGGCGTCCGCTGCCGGCGTGCACCTCGGCGATCACCCCGCGTACCAGCTCGCGGCTGCGCAGGCCGGGCTCGAACCCGTCGGTCAGCGAGATGAAGCAGGTGGTGACGCCGGCAGCCAGCAGCCAGGCATCGTGTTCGGCCAGGGCCATCGCCATCGGCAACCTGACGCCATGGCGTGGCTCCAGCGCGCGCTCGAAGGCGTCGGCGTGCAGGTCGACGGCTCCGGGCAGGACCAGCAGTCCGCGGGCATCGACCTGCACCGCCGTCCCCACCGCGCCACCGACACCGGTGATGCGTTCGCCATCGAAACTGACCGTGGTACCGGAAACGAAGCGGTCACCGACCAGGACGGTCCCGCCGACCAGAGACGTGCGCATGCCCGTATGCTGCCGGCCGCGATGAAGGGGTTGTGAACCTCAGGCGGCGGCGCGCGGTGTAGTAGCCCAGATCAGGACCCCCAGGGCCAACGAGGCGCCTACCACGGCCCAGAAGGCCGCGATACCGAAGCCTTCAGCGCCGCTGGGCAGGTTCATGCCGAAGACCGACGCCACCGCCATCAGCGGCAGGGCGATGCCGGCGATGAGATTCAGGCGATGCCCGCTGCGGGCGAGGGCGTAGGCGGCGCGCGTCTGCTCCTCGGCCTGGCGCGCGCCGGCATACTGCAAGGCCGCCATCGCATCGTGGTGCAGCAGGTCGGCGGTGCGCTCCAGTTCGTAGGCGCGATCGCGGGCGAGGATCAGTTCGCGGTCGGTAGGCATGCCGTCGCGCGCTTCCTGCAAGGTGCGGTGCAGGTTGCGCGCGGTGCGCGCCAGCGGCGCCGAGGCCTGGACGACGGCGTGGATGTCGGCGGCGGCGGTCGCCCCGGCGAGGCGCTCCTCCATGGCGTCGATCGCCTTGGCGAAGGCGTCGAGATGGCGCACCAGGCCCTGGATGCCCGCACCCCCGGCGCTGGCGTCCCAGGCCCCGTCCGGCCGGCGCCAGAACAGTCGGCCGGCGCGCGCCCCGTCGCCCGGCTTCGGCACCTCGTGCAGCACCAGCAGCAGATGCCCGTCGTGCAGCATGCAGCGCTGGCGCCCTACCTCGTCGCCGAGTCGTGAGGCGATCGCGGCGGGCAGCTCCCAGCCGCGGGGGGTCAGGCGGTTCGCGACCATGTCCGATCTCCTGCCGCCAGCGTGGCGACGGTCGGCGGTCCAGCCAGCGCCATCGGCGTCCGCCCGGAGGAAACCGTCTGCAGCTAGTTCCGTGCCGCTCGCGGATCGATCCGGGGGCATTCGACCGTGAAGGTCGTCCCGCCAGGGCCGCTCTCCAGGGAGATCGTCCCCTGCAGGGCGTCGACCAGTTGCTTGACGATCGCCAGGCCCAGACCGGTGCCTCCGCTGGCGCGGCTGCGGTGGGCATCGACGCGGAAGAAGCGTTCGAAGATGCGCTCGCGGTGCTCGGGAGGGATGCCGATGCCGGTATCCGCGACGCGCAGGCGCAGGCGGTCGCCATCCCCGCCCAGGCTGATGGTCACGCTGCCGGGCTGGCGGTTGTAACGCACCGCGTTCGACACCAGGTTGCCTAGCAGCTGCTGCAGTAGCTCGCGATCGCTGACCGCATCGAGGCTGCCGGGGGCGTCGAGGACGATACGCACCTGACGGTCGTCCGCCGCGGGCTGGTGCTCCTCGGCCACGGCACGCCCGATGCCGACCAGATCGATGGGCTCGGGCTTGACCTCCCACGAGCCCTGTTCGAGCCGGCTGAGAGTCAGCACGTCGCGGACCAGGATGGTCAGGCGGTCGGCGTGGCGGGCTATCTTCTCGACGAAGCCGCGCGCCACCGCCGGATCGCCATCCAGGGCCCCGTCCAGCAGGGTCTCGGCGAAGCCGGCCACCGCGGTGAGCGGGGTCTTGAGCTCGTGCGAGACCGCGGCGACGAATTCGCGCCGTGCGCCTTCGAGGCGCTTCAGCTCGGTGAGGTCGTGCAGCACGATCACCAGCGCATCCGGCGTCGCACGCGAGACCGTCGCACGCAGGCGCCGGCGACGATGCTCGAATTCGACCTCGTCCGCCCGGCCCGAGCCGCGCACCTTGGCCACCGCCGCCGACAGCGCCGCAGCGGCGAGATGCTCATAGAACGCGGCGCCCGAGGCCTCCGCACCGGCGGAGGTGAGGTGGCGCCAGGCGGGATTGGCGTAGATGACGCGATCGAGGTCGTCGATGCACGCCACGCCCTCGGCGAGCGAGCCCAGGGCGCCATCGAGCAGCCGACGCTGCGCCTCCAGCGCCGCGCCGGCCGCGACCAGACGGTCGCCGAGGGCGTTGAGGTCGCCAGCGAGCCTGGCGATCGAGTCGACCCCGGCGATGTCGGCGCGAGCCGACAGGTCGCCATCCGAGAAGGCGCCAGCCATCTGACGCAGGCGGCGGAGCCGGGCGTGGTTGAAGGCCTGGCGGATGCCCAGCATGGCGGCAGCGATGATCGCGGCCACCGCCACGCCGACTCGGCTTCCCGGCAGAGAGAGGACGAGGACGAGCAGGCCGATGGCTGCCAGGATGATGACGATCGCCGCCGCGACGTGGCCGCGGCCCCGCCCGCTAGGCGAGTTCACTGAAGCGGTATCCGACGCCGCGCACGGTCTCGACCAGGCGCCCGTAATCGCCCATCTTCGCCCGCAGATTGCGGACATGGACATCGATGGTGCGGTCGGTCACGACGGACTCGCCATCGCCAATGCGGTCGAGAAGGTCATAGCGGCCGTAGGCTACCCCGGGATGGCAGGCGAGGAAGTGCAGCAGCTTGAACTCGGTCAGGGTGAGGGGCACGGCCTCCTCGCCGCTCATCACCCGGTGGCGGACCGGGTCGATCACCAGCTTGTCGACGACGATGCGCCGGCGCTCGGCATCGCGCGACTCGTCGAGGTGGCGGGCGAGGCGGACGCGGATGCGCGCCATCAGCTCCTTCACCCGGAAGGGCTTGGTCACGTAATCGTCGGCACCCAGGCCGAGGCCGAGGACGACGTCGCTCTCCTCGCTCTTGGCCGTGACCATGATGATCGGCACGGCGGAAAGCGACTCGTCGGCGCGCATGATGCGGCAGACCTCCAACCCGTCGCGGTCTGGCAGCATGAGGTCGAGCAGGACGAGGTCGAAGGGCTGGCGCCGCAGCTCGTGCAGGCCGTCGCTGCCGGTGGCGGCGACCGTGACCTGATGGCCCTCCTTGACCAGATTGAAGCGCATCAGCTCCTGGAGGTCGGGCTCATCCTCGATGACCAGCACGCGCGGCACGGCTCACTCCTTCTTCAGGCTGTCGTGGTTGTGGCGGATCATCTGCGCCTGGTGCATGAACACCGTCTCCTCGGCGATGGCCATGGCGAGGTCGCCGATCTGCTCGAGCGAGCTCACCGCGCGTAGGAGATGGGTGTACTCCTTGATCCTGCTAGCGTCCTGGGCCATGCGCTCCTGGATGAAGGCGTAGCAGGCCTTGGTCTGGCGGTCGGTGGTCGGCTCGTCCTCGATCACCTTGCGGGTCACCGCGCCGTCGCCGGTGACGAAGGCGTCCATGGACTGCCGGAGCATGGCCTGGGCCAGGCGGCCCAGCTCACCCAGCTCGGGCGGATTCTCCACCCGGTTGTGGCAGGCGATGTAGTGGGCGCGCTTGCTCACCGATTCGGCATGGTCGCCGACCTGTTCGAGGTCGCTGGCGATCGACATCGCAGAGATGATGAAGCGCAGGTCGCGAACCATCGGATTCTGCAGGGCGATGATGGTGTGGCAGCGGTCCTCGATGACCGTCTCCATGGCATCGATCCCGTCCTCGAGGGTGCGGGCGCGTTCGCGCAGATCGGCGCTCGGGCTGGCCACCCCCTCCACCGCCAGGGCGACGGCGCGATCGACCATGTCGCCCATGGCGACGATCGAGCGCTTGAGGTCGGCGAGCTCCAGTTCGAAATGGCGCAGCTGGGTCATGGTGTCCTTCCGGTCAGCCGAAGCGGCCGGTGATATAGTCCTCGGTCTGCTTCACCGACGGGTTGGTGAAGATGGTGATCGTCTTGTCGTATTCGATCAGTTTTCCAAGGTAGAAGAAGGCCGTCTTGTCGCTGACGCGGGCGGCCTGCTGCATGTTATGGGTGACGATCACCACGGTGAACTGCTTCTTCAGTTCGAGGATCAGCTCCTCGACACGACCGGTCGCGATCGGATCGAGGGCCGAGCACGGCTCGTCCATGAGCAGGACCTCGGGCTTGATCGCCACCGCGCGGGCGATGCACAGGCGCTGCTGCTGGCCGCCCGACAGGCCGAGGGCGCTGTGGTGCAGACGGTCCTTGACCTCGTCCCACAGGGCCGAGCCGCGCAGGGCCTCCTCGCAGGCCTGGTCCAGCACGCGGCGGTCGTTGACCCCCGAGGTGCGCAAGCCATAGACCACGTTCTCGTAGATCGACTTCGGGAAGGGGTTCGACTTCTGGAATACCATGCCTATGCGCTTGCGCAGGCTGGTGACCTCGAGGTTGCGGTCGTAGATCGTCTTCCCGCCGACCGTGATGTCGCCGCGATGGTTGGCGCCGTCGACCAGGTCGTTCATGCGGTTGATGTTGCGCAGCAGAGTGGACTTGCCGCAACCGGAGGGGCCGATGAAGGCGGTGACCTGCCGCTCGGGGATCTCCATGCCGATCTTGAACAGGGCCTGGTGGGTCCCGTAGAAGAAGTCGTAGTCGACGATGCGGATGTAGGCCGGATCGCCGGTGTACGGCGCCTGATCGGCGCTGCTCTGGGGCAGGGCCGCAGAGGGCGAGGCGGTGCTGGGGGCGGAGATGGCCGGCATGTCAGAACGCTCCGGTCGCAAAGCGCTTGCGCAGGCGCTCGCGCATGAGGATGGCGGTCAGGTTGAGCACCAGGACCAGGACGATGAGGAAGAAGGTGGTGGCGTAGACCATCGGCTTGGCCGCGTCGCTATCCGGGCTCTGGAAGCCGAGGTCGTAGATGTGGAAGCCGAGATGCATGAACTTCTGGTCGAGATGCATGAAGGGAAGCAGGTCGGTGTCGTTCCAGGTCCCGTCGACCGGCAGGCCGGGAGCCAGCTTGACCACCCCGACCAGCATCAGCGGGGCCACCTCGCCGGCGCCGCGCGCCATCGCCAGGATGAGGCCGGTGAGGATGCCGGGGACCGCAGCGGGCAGGACGATGCGCTGGATGGTCTGCCACTTCGAGGCGCCGAGGGCGAGGCTGCCTTCGCGGGCGCCGCGGCCGACCGCGGCGATCGACTCCTCGGTGGCGACGATGACCACCGGCACGGTCATCAGCGCCAGGGTGGCGGCGGCCCAGACGATGCCGCCGGTGCCGTAGGTCGGCGAGGGCATGCGGTCCTCGAAGAACATGCCGTCGATGGCGCCGCCGACGCCGTAGACGAAGAAGCCCAGGCCGAAGACGCCGAAGACGATCGAGGGGACGCCGGCGAGGTTGTTGATGGCGATACGCACCGCCCGCACCAGCGGACCCTGCCTGGCGTACTCGCGCAGGTAGATCGCGGCGAGGACGCCGAAGGGCGTGACCGCGACGCTCATCAGCATGGTCATGACGAAGGTGCCGACGATGGCCGGGAAGATGCCGCCTTCGGTATTGGCCTCGCGCGGGTCCTCGGTGAGGAAGCCCCAGACATTGCCCACCGTCATGGCGATGCGGCCGCCGAGCCCGAGCTCGTTGGGGAAGTGGTAGTCGACGACCTGGCCGAGCGCGATGCGCTTGTCCTTGCCGTTGGCGGCGCGCAGGACGAGGACATTCTCGCCCTGGCGGGCGCGCAGGGCCGAGGCGCGCTCCTCCAGCTTGGCGTAGGCGGCCTTCAGCTCGGCGATGCGCGCCTCGGACGCCGCGATCGCCGCGGTGTCGTTCGACCGCCGCGCCGACTTGATCCGCAGCTCCTCGCGGACGATGGACCGCGAGTTGGCACCGATGTCGCCCTTCTCCAGGGCCATGATCTCGCCGCGGCGGCGGCCGACCTCGTCGACCAGCGCGCGCAGGCGGCCGCGGAAGGCCGGGTCGCCCGCAGC
>JAFLCQ010000227.1 GCA_017302815.1 Planctomycetota bacterium
CGGCGAGCAGGCAGAGGATGGTGGCGGCGCGACGCACGCGGGCGTTATAGGCGCCGCGGCCTCCAGGCCACGGAGAGCAGACCGCCGGCTCAGTCCCAGGCCCGGCCCGAGATGAACGCGAAATCGCACAGGCGGGCCTCGATCCGGCCGTCGCCGTCGAGCAGGACCTGCCCATCCGGATCGATGGCGATGAGCAGGTCGCCGGCATCGAGCAGCCCGGCGTCGAAACCGCTGTCGCGGATGCGCTGGCGCATGCGTGCGACCGCCTCGTCGGCGACCGGGCGTTCCAGGCGCCCGTCCTCCACCGCCCGGCGCAGGTCGATGGGCCGGCACAGCGGCAATCCCTCGCGCTGGGCCACCCAGGCGTCCGGACCGTTGAAGTAGCCGCTGATGATGACGTAGTTGCTGGCATCGCGCAGCAGCGGCCTGCCATCCTCGCCGCGCAGGCCGGCATGGCTCTGGTAGCGGCTGGGATCCTGCGACGCCTCCAGCTTGCGCGAACCGGTACGGTAGATCGCCCGCACATTCGTGGTGGGGACGCCGGCCTGGGCCAGGGCGAAGGCCGCGGCGCATTCCTCGAAGGGGCTGTTGAAGCCGCGCCCGGAGCTGCCGGCGCGGTCGCCGGCGCGCTCGTCGGGCAGCTCGCCAACCCGCGACACCTTCCAGACCAGATGCACGTGATCCTTGCTGAGCGTGTAGTGGACGTCATTGCGTTCGGACAGCTTCACGCTGGGGGTCCGGCGCCAGCGTTCAGGCAGGAAGAAGTCGAACAGGCCGGGGTTGCGCCCCACCACCCACAGCTCGCCGCCGGTGCTTTCGACATGCCCATGGATGTAGGGCACGCCCATGATGTCGACCCGGTGCAGATGCGGCGGCGGATCGCTGGGGGAGAAGCGGTCGCGCAGGATGTCGAGATAGCTGTGGCGGCGGCGACGGTTGACCTCGACCTCGTTGACCTGGGTCCGCTGCAGCAGCTCGTAGTCGATCATCGCGTAGCGCCCGGCCTCGATCAGCGCCTCGGCCGAAGCCGCGACCGCGGCCGGGGCGCGGCGCAGCTCGGCCAGCTCCTCGTCGCCGAAGATGATGTGCACCGGCTTCATGTCGGCGACGGCGTAGCCCTTGCTGTCGAGATGGGCGAGGACGCGGGCGTTCATGCGCCAAGCGAAGGCTTCCAGCCCGTCCCAGGCGGGGGCCAGCTCGCGCAGGGTCTGCATCAGATCGAGGCCGGGGATCCAGCCGTAGACCAGCTGGTACTGCCGCAGGATGTCCAGGGCGACGCCGGGATGGCGGCGCTGGATGCGGTTGACGCGCTCCTCGGAACGTCCGGTCTGCCACAGCTGGAGATGCTCGGGCGGGACGTGGATCGCCAGCGGCTGCTGCGTGGCGATGCTCAGCCCCTTCGGTCCGACGCGGCTCTCGCGCAGCTCCATGACCAGCGCGAACTCCTCCCACGGGCTGTTGAACTCCGCGTTCATGAACTCGCGCATGGTGTGGGTGTTCAGCGGCACGTCTTCGCCGACACGGCAGTACTTCACCACCAGATCGGCGCTGAGCCCATCCACCGGCCGGGTCTGCACGCGGTAGACGGTGCTGGTCCCCTCCAGGCGTTCGCGGTGGGCCTGGAACCACTCCGGCTCCAGCCAGTTGGCGATGTCCAGCTGACGCTGCAAGGCGATGCCGAACGGCGTGAGGTAGAGGTCCCCGCCCTCGCTGGTGCGCCGATGCAGGTACAGCACGCCCAGGATGTTGAGGAAGGCCTCGGGGGCGGTCTCGGCGGAGCCATGCATCCTGCCAGTCTTCCACCCGGGAACGGGGACGCCAGAGGCCGCCTGGCAGTCCGTCGAGACCACGGCGCCCCGGCCGCATGGCGACCGGGGCGCGTCTGGCGATCCTGGCTTCTGGTCGGCGTCAGCCGCAGCTGCAGCCGCAGCTGCCGGCCAGGCGCTTGTTCAGGCCGGCCAGCTCGTCGGCGAGGGCCTTGGGCAGGCGGTCGCCGAACTTGGTGTAGAACTCGGCGATCGAGGCGGCCTCCTTCTTCCAGCCCTCGTTGTCGACCGCGATCAGGTCGGCGACCTGCGCCTCGCTCATGCCCAGGCCCGACACGTCCAGGGCGCCGGCCTTCGGCACCAGGCCGATCGGAGTCTTCTGGGCGATGTCCTTCCCCTCGACGCGCTCGACGATGTACTTCAGCACGCGGGCGTTGTCGCCGAAGCCCGGCCACATGAACTTGCCGGCGGCATCGCGGCGGAACCAGTTCACGAAGAAGATCTTCGGCGCCTTGTTGCCGAGCTTCTGACCCATCTTGAGCCAGTGGGCGAAGTAGTCGCCCATGTGGTAGCCGCAGAACGGCAGCATGGCGAAGGGGTCGCGACGCAGGACGCCGGCTTGGCCGATGTTCGCCGCGGTGGTTTCCGAACCGGTCGACGAGCCCATGAAGACGCCGTGCTCCCAGCTCAGCGCCTCATTGACCAGCGGGATGGTGCTGGGGCGGCGGCCGCCGAAGAGGATGGCCGAGATCGGCACGCCGGCGGGGTCCTCCCACTTCGGGTCGATCACCGGGCACTGCGCGGCCGGGGCGGTGAAGCGGGCGTTGGCGTGCGCTCCCTTGCGGCCGCAGTCCGGGGTCCACTCCTTGCCTTCCCAGTCCACGCCCTTGGCCGGGGCGGGAACGCCCATGTCCTCCCACCACACGTCCTTGTCGTCGGTGAGGACGCAGTTGGTGAAGATGGTGTTCTTCGCAGCCGAGATGAGGGCGTTGGGGTTGGACTTCTTCGAGGTGCCGGGGGCGACGCCGAAGAAGCCGGCTTCCGGGTTGACCGCGTAGAGGCGGCCATCGGCGCCGACGCGCATCCAGGCGATGTCGTCGCCGAGAGTGCGCACGGTCCAGCCCGGGATGCTGGGCAGCATCATCGCCAGATTGGTCTTGCCGCAGGCCGACGGGAAGGCGGCGGCGACATAGTGGGTCTTCCCCTGCGGGCTGGTCAGGGCCAGGATGAGCATGTGCTCGGCCATCCAGCCCTCATCGCGGGCCTGGACGGAAGCGATGCGCAGGGCGAAGCACTTCTTGCCCAGCAGGGCGTTGCCGCCGTAGCCGGAGCCGTAGGACCAGATCAGGCGCTCTTCCGGGAAGTGGGCGATGTACTTCGACTCGATCGGAGCGCAGGGCCACTTGGTGTCCTTCTCGCCGGCCTTCAGCGGCTTGCCCACCGAGTGCAGGCAGGGCACGAACTCGCCCGTGTCGCCCAGCTGCTTCAGGACGGCCGAGCCCATGCGGGTCATGATGCGCATGTTGATGACGACGTAGGGCGAGTCGGATATCTCGATGCCGATCTTGCTGATCGGGGCGCCGATCGGGCCCATCGAGAACGGGATCACGTACATGGTACGGCCGGCCATGCAGCCGTCGTACAGCTTGGTCATGGTCTTCTTCAGCTCGACCGGGTCGATCCAGTTGTTGGTCGGGCCGGCGTCGGCCTTGTTCTTCGAGGCGATGTAGGTGCGGTCCTCGACGCGGGCGACGTCGGAGGGGTCGCTGCGGAACAGCACGCAGCCGGGGCGCTTGCTCTGGTCGAGGGGGATGGCGATGCCGGCGTCCAGCAGCTCTTTGATGCAGGCGTCGTATTCCGCCTGGGAACCGTCGCACCACTGCACGCGCGCAGGCTTGGTCAGCTTCTGGATGTCATCGACCCAGGCGAGGAGCTTGGCGTTGTTGGTCGGGGCCTTGGTCATGGCGTTCTCCGGCGTCTAGCCTGTGGGGGAGGACGCCATGGTGGACGGCGTCCGGTGTCGTCCTGCCAGCGTGGCGCGACGACGCCGGCCACAATCCGGATATCATCATCTCGATAGCGGTATGCGCCGTGTGCATGCAAGCGAATGAAGCATGGCACGCGAGGTGCCGATCAGGCCCCGCTCACCTGTTCCGTCTGGGGGCTGGCGTGCTCGCCCGAGATGTAGGCCCCCAGCTCGGCATCGTCCTCGACCGTATGGTTGGTGAACCAGGCATGGAAGGCCCGCGCCGCCGAACCCACGTCGCAGCTGATGTCCTGGTACGCCTCCATCTTGTGCGACAGGATCTGGATGATGCGACGGTGCGCGGAGACATGCCGCTCGATGTGGGGATAGGCCACCCGGCGCATGAGCTCCTCCTCCTCGGCGAAGTGCACCTCGGTGGCCTTCCACAGGCCGAGCAGGAGCTGGTCGACGATCGCACCCGACTTGCCGTCGCGCTGCGCAGCCAAGACGTTCTCCAGGCACTGGGCCAGCCGCTTGTGCTTCAGGTCGAGACCGAGATGGCCGGTGCGCAATGCGTCGTTCCAGTGCGGATCGGGCATGCGGGACGATAAGGGCATCCCCGAGGCAAGCCACTGCATAGACGGCTGACACCTCTATCCGGGGGCCGCACCGCGCTACAGCCTCTGCCGGGGAAACCCTCTGGACCCCAGGGAGCATGCCCTAGTATCCGCCCCTTCATTCCTTCCAGGAGGGGACCGTGGTCGACGAAGCGACCCGCAAGGCCAACGTGCTGATCGAGGCGCTGCCCTACCTGAAGCGCTTCCATGAAGCGACGGTGGTGGTGAAGATCGGCGGCGAGCCGATCGAGGACGCCCCCGTCCTCGATCGCCTGCTCACCGACCTCGTCTTCCTGGAGCAGGTCGGCGTCTCGCCGGTGCTGGTGCACGGCGGCGGCAAATCGATCACCCGCGCCATGGAGGCGGCCGGCCTGAAGGCGGTGTTCAGCAACGGCCGCCGCGTCACCGATGCGGCGGCGATGGACATCGTGGCCAAGGAGGTCGAGCGCCTCAACGCCCACATCGTCTCGCGCATCTTCGACCTCGGCGGAGCGGCCATCGGCATGTGCCCGCCCAGGCATGAGCCGGTGAAGGGCGAGATCATGGACCCGGAGCTCGGCCTGGTCGGCCAGCCCACCCGGGTCGACAAGGAGCGCCTGGCGCGCTATGCGACCCGAGGCCTCATCCCGGTCGTGCCCCCCCTGTCGGTGACTCCGGACGGGCAGGTCCTCAACACCAATGCCGACGATATCGCCCTGGCGGTCGCCACCGCTCTGGACGCCGAGAAGCTGGTGTTCATGTCCAACGTCCCGGGCGTCCTCACCGACCCGAAGGATCCCTCGACCCTGCTCAGCAGCCTGACCGCGGCGGAGGTGCGCGACCTCATCGGCCGCAAGGTCATCAGCGGCGGCATGATCCCCAAGGTCGAGAGCTGCATCGCCGCCCTCGAGCGCGGGGTCGGCAAGATCCACATCCTCGGCGCCGCCCAGGCCCACGCCCTCCTGCTCGAGATCTTCACCACCGAAGGCGTCGGCACCGAGCTGCGCCTGCGCGCGGAATCCTGACATCATGAAGCACTTCCTGACCCTCGACGGATTCTCCGCTGCCGACTTCCATGGCCTGCTGGCCCTGGCCGGCTACCTCAAGGACCGCCGCAAGAAGGGCATCCCGGACCACTGCCTGGCCGGCAAGACCCTGGCGATGATCTTCGAGAAGCCGTCGCTGCGCACCCGCCTGTCCTTCGAGGTCGCGATGGTCGACTTCGGCGGCCGCGGCATCTACATCCGCGGCGAGGAGATCGGCCTGGGCGACCGCGAGCCGGTCAAGGACGCGGCCCGCGTGCTGTCGCGCTACCACCACGGCATCATGGCGCGCGTGTTCAAGCACGCGACCGTCACCGGCCTCGCCGAATGGGCGGGCGTGCCGGTGGTCAACGGCCTGTCCGACGACTCGCATCCCTGCCAGGCCCTGGCCGACTTCCAGACCATCAACGAGCACTTCGGCACCGTGAAGGGCCTGCGCGTGGTGTTCATCGGCGACGCCAACAACGTCAGCCGCAGCCTGGCCCACGCCTGCATCCTCGCCGGCTCGACCCTGGTCCTGGCCTGCCCGAAGGACTACGCCTTCACCGCGGCTGACATCGCCGGCTTCGGCAGCCACTGGGGCACCTCGGTGGTCCAGGTGCACGACCCTGCCCAGGCGGTCGCCAACGCCGACGTCCTGTACAGCGACGTGTGGACCAGCATGGGCCAGGAGGCCGAGAAGGCCGTGCGTCTGAAGGCCTTCCAGGGCTATCAGATCAACGAAAGCCTGCTCGCCATGGCCCCCAAGGCCAAGGTCATGCACTGCCTGCCGGCCCACCGCGGCGAGGAGATCACCGACGGCGCCATGGAGTCGCCGCGCTCGATCGTCTTCGACCAGGCCGAGAACCGCCTGCACGCCCAGAAGGCCGTGCTGCGCGTGCTGATGTCGGTCGCGTCGGCCAG
>JAFLCQ010000228.1 GCA_017302815.1 Planctomycetota bacterium
GCGAGGCGGGCAGGTCGGCCTGCCAGTGCACGCGCACCTCGGCGCCGTCGACCTCGCGCAGGTCGAAGCGAGTCCAGTCGAAGAGGTCGGCCAATGCGGTGTTCGCGTTGGCCGCCAGCGGAACGGCCTCGGCGTAGGCCTTGTCCCAGTCGAAGACCTCGCCGGTCTTCTCTTCCGCCGCCAGAGCGCTGGCGGTGAGATCGCAACCGGCGTCATCGGCCACCGTGATGTCGAAGAGGCCGCCGTTGGCCTGCTTCAGCACCGGCACGTTCGTGGGATCGAAGCGCGCACCCGACAGGCGCAGGGCGAAGCCGGCCCAGGCGAAGCTGCGGCTGCGCAGCGCCTCGGCGGTGGGGCTGGCGGTCAGACCGGGGGCGTAGCGCGGCCACCAGCCGATGATGATGGGGTTGAGACGCCCCGCATTCTGGGGATTCACCGGCTGGGCTCCGGGATCGGTCGCGGTCCAGGACGCAACCCGATCACCTGGCTTATAGGGGATGCTGCTCCAATCCTGATCGGTGGTGCCATAGAGCCCGCGCAGCCACGACGCGGTCAGGCGCTGCGTACTGGCCGGGCGATTCAGCAGACGGGTGACCTCGATCTTGGTGTTGTCGCTGGGGTCGTGGATCAGCACGAAGGGGGTCCGCATGATCAGTCGCGGGTCGTTGGCGTAGGAATCCTGCTGCGGGGTGGTGAAGGTCAGCGGATCCTTGTAGAAGTTGGCGTAGGCCACCTCGATGACGTCGAAGCCGGCGCTGGCGGTGCCGGCGGCGTAGCCCCCCTGCGGCAGCGGACTGCACAGCTCGGCCACCGGTCCCATCGCGATGGGCACGGCCGGGATCCACGGCACCACGGTCCGGCCGCTCACGGTCGTAGCGGTCGCGCCGCTGGCGATGGTCAGCGCATGCGCCGACTTCTCGCTGCCCAGCAAGCCGCGGGCGATCAGCACCGCCTGCGCGTTGCTGGCACCGCGACGGTAGGCGAAGACCTCGCCATCGATCTGCACCAGGCCGTACTGGTCATTGCCGTTCACCGGCGCGAAGATGCCGTTCTGCGCCGTGACGGTGGCCGGCAGGTCGGAGTCGGCGGCGCTGAGGCGATCCAGGCCGCCGGCGGTGAGAATGGCGGTGATGCCGATGCCGCTGCTGCTGTCGTTGCCATCGCCGAGGCCGGTCATCGCGCCGGCGCAGAGGTCGTCGATCAGCACATCCTGCCCGCTGCCCGTGCGCGGATCGGTGCTGCCCAGGAAGATGCGCGCCGCCGTCGCGGCCGTGCCCAGGTGTCCCTGGCGCGGCAGCGCACCGCGGCGCATGCGCTGGTTGCCATTGACGCTGAGATCGTCGCCGCACCAGCCGCGTCCGACCATCAGGGTCTGGGTCGCGGTGGTGGGATCGGGCAGGGCATCGGGCACGCGATGGGTGAGGGCGAACCAGTCCTCGTCGACCTCGTAGGCTTCGCCGGCGTCGCTGATCGCCGGATAGCCGTCGCGGGCGGCATGGCGCACCACCAGCTGCACCGGCTCATGGCGTTTCGCTCCCACCACCACGGTGTCCGGCACCGCCGTCACGACGTCGCCGGACTCGAGCCGGCCGCGATGCGACAGCGCATGCTGCACCGGCAGCACCAGGATCGATCCCGTGGTGCCGGCCCAGGCCGTCGTCTTCCGCGGCGTGCGCATGGCGCCCCGTGGCTGGTCCGACGGATCGGGGGCGGTGGTGTAGTCGGTCGCCCCATTGATCATGTTCCAGCCGGTGTTGTTGACCAGGAAGCGCGCCGTCGGACCGCGATCGCAGACCGCATCGATGCGCACCCATTCGCAGGCGCCGGTGGACTGATCGAGAAGCTGGACCGCCGCGCCCCACATGATGTCCGTGGTGCCGTCGGCATCGACGTCCGCGTTCGTGACCACGCCGTCGATGTACATGCTGACGAGCAGGGCGTCGAAGCCGGTGATATCGGTGAATGCCGGGCATGCGTCCAGCACCGCATCGCTTCCCGCGTCATCCCAGTCGAGCGCAAGCACGTTCGAACCAGGACCGCCCGAACGGGTGAATGCAGCGCGGACAGTGGCGCCGCTGCCGCTGCTACGCACGTAGGTCAGGGCTAGGATGCCGTGTTCCGGCCACGATGCCGTGGACGGTGGCGTCGGCACCACGGTTATGGTCCCGCCCGTGGCGGGGAATGCGCTGGTCGGCAAGGTCCCCGACCCAGTCTGCGGATCCTTCTGGAAGTCCTGCTTCAGCAGACCGTAACCGCGCAGCCAGCGGCCGCTCGCACCGTCGATGCGGGTCCAGCCCGGGGTGACGATGGCTCCATCGGCGTGCTGCTGCAGCAGCGGATACAGCAGGGCGACCTGCGGGGTGGACGTCGTGCTGGGCGGCACGGGCGGAATCGGAGGGACGGCCTGGTTGGTGGCGATGCGACGGGCGCGCCGGACGCCGGTCAGGGTGCCGGAGCCGCCGCTGCCGCTGATGCCGGTGTAGGACAGGTATTCGTCGTCGATGCGCACCAGTCCGCGCTCGGGCAGCAGCTGTGCCAGGCTGAGGTCGGCTGGATAGGTCACGGCGATCGTGATCGGCGTGTCCAGCGCCGAACCACCCGCGCTCTGCACGGCCGTCGGGTCGGTGGTGATTTCGCCGGAGAGGCGCAGGCAGGGGAAGGTGTAGTGGTCGCCAAGACGGGCGGCGCCAGACACCGGACGGGTCAGGTCGCGGCCGATGACGCCATCGAGGATGAGGCCGTGCATGCCCGGACGGTCGCTCGCGCAGTAGACCTGCAGGTGGTACCACTGGCCGGCGCTCAGCCCGTCCGGGACCTTGTAGCGGAACTCGACGGTGGTGGCGGGGTCGGCAGGAGCGAAGGCCGGGCCGCCGCTGCCGCACCGCGGGTCGCTGGCGGCGTCGGGATCGTTGTCGTCTGGCATGTTCCAGCCAACGCCGAAGCGGGTGCGGTCGGCGGCGCTCCACGGCAGGGCGGCGTTGGCCATGACCAGCACCAGCATGCGATCGCTGTCGCGGTACTCGACCCGCCACAGGTTCTGCTGTTCGCTGGCGGCATCGCCCACGCCGAAGGTGGTGCCGGGCGGCGTCGCCGGCCGGTCCGGGGCGTCGCTGTCGGCGCCATCGACCTGGCTGCGCGACTCCATCAGCACCACGGTATCGCCGCTGCGCAGGCTGGGCAGGCTGAAGCGCATGGAGACATGGCGCGCCCGCATCTCGCCGTGCTCATCGCCGCCAGTGCCGAAGCGCAGCGGGCCGGAACTGTCGCCGATGGTGTAGGCGAGGACGTCGCCATTACGCAGGCGCAGGCCCTGCGCGGTCAGGGCGCCGACGCTGGTGCCGCTGGAGCGCAACTGCGTCGGCTGGTCCGTGGGGCCGGTGCCGTTCCCGATCTGGGCGGCATCGACCGGCTTCAGCACGTCGGCCCAGCTCTGCGCCCGGGTCAGGCCGAAGGGCACGCGCCAGTCCAGCGGGACCATCAGCTGCTGGCTGTAGTTCGCATTGCTGATGGACACCTTCACGCCGAACGAGCACAGCGGTGCCGGTTCCAGCCAGCCGGCCCCGTCCAGCGCCTGCATGTCCTGCGCCTGGCGCGTGCCGCCATCGTTGCCCCAGTCGGCGATGCGGTTGGTCGGATGCGGGCCGGCGACCATCCAGCTGCCATGACGCAGGCGCAGCAGCGCCTCGAAATCGCCCTGGCTGGTCCACGCCGCCTCGATCGGACGCTCCTGCGGCACCGCCTGGGCGATGACGCGGCGGCGGCGCTGGCCGACCGCGTTGCCGAACTGGTCGCGGGCGGTGGCCAGGCCCTCGATGGCGACGATGCCGAAGCCGGCGATGCCGACTGGCGGACGCTCGAAGGTAGTGGTGCCGTCGCCGGTGCGCGGATCGAGCCAGCGCAGGAAGGGCATGCCGCCGTAGGTGGAAACGGGGCTGTCGATCGGATCCTGCGGCCAGCCGTAGCCCTCGAGCCGGGTCTGGTAGTCGCTGTCGCTCTCCGGAGCGGCGTAGTTCTGCGCCAGGAAGAGGCGGGTCATGCCGCTGCTGCTGGGCACGGTATTGATGTTGAGCGCTGGCAGGGCGTCGAGGGCCAGCGGATCGCCCGCCTGGGCCCAGCCATTGTCGAGATGGCGGCTGGCGGCCGTGCGTGATCGCGTCCAGGTGCGATCAATGCGCACATAGCCGCCGACCACCCCGGTGTCGGGCGGAGCCAGCTCGTCGGTGACCACGCCCCACCAGTCGCCGCTGCGGCTTTCGGCGGCGACGACGGTGCCGATGTCGATGAGGCCGCTGCGGCCCTGGCCGGGGATGAGGAACGACAGGTGCGGTCGCAGACGTTCCATCTCCGCCTGGGTCAGCGGTGCGACGCGCCAGCCGAGATTGACCGTGTCGTCGCTATCACCTGCATCGCGCACGCCATTGCCGTTCGCATCCAGATACTTCACGCTCGGATCGACCTCGGCGACATTGCGGCCGAAGCTTGGGCTGTCCTCGACGGTCTGGCCCGGGGTCGGCCAGCCGGACATGCCGCGCGACGGGTAGTTCCCCAGCGGGCCGAAATGCACGCAGCCGAGATGGCTGCTGACACCATACCAGCTCTCCGGCTGCTCGGGATCCGCTCCCAGCAGATCCTCCAGGCGGTTGTAGCGGCGGCTGCCGTTGTTCGGCCGCCAATAGGTGAGGGCGCGCGCCAGCCGGCCGAAGGTCACCTTGGTCCAATAGCCATTGTTCGGTTTGGTCAGATCCCAGTGCCACGCCACCGTCCACGGATCCTCGATGCCGGCGCGCTTCAGCACCACCGCCCAGCCGTACATGTCGAGGCAGTTGGGATCGATGCGGCGCGACTCGTCCTCGATCACCGCGCCATGCACGACGGCGCCGCTGTCGGGCCCGGCAAGATCCGGCAGAGTCCAGGTGTCGCTGGTCACCAGCAGGCTGCGCCAGCTGTTGTCAGCGAAGGAGGGGTAGCGGATGGCGCCGATGTCGTCGCCGATCTGCTGCGGCAGCTGCACGTAGGCCAGCTGCGCCATGCCAAGCTGGGCGGCCAGGCCGGGGCTGCGATGCAGGCCGGTGGCGTAGACCGCCATGGCGTTGGCGAGGTTCTGCGCCCGGTCGGAGCCGCGGCGTGCGATGCCGTCCCAGGCGGCGGCGCGGCTGCCGGCGACCGAGGCGGTCTGGCTGAACAGGAAGGGCAGGGCGAGGAAGAGCAGCGCCGCCAGCAGGCTGATGGCGATGATCAGGGCGGCGCCGCGCGCATGGCTGCGTCCGCTCATGGCGCCGCCTTGAGCTGGGTCGACACCGCGCCGGCGGCATTGACGCTGACGGTGGCCTTCTCGCCGCTGTCGGCGGACAGTTCGATGGCGACACCGGCTGCCACGGCGGCGGCAGTGCCGGTGGCGACCGCTCCGTCGACCTCGACGCGGCCGTCGGGATGGCAGGTGATGCGCCGGTCGAGGACCGGCTTCACGCCGCCGGGCAGGGTGCCCGCCATCGCATCGCCGAGGCGTTCGAGGCGCACATCGTCGATCAGGGTGTCGGTGGCGAGATAGTCGGCCGCTGGACTGCCAAGCAGCATGTGGCCGACCTGCACGCGCTCGGCCTCGGCGATCCCGCGGACGGGCAGGCTGACGGCGTCGGCGCCACTCTTCTGGCCGACCCGGCGGCCATCGCGATACAGCACCAGGCGGGGACCGTCGACCAGCAGGGTGATCTCGGTCCAGCGGCCGCCGACCAGCGGGCCGGACTCGGCGTCGCCGATCACATCGCCACTGGCCTTGCGCACGATAGTCACCGCATTCCCCTCTGAGGCGAGGCGATTGCCCGAGGTCGCCTTCAGATCGGCGGGCACATCGGCGATCGAACTGACCTCGACGCGCCCGGCGCCATCGGCGCCGAACCAGCCGATGATCTCCCAGCTTTTTGCCACGGTCGTGCGCGTCGTGCTGGTCAACGCGGATCCGCCATCCGACAGGACCAGGGCCAGGCCGATGGAGGAGGCCTCGCAGGACGGATCGCCGTCGAGGCCGACCAGCGCGAGGGGCAGGGTGGTCGGGATGCCGCTGCTGCCGGCGATCGGCGCCCGCACCGCGACGCTGAGCATCAGGCCCGGACGGGCGGCCGGCGCAGCCTGACCACGCCACAGGCGGTTCGCCCGCTCCAGCTTGGCGGTGGCGAGGTCGCGATCCGTGGCCTGGCGGTAGCACGCGGCGGTTGGCGCGAGCGATGCGGTACCGACTTTTGTCGAGCCGGCTGGATGAACGTCAGCGTCGACTGTTTGTCGCGGCGGAGGCGATGGTGATTGGCCGCGGCGGGATTTCTGCCG
>JAFLCQ010000229.1 GCA_017302815.1 Planctomycetota bacterium
CGGCCCCGCGACGATGCCGCCGGGGGGCTGGCCCGGGCGGAGGCGGCGGAGGCCGGCCTGCGCTTCCAGGCCGAGGTTGAGAAGCGCGGTCTCGCCCTGGCACGCCTGCAGCTGGATGAGCGGCAGGCGGTGGTCGACCTCGAGGAGACCAGGCGCGTCCGCGACCAGACCCGCACCGCGGTCGAGTCCGGCTCGGTCGCACGCAGCGAGCTCGAACGCCTCGATGACCAGCTGGCGCGGCAGGAGAACGCCCTTGAGGTGGTGCGCACCCGCATCGCCATCGCGCAGCGGCCGCCGGACGCCAAGGTCCTGGCCGAGGCCGACGCGCAGCTGCTGCAGGCCCGCACCGCGGCGGAGGACGCGCGCAGCGCCTACGACCGCGCCATAGCCATGCTCGACCAGGACCTGCAGCTCAAGCAGGCGCAGGTCGAGCGCATCGAACGCCGCATCGACCAGCGCTCGGCCGGCTTCCCCACCGTGCTGGAGTCGGGCATCCGCTTCGCTGAGCGCGAGCTGTCACTGCTCGGGCCGGACGAGGCCGAGGACCGCGCCGCGGTTGAGGCGCAGCTGAAGCGGCTGCGCGAGCAGCACGAGCTGGCGAGCGGAGCGCCGCCGAACATCGTCAAGGCCCCGGTGGCCGGACTGGTGCGCGTGCAGCGCAACGGCGACCGCCAGCGCCAGGCCGGCGACCAGTGCTGGGAGCTGGATCCCATGGTCGAGATCTACCCGCCCGAGAACATGGACGTCCTGGTGCGCGTGAACGAGGTCGACATCTCCCGCCTGCGCATCGGCCAGAAGGCCCGGATCGTCATCCCGGCGCTGAAGGACCGCGAGATGGCCGGCGAGGTGGTGCAGGTGGCCGGGGTCGGCCGCGACAAGTTCTCGCGCCCGGAATACGCTGGGAAGGCGGGTTTCGCCGACGTGGTCGACTTCGAGTCCAGGATCCGCCTCGACGACACCGCCGGCGTGCCCCTGCGGCAGGGCATGGCGGCGCGGGTGTGGATCTCGATGTCGCGGACGGACGCCCTGCGCCTGCCGCTGGCGGCGGTATCGCGGCACGAGGGGGGCTGGCGCGTCCGGCGTCCCGGTGGCGGCTGGCAGGCCGTGCAGGGCTCTCCGGCGGGACCGCTGTGGTTCGCGATCGCGTCCGGATTGGCCGAGGGGGACCAGGTCGAGATCGAGCGCACGAGGAACCGCTGATGGGCACCCTCATCGAGCTGCGCGGCATCAGCCGCATCTACCGCATGGGCGACACCGAGGTGCGCGCCCTGGATGGAGTCGACCTGTGCATCGCCGAGGGCGAGTTCATCGCCATCGTCGGTCCGTCCGGATCCGGCAAGTCGACGCTGATGTACCTCCTCGGCTGCCTCGACCGCCCCACCGGCGGCACCTACAGCCTTGGCGGCACCGATGTTGCATCGCTCGACGACGCCGGCCTGTCCCGCCTGCGCAACCGCGAGATCGGCTACATCTTCCAGTCCTTCAACCTGCTGCCCGACCTGACCGTGGTCGAGAACGTGGCCCTGGGCCTGGTCTACGCCGGCGAGGACGCCGAGCGGCGCCGCGCCACCGCCACCGCGATCGCCACCCGCTTCGGGCTGGGATCGCGTCTGGGCCATACCCCGATGGAGCTGTCCGGCGGCCAGATGCAGCGCGTCGCCATCGCCCGCGGCCTGGCCTGCCGACCGCGTCTCATCCTCGCCGACGAGCCCACCGGCAACCTCGACACCCGCACCGGCGCCGAGATCATGGCGATGTTCCGCCGCCTCAACGCGGCCGGCCACACCGTCGTCCTGGTCACCCACGATCCCGGCGTCGCCGCCCAGGCCGATCGCGCCGTGCGCATCGTCGATGGGCGCATCGTCTCGGACGAGCGCAATCCTCCACGAGAAGCCGTCCCCCCCGCCGAATCGCAGGAGGCCGAGGTCGTCGACGTGCCCAAGCCGGTGGGTGACGGGGCGATCAGGCCGGCGGACACCCTGCGCATCGCCGTGCACGAGGGGCTGCTGGCGCACAAGATGCGCAGCGCGCTGACCATGCTCGGCATCGTCTTCGGCATCGCGGCGGTGATCGCCATGACCGCCATCACCGAGGGCGGCAAGCAGCGTCAGCTGGAGCAGATCCGCCAGATCGGCATGAACGCCATCCAGGTGCGCAGCCTGGCCCTGGACGGCTCCCGCCTCCTGGCCCAGCGCCGTACCAATCCCGACGGAGTCACGCCGGATGATCTCGGCGCCCTGCGCCGCCATGTCGACGGCATCGAGGCGGCGGCGGCCTGGAAGGCGCTGAAGGCGGAGGTGCGCCTGGGCGACCGGGTGGCCGAGGATGCGACGCCGCAGGGCGTGACCGGCGACCTGCAGCGGGTGCTGGACTTCCACGTCGCGCAAGGGCGCTTCCTCACCGCCGAGGACGACGAGGCGCGGGCGCGGGTCTGCGTGCTGGGATCGGCCGTGGCCGAGGAGCTGGAGGCCGAGCCGGGCACCGCGATCACGGTCGGCGACCAGTTGATGACCGTGGTCGGGGTGATGGGCCGCAAGGCATACGCCGCCAGCGACATCAGCGACATCTCCATCGCCGATCGCAACCGCGACGTCTACATCCCCTACGGCACCCTGCGCGCCTACTACCGCAAGCTGCCGCGCGACAGCCAGCTCGACGCCATCGCCCTGCGCATGGCCAGCGACGAAGGGCTGGTCGAGCGCAGTCACCTGGTGCGGCGCATCGTCTCCGACCAGCATCGCGGGGCCGAGGACTTCGCCGTGTCGGTGCCGTTGGAGGTCCTGCGCCAGGCGCAGGCGACGCGCGAGGTGTTCAACCTGCTGATCATCGTCATCGCCGCCATCAGCCTCATCGTCGGCGGCATCGGTATCATGAACATCATGCTGGCGACGGTGACCGAGCGCACGCGCGAGATCGGCATCCGCCGCGCGGTGGGCGCCGGCCAGCGCACGGTGCTGGCGCAGTTCCTGGTCGAGGCCTCGCTGCTGTCGCTGACCGGCGGCGTCATCGGCCTGCTCGCCGGCGTGGCCGGGGCGCTGGCGGTGCAGGCGGTGTTCGGCTTCGCGGTCGCCTTCTCGCCGCTCATCGCCGTGCTCGCGGTGTGCGTGTCGGTGGGCATCGGCATCGTCTTCGGCCTCTTCCCGGCCTGGAAGGCCGCGCGCATGGATCCGGTCGAGGCCCTGCGCACCTGATCCGGCGGGGCTGGACCGGCCGGCGCGGCGTCGACAGTGCCGCCATGACCACGATCGGCACCCCGCTGTCGCCCTCCGCCACCCGCGTCCTGCTGCTGGGCTCCGGCGAACTCGGCAAGGAGGTGGCCATCGAGCTGCAGCGGCTGGGCTGCGAGGTCATCGCCTGCGACCGCTATGCGCACGCGCCGGCGATGCAGGTCGCGCACCGCAGCCACGTCTTCCCGATGCTGGACGGGGCGCGCCTGCGCGCGGTGGTGGAGGCGGAGAAGCCGCACCTCATCGTCCCCGAGATCGAGGCCATCGCCACCGACACCCTGCTGGAGCTGGAGCGCGAGGGCTTCCGCGTCGTGCCCACCGCCCGCGCCGCCCGCCTGACCATGAACCGCGAGGGCATCCGCCGCCTGGCCGCCGAGGAGCTGCGGCTGCCGACCTCGCCCTACCGCTTCGTCGCCACCCGCGCCGAGTTCGCCGCCGCCGCCGCCGAGCTGGGCTGGCCGTGCGTGATCAAGCCGCTGATGTCGTCGTCGGGCAAGGGCCAGAGCGTGGTGCGGAGCGAGGCCGACCTCGACCGCACCTGGGCCTACGCCATGGACGGCGGCCGTGCCGCCACCGGCCGCTGCATCGTCGAGGGCTTCATCCGCTTCGACTACGAGATCACCGCCCTGACCGTCAGCGCCGCCAACGGTGTGCAGGTCTGCCCGCCCATCGGCCACATCCAGATCGACGGCGACTACCGCGAGAGCTGGCAGCCCTGCGCCATGTCGGAGCGTGCCTGGGCCCGCGCCCAGGAGATCGCCCGCGCGGTGGTCGGGGCGCTGGGCGGCCACGGCATCTTCGGCGTCGAGCTGTTCGTGCGCGGCGACGAGGTGATCTTCAGCGAGGTCAGCCCGCGCCCGCACGACACCGGCCTGGTCACCCTGGGCAGCCAGCAGCTGAGCGAGTTCGCCCTGCACGCGCGCGCCATCCTCGGCCTGCCGGTGCCGCCGATCCGCCTGCTGCGCCCGGCCGCCAGCGTGCCGCTGCTGGGCCACGGCGACGGCGTGCCGCGTTTCTCGGGACTCGAGCAGGCGCTGGCCGTGCCCGAGAGCCAGATCCGCCTCTTCGGCAAGCCGGAGTGCCGCGGCCATCGCCGTCTGGCGGTGGCGATCTGCGCCGCCGACACCGTCGAGCAGGCCCGCGCCGCCGCCGCACAGGCCGCCGCGGCGGTGAGCATCGATCTGGCCTAGGCGACGCTGAACTTCGCCTTCAGGCAGTTGCCGCCCCAGCGCGGCTCGTGGCTGCTGCAGGCGACGATCAGCTCGAACTCGCCCGGTTCGACCACCCAGTTCCCCTCGGCATCGCACAGCGCGAGGTCCTGGTAGGGCAGCTCGAAGGCGACTTCGGTGGCGGCGCCGCTGGCCAGCTCGACCCGCTTCCACGCCTTCAGGCGCTTGGCAGGCCAGCTGACGCTGGTGTGGATGTCGCGCACGTAGACCTGCACCGTCTCGATGTCGGCGCGCTCGCCGGTGTTGCTGACCCGCAGGGCGAAGCGCAGGGCCTCGCCCGTGGCCAGGGTCCTGGCCTGCAGGCGCAGGGCCTCGTAGCGGAAGGTGGTGTAGGACAGGCCCTCGCCGAAGCAGAACACCGGCGTGGCGCCCTCGACCCCGGGCAGGTCGGGATAGCCCCAGAAGTGGGCGCCGGCGAACTGGTCGTAGCGCACCGGCTGCTGCCCGACGTGGTGCGGCCAGGAGATGGTCAGGCGGCCGCTGGGGTTGAACGCGCCCAGCAGCGCCTCGGCGATGGCGGTGCCGCCGGCCATGCCGGGGTTGTGCGCGAGCAGGATGGCGTCGGCGCGGCGTTCGATGTAGGGGATGGCGAGCGGCTTCGAGCACAACAGCACGACCACGATCGGCACGCCGGTGGCGGCGATGGCGTCGAAGAGCTGGCGCTGCGCGCCGGGCAGGTCGAGGGTGGCGGTGCTCTTCCCTTCGCCGACGTAGGCGATGGCGTCGCCCAGCACCAGGACGCAGACGTCGGCGCCTTCGGCGGCGCGCACGGCGGCGGGGATGCGGTCGGCACCCGGATCCTTGCAGTCGGCATTGCAGCCGCGCGCATGCGTCACCTGCGCTGACGGCAGGGCGGCGCGCAGGCCGTCCAGCACCGTGCTGGTGCTGGCGCGGGCGTGCTTCTGCATCGTCCCCTGACCCTGGCCGGCGCCCAGCGACCAGTCGCCGAGCTGCTCGAGGTCGTCGTCGGCGTTGGGGCCGACCACCGCCACCCGCTGCAGCCGGCCGGCGGCCAGGTGCGCCATCGCCAGCCGGTGCTGCCAGTCGGCGCGTATCGGGTCGCGCGGGCTCAGCCGCAGCGCGCGCTGCAGCGATGCCACGGCCGCATCGAACTCGCCCTGCATCAACTGCACCGCGCCCAGGCTGCCGAAGGCGGTGGGCCGCGCATGGCGTTCGCACCAGGCTTCGGCCTGCACACGCATGGCCTGCTCCTGTCCGCGCAGGAACAGCGCCAGGAACTTGGACTGGTCGGTGTAGTGGCCATCGCGGTCCAGCCGGTCGAGCTGGGCCACCGCCTCGTCCACCTGGGCCAGCACTTGCGGCAGCACGCCGGCCCAGCCCTGTGCCCAGGCCACGCCACGCATGAAGGCCAACCCGGCCCAGGCACGCGCACAGTCGGCATCGCGCGCCACCGCCTGCTGCAGCAGCGGCAGGGCTTCCAGCACATGCTCGCGCCGGCAGCCGCGGTACCACAGCGCATAGGCGCGCATGGCCAGGCCTTCGGCATCGCTGGGTGGCTGCAGCGCCGGGCCGGGGCGGCGCACCGCGGCGCGGTAAAGCTCGCCCTGCAGCGCACGCTCCACCTGCACCGCAAACTCGCCCAGCGCCAGCGGCAGGCCCTGGCGCTCGGCCACGAAGATGTCGGCCCAGCACTGTGCGCCGCTGGCGCCGTCCACCAGCGCCAGGTTCAGGCGCACGCGCTCGCCCTCGGGCCGCAGCGAGCCGCTGAAAGATTCGCGCTGGTAAAAATTAACTTTTTAGGACCCGCTCCGCAAAAACAGAATTGAAA
>JAFLCQ010000023.1 GCA_017302815.1 Planctomycetota bacterium
GCTCGGCGCGAGGCACCCGGACGTCGCCGTGCAGCCATGCGTTGGCGGTGAGGCCGAGCCGCACGAGGGCGGCCTCCACCAGGGAGTCGACCAGCGGCGCGGCGAGCTCGGTCGCGGGGCTCTGCGCCAGCTGATCCTCGACCACGGCGAGGACATCCAGCGCCTGCGCACCGGCGAGATGGTGGCGGCGGGCGAGGCGGTCGATGAGCCAGTCCGAGGCCCAGGTGCGGCGGCGGCCGTCGGACTCGATGATCTCGAGATGGACGGGGACATTGCGCTCGCCGCGCGCACGGCGCTCGCGGCGGGCGCGCTCGCGCGCATCGCGGTAGCGGGCGTAGGCCATCGCCACCTCGTAATGGCCGCTCTCCTGCAGGACATGCACCACCGCGTCCTGCACCTCCTCCAGCCCGACCTCGGGCCGGTCGGCGACGCGGGCGAGGTGCTCGGCGACGACGCGGGCCAGCTCCTCGGACAGCCCGTCATCGCGCACCCCGACCGCCGAGAGGGCGCGGGCGATGGCCTGCGCGATGCGTCCGGCCTCGAAGGGGACGGCACTGCCGTCGCGCTTGATGACCTGGGCGGGCTTCATGCCGGCGGATCCTTGCGGATGACGCGGCCGACCTCGGCGATGAACTCGTCGATGTCCTTGAACTGGCGGTAGACCGAGGCGAAGCGGACGTAGGCGACCTGGTCGAGCTTGCGCAGCTCCTCCATCACCAGCTCGCCGACCCGGCGGGTCGACACCTCGCGCTCGCCCTCGCCCAGGATGGTCTGCTGGATGCGGTTGGCGGCGGCTTCCAGCACATCGCCGGGGACCGGGCGCTTCTCGCAGGCCGTGAGCATGCCCTGCAGCACCTTGCGGCGGTCGAAGGACTGGATGCGGCCATCGCGCTTGACCACCCGGATCTGCTCGTCGCCCTCGATGCGCTCGTAGGTGGTGAAGCGCTTGCCGCAGGCGTTGCAGGCGCGACGGCGGCGGATGGCGGTCCCATCGTCGGTGGCCCGGGAATCGAGCACGCGGTCGTCATCCTGCTGGCAGTGTGGGCATCGCACGCGGGGTCGGCTTCCTGGGCGGGAGATCGACCCTAACCGCGGATCGGGATCCGCAAGCGGTCGACGGCGCCGCCTCATCCGGGGCGCTTGAGCCGCCTGCCGCGGGCACTAGGTTGCCGCCCCGCAACGAACCCGAGGCACGCATGGCCACCTTCAAGATCTCTGTCATCAACGGCGACGGCATCGGCCCCGAGGTGGTCGCGGAGGGGCGCAAGGCCCTGGTCGCGATCGGCGAGCGCTGCGGCCACTCCTTCTCCTTCGCCGAGTACCTGGCCGGCGGCTGCGCCATCGACGCCACCGGCGTCCCCCTCCCCGACGCCACCATCAAGGGCGTGAAGGACTCGCACGCCCTGCTGTTCGGCGCCATCGGCGGTCCGAAGTGGGAGAACGTCGCCCACCACCTGAAGCCCGAGGCCGGCCTGCTGAAGCTGCGCAAGGAGCTGGACGCCTGGGCCAACCTGCGTCCGGCGGTGGTCTACGACGAGCTGTGCGACGCCTCGACGATCAAGCCCGAGGTCCTCAAGGGCACCGACATCATGGTGCTGCGCGAGCTGACCGGCGGCATCTACTTCGGGCAGCCGCGCGGCATCGAGGGCAGCGGCCCGACCCGCAAGGGCTTCAACACCGAGGTGTACAGCGAGTTCGAGGTCGAGCGCATCGTCAAGATGGCCTTCGAGATCGCCCGCGGCCGCCGCAAGAAGGTCTGCTCGGTCGACAAGGCCAACGTGCTGGAGTCGTCGCAGCTGTGGCGCGAGGTCGCCATCCGCATCGGCAAGCAGTTCCCCGACGTCGCCCTGTCGCACATGTACGTCGACAACGCGGCCATGCAGCTCATCCGCGACCCCAAGCAGTTCGACGTCATCGTCACCGGCAACATCTTCGGCGACATCCTCTCGGATGAGGCGTCGCAGCTCACCGGCTCGATCGGCATGCTGGCCTCGGCCAGCGTCGGCGGCCCGGTCGGCTTCTTCGAACCGATCCACGGCAGCGCCCCCGACATCGCCGGCCAGAAGAAGGCCAACCCCCTGGCCACCATCGGCACCGTCGCCCTGCTGCTGCGCTACGGCCTGAAGCTGGAGGCCGAGGCGGCCCTGGTCGAGCGCGCCATCAAGGCGGTGCTGAAGTCCGGCCTGCGCACCGGCGACATCAAGCAGCCCGGGACCACCATCGTCGACACCGTGGCCATGGGCGAGGCGGTCGCCAAGCAGATCCGCACCATCGCCTGACCCTGACCTTGCCAACCTATTCCGGTACGCTTAAATCCCCTGCCATGATCCACATGCGTCCCCTCGTCCTCGGCCTCGCGGCGGTCGCGGCCATCTCCCTCTCCGGCTGCGGCAACGCTGATCGCGAACTCGGCTACAAGGATGTCGAGATCGACGAGTACAAGCGCCAGATCTCCGAGCTGGAAGAGCAGCTCTACAAGAAGAACGCCGGCGAAGTGAAGGTCGCCATGGATGGCAAGAAGACCACCACCGGCAACATCCAGAACGCGGTGGGCGGCGACTTCGACGTCAGCGAGCGTCCGGTCGAGGTCGTGATGTCGATCGAGAGCGAAGTGCTGTTCAAGGCCGGCTCGGCCACTCTCAGCGGCCAGGCCAAGGCCTCGCTGAACAAGGCCGTCGCCGTGATCAAGGAGCGCTTCCCGAACCACGACGTCAAGGTGGTCGGCCACACCGACGACCAGAAGATCAGCCGTTCGAAGGGCACCTGGAACGACAACTGGGATCTGTCGGCCGGCCGCGCCCGCGAAGTGCTGCTCTACCTCGAGAGCCGCGGCATCCCCGCCAAGCAGCTCGGCCTCGCCGGCTACGGCGACCAGCGCCCGGTGGTGCCCAACGCCAACGCCGAGAGCCGCCAGAAGAACCGTCGCGTCGAGATCGTCGTCGTCCCCACGGCGAAGTGACCGCACAGGAACCTGAACGACAGGCAGCCGGGCGCCCTGCGCTCGGCTGCTTCGTTTGACAGCCATGCCCGCAGCCAGCAGCACGCGCAGCAGCAGCATCGTCATCGTCGCCTCCTGGCTGGCGTTCCTCTGGGCAGTTTTCGTCGCCGACGTCATCCTGCGCGCCGCGCACATCATCGACCTGGCCATGGTCATCGGCCTGCGTCCGCGCACCAAGGACGGGCTGTGGGGGATCGCGGGCAGCCACATCCTGCACGCCAACCTGGAGCACATCGTCAGCAACAGCGTCGGCCTGCTGGTACTTGGCCTGACCTCGTGCTGGTACAGCCAGCGGCTGACCGCCTGGGCGGTGTTCTACGCCGCGATCTGCTCCGGCACCCTGACCTGGCTGATCGCCCCGGCCGGCTCGGTGCACATCGGCGCCAGCGGCGTGCTCTTCGGCCTGGTCGGCTTCCTGGTCTTCAACGGCCTGTTCCGCCGCAGCTGGGGGGCATTCTTCCTCGCCCTGCTCATCGGCGTGCTCGCCTCGGGCATCGTGCCGGGCATGCTCCCCACAGCCGAGAACGCGGCCAATCTCATCTCCTGGCAGATGCACCTCGGCGGCTTCATCGGCGGCGCCATCGCCAGCTGGCAGCTGAGGCGCGAGAAGGCGGTCTGACACGGACCGTGCCGCGGCTTGGCCGCCACGCCCGGCCGGCTAGGCTGCGCCCGGAGGCAGCCATGACGCCAGCAGCATCCTTCCCCCGCACCACCGTCGGCGGGGTCTCGCTGTCGCGGATGATCATCGGCACCAACTGGATCCTGGGCTGGAGCCACACCGGCGCCGCCGCCGACCAGATGATCCGCCGTCACCATGAGCGGCCGGACGCCACCGCCGCGGTGCTGGAGACCTTCCTGCGCGCCGGGGTCGACACCATCATGGGCCCCTTCGCAGGGCGCGACAGCCTCTTCGCCGCCATCCGAACCGCCGAGGAGCGCACCGGCCGGCGCATGATCATCGTCGACACGCCGCCGATCAATGTCGACGACACCCCGCAGGCCCGCCGCGAGGCCGAGGCGACGATCGCCGAGAGCAAGCGCCTGGGCGCGACCTTCTGCCTGCCGCACCACTCGTCGGTCGAGCAGTTGGTGAACAAGAACAGCCGCACCATCGACCGCCTGCCCGACTACCTGGCGATGATCCGCGCCCAGGGGCTCATCCCGGGCCTGTCGGCGCACATGCCCGAGCTGGTCGTGTACTCCGACCTGAACAGCTACGACGTCGAGACCTACATCCAGATCTACAACTGCGCCGGCTTCCTCATGCAGGTCGAGGTCGAATACATCAACAAGGTCATCTGGGGCGCGAAGAAGCCGGTGATGACCATCAAGCCGATGGCCGCCGGCCGGGTCTCGCCCTTCGTCGGCCTGAGCTTCGCCTGGGCCACCCTGCGCCCATGCGACATGGTGACGCTGGGCTGCATGACGCCCGAGGAGGCGGCCGAGGACATCGAGATCTCGCTGGCGGCCCTGGAACGCCGTCAGCCGGTGCTGGAAGGGCGCAGCAGCCCGAACCGCACCGCGATCATGTCGACCTAGCAGGGTGTGGGAAAACTCCCCCTGCGGGGGTCGGCCCAATGGCGTAAAGATATGCAGGATGCGCCATGTAGCGCCGACTTTAGTCGGCACGGAAGGCTGGCTTTAGCCGACCTCGGGGCAATGAAGGGAAGCGCTATTGCCACTCGGTGGGCTGAAGTCCACCGTCCGTGCCGGCTGAAGCCGGCGCTACGGTCATTGCCCCGCCGTATCTTCACGCCATTGGGCGTCGGCCCCCCTGTGGCAAAAAACATCTGTGCGATTCTTCATGGAAAATAGCGACCGCAGGTCGCCCCCGAAGGATCGCAAAGCTATCAGGCTGCGTTTTCCCGCAGCCTGATAGGGATCAGCGCCCCTGCCGCACCGGACGCGCCGGTCCCTGCCCCTGCCCTTGCCCCTGGCCCGGAGGCTGCGGTCGCTCGAACTGCGCGGTGAGGCTGGGCCCCTCGGCGGGGTACTTGCTGCGGTCGCACCAGTGGTCACACAGGATCCGGTCGCCTTCGACGCGATAGGTCTCCAGCATGCTGTCGCCCAGGGCATCGGTGACGAAACGCTGCGTCTTGGCGTCCCAGCGGATGGTGTAGTTCGAGCCTGGCGGAACGTTGTTGGATTCGATCACGGTGCAGCGGCCATCCGGTTCGATGCGCACCAGGCGGCGCCAGTCGTTGTTGAAGACCAGGCGCCAGTGCCCGGCGATCCGCGCCGGCGGCATGGCCTGGGCGGGCGCTCCGCCCTCGCCCAGGAGATCCTGGCCAGCACCGGCCTGCTCTTCCAGCTCGCGCAGATAGTCGCCGCTGCGCACCTTCTCGGCCAGCGCCTTCACCGCCAGGGCGGCCTCCAGCTTGCCGGCCTTGGTCTGGGCCTCCTGCTCGCGCTGCAGGGCGGTCAGCAGCTTGTCCTGCTCTTTCGCCGCCGCGGTCCTGAACGTGGCCCTCGCCTTGGCGATGGCGTCCTCGGCCGAGGACATGGCTTTCCTGGCCGCCGCCGGCAGTTCCTCCTTCTCCGCCGGAGCGTCTCCAGCCCACAGCGGGCAGGTCGCCAGGGCGGCCACGAGGAAAGCGATATGATGGGTTCGCATGGTCATGGTACGATCCTATGCAGCCCGCGTTGGCGGGCAATCGCAACCAGACCGGCACCTCCGCTACGCCGATCCCGCCACCCGCACCGCATGCCGGGAGCGGAAGGCCGCCGGGGACAGGCCATGCCGACGCCGGAAGGCGGCATGGAACCATGATCGGCTGGCGAAGCCCAGGGCGTCGGCGATGTCCGCCAGGTCGCGCTGGGTGTGGGTCAGCAGCAGGGCCGCCCGCTCGATGCGCCGCCCGGTCAGCCAGGTCGACGGCGTGCATCCGAGGTGGCGGCGGAAGCTGCGCGCCAGGTGCGCCGGCGTCACTCCGGCCCGCCGCGGCAGGTCCGCCACCCGTACACCCGCCTCCAGACGGGCCTCGACCTCCTCGATCAGCTGCACCAGCCAGGCCGGTCGCGGATCGCGATGGCGGCTGATGCCCGCCGCCAGCACCGGCAACCAGGCCAGCAGGAAGCCCGCGAGCATCCGGCGTGCACGCTGGCGATCGTGCTGCGCCAGGAACAACTCCGCCAGATGCTCGTGGCAGCGCTGGCTGGCACCGGCATCCAGCACGGCCACCGGCGCGGCATCGGCCCCCTCCAGCGCCTCAAGCAGACCCGCCTCGCCCAGGAAGGCGTCCAGACGCCACCACTCGGCGGTCGGGAGGTTGAGGTTGTAGAACAGGAGCCCCTCTCCCTCCAAGGCGTGCACATCGCGTTCGCGGATGAACACCATCGTCCCCGGATCATGCTGCAGCACACGATCGCCGAACCGATGCACGATGCGTCCGCGCGCCAGAAAGGCGATCTCGCAGAAACCGCGGTGCCGATGTTCATCGAAGGACCACGCTCCAGGCAGCTCGACGCGCTGCACGGCGAAGACCGCGCCGGCGCTGGCGACGGCAGCCAGGGGGATGCTGGGGATCATGCCCTAGATCAATGGACAGCACACGACGGTCAACCGGGCGCAGGCCAGTCGCGGCCGGGGTGCTATCCTGACCCCGCAGCCGCCACCCCGAGGAACCCATGCCCAAGCCGTCCATCAAGGCCCTCCAGACCGCCCACGAGAAGCTGATCAAGGCCCGCAACAAGGTCGATCCGCGCTTCCACAACGGCATCTACGAGCGCTTCGTCAATCCCATCGTCACCCGCGACCACGTGCCCCTGGAGTGGCGCTACGACCTCAACCCCAAGACAAACCCCCTGCTGCTGGAGCGCCTCGGCGTCGGCGGCACCTACAACGCCGGCGCCATCGAGATGGGCGGCAAGGTCCTGATGGTCGTGCGCGTCGAGGGCAACGACCGCAAGAGCTTCTTCGCCGTCGCCGAGTCGACGAGCGGCATCGACGGCTTCCGCTTCTGGGACGAGCCGGTGGTCATGCCCGAGACCGAGCGCCCGGACACCAACGTCTACGACATGCGCCTGACCAAGCATGAAGACGGCTGGATCTACGGCCTGTTCTGCACGGAGCGCCGCGATCCCGCCGCCAAGCCCACCGACCTGTCGTCGGCCGAGGCGCAGTGCGGCATCGCCCGCACCAGGGACCTGAAGACCTGGGAGCGCCTCCCAGATCTCAAGACCCCCTCGCCGCAGCAGCGCAACGTCGTGCTGCATCCCGAGTTCGTGAACGGGAAGTACATGCTCTACACCCGGCCCCAGGACGGCTTCATCGACGCCGGTTCCGGCGGCGGCATCGGCTACGGCTTCTGCGACGACATGACGAAGGCCGTGGTCGCCGACGAGAAGGTCTTCGAGCTGCGCGCCTACCACACCATCAAGGAGGTGAAGAACGGCCAGGGCGCCCCGCCGATCCGCACCAAGCGCGGCTGGCTGCACGTCGCCCACGGCGTGCGCGGCTGCGCCGCCGGCCTGCGCTACGTCGCCTACGCCTTCATGACCGACCTGGAGAAGCCGTGGCAGGTGATCGCCGCCCCCGGCGGCCACCTGATCGCGCCGCTGAAGGAGGAGCGCGTCGGCGACGTGTCGAACGTCGTGTTCATCAACGGCATGGTGGAGCGCAAGGGCGGCGAGCTGCTGCTCTACTACGCTTCCTCCGACACCCGCATGCATGTCGCCCGCACCAGCATCGAGCGCATGGTCGACTACTGCTTCGGAACCCCCGCCGACGGCATGCGCAGCTACGCCTGCGTGCAGCAGCGCCTGGAGCTGATCCGCCGCAACAAGGCGCTGAAGGCCAAGACGAAGACGGCCAAGGGCTGATCCGCCGCCGGCACGGGATACCGTCCCCGCCGCGATCGCGGCGGGGACGGTCGTTTCCGGGCTACTCCGGCGACAGCTCCCAGTAGATGGTGCGGTCGGCGGCGGCATCGATCGAGAAGGCTCCGCTCGTCACTGGACGCGCTTCGCCGCTGCGGCGACCATCCTGGTCGAGCGCGCGCACGACCAGCTTCCGCCCCGCCGGCACAGTGATGTCCGCCGCGACGGGCTCCATGAGCACGGGCGACTTGCCCAGCTCGAGGATGCGTCCGTCCATGACCTTCATGCCGGTGTTGCGCGAACGCGCGACCGCGCCGATGAGGATACTGGAGGCCTTGGCCAGCTCGCGATCCTCGCGTCCCGCCGCCGTGATGTAGATGGCGGCGAAAGGCGCACGCGGCGTGATCGACCAGCCGCCCAGCTCGAAGCGGCGTCCGGTCGCGAAGCCGACCACCGCCTTGGTCGCCGCAGCATCGATGGTGAAGCAGCCCGAGGCGGATGTTGCGCCTTCATACCAGCGCAGCTGCCCGGTGCTGGAGACCAGGGCCCCGTCCTTGGTGAAGGGGGCGAGATCGAAGGCCGGCGTGGCCTCCGCCGTGGCGGTGAAATCCACCATGCAGCGCGCGACCGCCAGCGCCCGCGCCGGCACCGCCGAGCTGTCGACGCTCTTGATGTCGCCCTGGGCCGCCGCCTGGTCTGAGAAGCCCAGCTGGCCCTGCTGCAACGATGGCACGTGGACCTTCAGCGCAGCGACCTGTGTGGCCATCGCGACATCGCCGCGCATGACCTGGCGCGCGATCAGCGGCTGGAGCCCCAGGATGTGGGGGGCCATGACGTCCCACTCCTCCTTGCCGACCAGCTGGCGGAAGCCGCCGTCGTCGCCGTTCTCGAACATGAAGGACACATCCCAGCCCTGCAGGCCCATGCCGTAGGCGCCGAGGATCGCCGGGCCTTCGGCCCCGAATTCGTTGGGGCGGCCATGGATCCATTCCGACATCGAGAAGGGGCGTCCGGCGACCTGGCACAGGCCGCTGGACAGGATGCCGCTGCCGGCGCTGGCCAGCATGCTGCCGGAGCCGCCGAAGTAGTTGTGGCGATCGACCATGCCGACCAGGGCGTCGCTGTGCAGGTTGTAGTAGTGGCTGAAGGCGCGACCGGCGTGCCAGTTGCTCGCGAGGACCTCGCCGGCGTAGCCCGCCTCGCGCACGGCGGCGGTGAAGCGGGCGTAGAACGCGTTCTGCGTCTCGTAGAGGAAGCGCATGGTGTCGAGCAGTCGCTTCGCCTTCACCTTCTGCGATCCCGCCAACTGGTCGGGATCGTAGAACCAGGGATTGCCGGCCGGGACGATGCTGCGCTTGGCCAGGCTCTCGCCGGTGATGCCCTCGGCGACGAAGGAGTTCAGGGCCCCCTCGCCCCAAGCGGCGATGATGCCGGCCTCATCCGTGTAGCGGGCGGCCAGCCAGTCGCTGAAAGCCTCGGCCGCGTAGCGCCGTAGGGTCGGCATCTTGCGCAGCTTGTCCATGGTGCCGAAGAACAGCGCGCAGTCCTCGTTGTAGAACTCCACCACCAGGACGGCGGGGTCCTCGGCGTAGGTCAGCCCGGTGTGCGGGTTGCGGTGCTTGAGGACCGCGAGGGTCTGGCGGATCTGCAGATCCTGGAGCTCGCGGCTGAACCAGACCGAGCCGTGCGCCGCCCGCACCCGCGCGTCGGGCCGGCCGTCGAGCTTGCCGATCTCGTCCATCCACGGCACCGCGGCGCGGTCGCCGGCGCCGAGCTGGATGCCGAAGGTCGGAGAGAGCTTCACCCGGATGCCCTGCTCCTTGAGCTTGGCGACGAAGTAGTCCATGCGGTCGAGGCCGGCCGGATCGAGCTCGGCGAAGCTCTCCTTGGACTGGATGCCGGCCCACCCCGGACCGTCCGCGTACTTGTGCAGGCGCACGGCATTGAAGCCGTACTTGGCGTAGAGCTTCGCCCGCCGCTCGGCCAGCTCCTTGGGTGGCGCGCACGAGCTGTAGGTGACGTTCAGGCCCCACATCCTGGCAGGCTTGCCGCCGACGCTCAGCGCATCGCCCTCGGATTTCGCCGGCGCGGCGATGGGATCAAGCCAGCCCTTCATGCCCAGGACCCCCTGGTCATCGAGGGCGTGCTGCGGCGTCCAGGCGAACCAGCGGTCGAAGCCGGGCGGGTCGGGGATCACGCTGGCGGTGGGATACCAGGACACGTCGCCAGGGAGATCGATGGTGAAGGAGAGGCTGCGCTCGCCAGCCGGGAAGCCGCCGGCGGCAAGGACCACCCGGGCGGCTCCGTCGGCCTGGACCTCGGCGGCGCTGGCGAAGGCCAGGGTCGCAGCCGCGCCGGCGGCACCGAGGCGCAATCCGCTGACCGCCTTGCCCAGGGCCTCGCGCCCGAAGGGCACGTCGCGCGGTTGCTGGACGCCGGATTCGGTCACCATCGCCGTGGCAGTCCCGCGGTAGCGCTCGCCTGGAGTCAAGGCCAGCACGACCAGGGTGCAGGCCCCCGGCTTGCTGGCGGCGAAGGTCGCGGTCACCGACAACTGGCGCGGTCCGCTCTTCGCCGCACGCAGGGTCAGGGTGATCGGAGTCTTCTCCGGCCCCAGGGCGGCGCCGAGGCTGGCCACGGTCGCTCCACCCTCGTCGCGGATGTCTGACTTCCATCCGGTCCAGCCCCAGTTCGGCCCCCAGGCCATGGGGGCGATCTCCAGCAGCGTTCCCGCCGCGTCCGAGGCCACCAGCACGCCGTCGCGGGTGGGATAGCCGGTGATGGGATCGGCGGCGCAGATGGCGGACGCCAGCAGGGCCATGAGGAGAGTGCGGCGCATGCGGAAGCATGCCACACGATGCGCATCCTCGCACCATTCCCGATGTTGGAACCGTTGAACCATCGAACGGATCGAATTCTGGCCGCGCTGGCGCAGCGGATCCGGCGGCTGTAGCATGACCGGTGATGCATCAGCCTCCGCATGCGCCAGCCCCCGGCCCGCGCCCCCTCTATGCCGACTGGCGCCTGTGGTCGCTGGTGGCGATCCTCATCGTGGCCGCCATCGCGGTCCAGATCGTCCTGCGCGTGCCTGCCGATGGGCTCGAACGCTTCCCGCATGCGTTCCTGCGCGAGGCGGGCTACGACCCCGCCGGCGTGACCGTGGTCTACGCGCCGATCGAAGCCCCGCCCCAGGCTCCCGAGGGATGCCTGCCGGCATGGCGCTGCGACGATCCCGCCTTCAACGACGCCCAGGGACGCCCATGGCTCTTCCCGCTCACGGCCTCCGGCGAGATCAAGCCGACGCCACCCAGGCATGCCAAGCTCAACCGCAGTCCCGATCTCGACCGCTGCGCCCTGTACCGCACCCCCGAGGCGCAGGCCATGCTGGACGCCTATCGCGCGCGCAGGTCGCCATGACGCGGCTCAACGCATTCACGCTGATCGAGCTGCTGGTGGTGATCTCCATCATCGCCATCCTCGCGGCGATGCTGCTGCCGGCGGTCGGCATGGTCCGGAGCGCGGCGTCGAAGCTGTCATGCGCCAACAACATGCGCCAGATGGGCGTGATGGTGCACGCCTATGCGGCGGACAACGACGGCCTCCTGGTCCCGGTCGAGGTCGGCACCGAATACCTGCCCGCAGCCTGGAACTGGAACCCGGCCAGCCTGGGACCGAATTACGGTCATCCGCGCTACCTCGGCCAGTACGAGCCGGTGCTGTCGGCCTACGAGAATGCGGACTCCTACATGGCCATCGGGGTGGTCGATGGACGCAAGACCACCTTCCGCTGCCCGAACGACCGGCGCGCTCCCGGGGTCAACAACTGGAGCGAACCGTCCTACGGACTGAACCGCCACCAGCTGCCATGGGTGAACGGCAACGTCGAGAGCGGATTGACCGGTTGGGACAAGCCGCTGAGCAGGCGCTCGATGCAGCAGGTCAAGAAGCACGCCTACATGATCTTCGCGATGGAGGCGACCGGCGCCCGGCTGGAGGACATCGGCTGGAGCACCCCGCCCGAGTGCTGGCCGGCGGACCTGGCATCAGCCCTGGCCGGCGGCTGGACCACCCGCTACGTGCCCTGGCACACCAGGGGCAGCAACATCCTCTTCTTCGATGGCCACGTGGCCTTCCACGCCAACCCGACCGCCGACAGCGCGACCCAGCTGATCCTGTTCACCAACCCGCCCTGAGGCGATTCAGTCGTCTTTCTCGGCCGTGCAGCCCACGCCGGGACAGATGCGCGGGATGCGCGTGCACGCCTTCAGACGCAGGCACATCGCCTCGGCGTCGTCCTGGCTGAGCCCGCGCTTGGCCACGGCGCTGCCCTCGTTGTGCGCCTCCACCGCCACCATCTCCGCGACCTCCTCCGACATCCCGCATGCCTTTTCGAGCCCCAGCACGACGATGTCGAACGGGGTCACATCGTCATTGAGCAGCACGACCTTCCAGCCGTGGTCGACGACCGTGGCATGGGCCTGCTCGGGCTGGGCGAAGGGGTTCGCATCGGGATCTGGCACGCGCGGCAGGATAGCCGTCGCGGCCGCGGCTCAACGCGCGGCGGCGGCGCAGGCGAAGGCCGCATCGACCTGGCGGCGAAGCTCGGCCATGGCGCCGGGAAGCTGCGCGGCGAAGTCCTGCCAGCCGCTTTCGATCGAGATGGCGTCGGAGTAGCCGATGCGGGCGAGGGCGCGCAGGTAGGAACCGAAATCGTCGCCCGCCACGCCCGGGGCGGTGCGCTTCTCGCGCTCGGCGACGTGGACATGGCGCAGCAGGGCGCCGGCCCGCACGATGGACTCGGGGCCCTCGCCGTCGCGCAGCATGTGGTAGATGTCCGCCAGCAGCCGCACCCCGTCCACCCCGGCATCGCGCACGATCGCGGCGCCCTCATCAACCGAGGTGATGAAGTTGCACTCGCCGCTGTTAAGCGGCTCGACCACCAGGCAGACGCCGCGGGCGTGGGCCATCGGCCCCAGCTCGCGCAGCAGATCGACGAACTGGGCACGGGCGCGGGCGCGATCAAAGCCGTCCGGGATGCGGCGCGAGCCGCCGCTGCCGAAGACGATGCGGACGATGCCTGCCTCGCTGGCGCGGCGGAAGGCGGTCTCGGCCCAGGCGCGGATGGCGGCGCGGTCGACCGCCGGCCCGACGCAGGGCAGATCGCCGGGCAGGAAGCAGTTCGCCGCCAGGATCGGGCGGCCGCAGGCGCGGGCATCCGCCAGGCGCTGCTGCCAGGCGGACTCGTCGGCGTCACGCGGCTTGAGGAAGCCCTGCACGTTCTCTTCGGCGAAGGCGGCATCGCTGCCGGCAAGGATGGCGGCGTTGGCGGAGGCGGAGGTGCAGACACCGAGTTTCATATGAGATCTCCGTGATGGTCTGAGCCCGATTATACCCTTCCATATTCGAACGAGACGACTAAATCCGTCGCATGGATGAGACTTTCGTGACCAAGCGCTGGGGCCTCTTCCGGGCTTCCCCCAAGCCCACGATCGCCCTCCCATTCGGCCTGCGGTCGTTCGGCTGCCACCACTTCGCCGACGCCGGCCCGATCGAGGACCTCAAGCCGCGCGGCTTCGTGCAAGTCTACTGGTGCTCGTCGGGCCGGGTGGGGTTCGGGGACGGCGCCAGCGAATGGCTGATCGGCCCCGGCGAGGTCTTCGCCTACACCACCCAGCATGGCCACAAGCTGCGCGCCGCGGAGCCGCGCACCTGCTACTGGTGGTTCACCATCGACGGCCCGCTGGCGGACGCCTGCCTGGCCCAGTTCGGGCTGCAGCCGCCGTGGCCGAAGTTCGCCGGTCCGGTGCCCGAACGCCTGTTCCAACGTCTGGGCGCGGTGATCAGCGACCAATCGCAGGCCTCCGAGCGGACCGCCGCAGCCCTGGGCTGGGAGCTGCTATCGGCGGCGGCCGCTGGTGGTGCCGGCGAAGGGGAGAGCGACGAGGCGGTCGGACGCCTGCGACGCCTGCTGGTCGACCGATCCGGCGATCCCGACCTCTCGGTCTCCCGTTTGGCGACCGAGCTGGGCGAGGACCGCAGCGTACTGACCCGGCGCTTCACCCGCGTGGTCGGAGTGGCACCCAAGCCCTTCCTGCAATCCCTGCGCCTTGGCCGCGCCATGTCGCTGCTCCACGCCACCGACGCCCCGGTGTCGACCATCGCTCGCGAATGCGGCTTCGCCGATCCGGGCTACTTCGCCCGCGCCTTCCGCGAACGCACGGGCATGACCCCCGAACGTTTCCGCAAGGGGTGACTGTTTGCCGGGGGAGGGGCTCGGCGACTCCGCGACGGGGCGTACGACGCCAGTCTCCCGTCGCTGCGGCGTTCGCCCCTCCCCCGAAGACCCCCACCGGCTGCCGGGAGAGGCGCTCGGCGCCTCCGCGACGGGGGCGTACGACGCCAGGCTCCCGTCGCTGCGGCGTTCGCCCCTCCCCCGAAGACCCCCACCCAGGAGGGTGACTTGCCAGCCACGAGCGGCCATCCATGCTCTGCGGCCTCGTACGGATGCACTCGTAGCTCAGCTGGATAGAGCGCTGCCCTCCGAAGGCAGAGGTCGAAGGTTCGAATCCTTCCGAGTGCGCCAACCAGGCCCCGGCCACGCCGGGGCCTGCTGTGTTTCATGGCCCTGGAGAGGTGACCTGCATGAGGATGCCGCGCAACCGGGCCGGTCCATCCTCGAGCTCCAGCCGCGCGATGCGTTCCCTCACCTGCGGATCCTGTCTCATGTTCGCCTGCACGGACCAGCGCGCCGGGAACACCAGGCCGGGACGCAGATCCGTGGCGGCACCTGTCCGTAGCAGCAGCCGCAGGCAGCGATCGTCGCCGGTGGCGTAGAAGCAGGCCCAGACCACATCCAGATCACCGGGTTTCTCGATCCGGGCCGGCAGCGGCGGGGCGCCGGCGGCGCCGGCCTGCGCCCAGGCGAGGGCGCTGGCGAACGCCTCGCATAGGCGTTCCTGATGCGCACGTTCATCGCCCGCCTGCCGGGCCGCCATGGCGCGCAGCGTCTCCAGGGTGCCGGCGATTGCCGGGTCGGGGCTTCTCCAATGCGCCTGCAGGCGCTGCACCGCCGCCATCTCCGCAGGGGTCGGCAGCGGCCGCTCGCTGGCCGGCGTTCCCGGACGGAAGCTGCCGTGCAGCAGGCGCGGGTCATCGGGCGGGTCGGGGTAGAACACGCCCGAGAAGGAACCGTCCGCCAGCATCCAGGTGAAGCGGCCGGAGCCGTCGAAGCACGGGATGCAGCCGAACAGATCGCAGAGCTCGCCACTGCGCTGGTCGGGTACGACGCGATCCCTGACCTCGATCCAGCTGTGGGACGATCGCACCGCGTCGCCGCAGGCGGACAGGAGGATCGCGCAGAGCAGGATCAGGATGGGACGCATGCCCGGATGCTGCCGCCGCCGGCACGGGCCGCCAGGGCCGCTACTGCCGGGTATAGGTGTGGACGCTGACCGCCGTGCTGGGCAGGTAGTTCACCAGGAACCAGCACATCAGGACGACGGTGAAGGCGCCGGTGATGACGGCGAGGGCCAGGCGCGGCCGGTCGCGCAGGTCGCGCTCAGCATGGATCAGGCAGACGTAGACGATCCAGGTCAGCAGGGCCCAGGTCTCCTTGGGATCCCAGGCCCAGTAGTGGCCCCAGGCCTCCTTGGCCCAGATCGCGCCCAGGCACAGCCCGATGGTCAGCAACGGCAGGCCGGCATGCACCAGACGGAAGGCGAGCCCGCCATCATCGCGGCGTCGCAGCAGGTGCCACGCAGCCACACCCGCCGACAGGCCGAGGACGGCATAGCTGAGCAGATAGACGACCACGTGCGGCACGAACCACGGACTGCGCAGGGCCGGCATCAGGGTCCGGTCGAGGGTCTGCGGCAGGGCGAGGTTCAGGGCCAGGAAGAGGACGCCCAGCAGCAGCATCGGCACGCGCAAGGCGGTGGTGCGCAGGCGCCAGGCCAGCAGGCCGCCGGCGGCTACCGAGAGGATCGCATACCACAGCCGGGTCTCCCCGAGGGTGCGCAGCGGCGGCCGGTCGAGGTGGATCCACAGCCACGCCAGCAGGCTGCCGGCGATGGCCAGACCTGCCGCGCCCAGGACACGCACCACCGGATCCCAGCCCGGACGTCGCCATGCCTGCACGGCGGCACCAGCGGCGAGCAGCCAGCACAACGCGGCCGCCAGCTCGGCCCACCAGACCGCGCCGCTCACGGCCGTCCTCCAGCGGTGACCGGACGCCACAGATGCCACAGCACGCCGATGAGCAGCAGCGCCAGCCCGGCGTAGACCGCCGGCAGCGCCCGATCCTCGACCGCTTCGAAGACCGCGGTCCGGCTGGCCGGCCCAGCGTCCTCGTCGTAGGACAGGATGTAGATGGCGAAGCCGTCGATGCGCAGCGGGTTGTTGACCGTGATCTCGTGCGCCGCTCCGCCGGCATGGACCTTGGCCAGGAAGCGGCGCGGCCGCGGCGCCTCGAGATGCAGGGTGCCGCCATCGGGCAGTGACAGGAACAGGGCGCCGCCCACCGGGCCGGCGGGATGCAGCCAGCCGCGGCCGAGCACCGTGCCGGCGGCATCGACGACCTCGACCTCGGCGGCGGGATTCGCAGCCGGATCCAGGAAGGGCACCGGCTCGGACGCCGGCACCGCCGCCGACGGCAGCCAGCGCAGGACCCGGACGGCGAGGCCGCCGATGCGGTCGGAGGCGCCCGGCCCCAGCAGCGTCTCGCCGCGCAGCACGGTTCCGTCGGCACGACCGAGCAGCAGCATCGGCGGGAAGCGTTCGAGGACGAAATCGTCCAGGCGCAGCGGGACCGGCAGGCGGATGCGGGTGCCATCCTCGGCCATCGCCGCGTCGCCAGGATTCGCCCCCTCCTCCATCACGAACCGGGCGCGGACCAGGCCGCCATGTCCGGCCGCACCGCCGATGATCGCCAGCAGCAGTCCGCCGTGCAGCACCGCATAGCGCAGCCGGTCCGGCCCCGATCGCAGGCGTCGACCGAGCGAACAGGCGAGGTTCACCACCACCGCGATCAATGCGACGGCGAACGGCAGCGAGGTGAGCGGGTCGCCGAGGCCGATGCGGTGCAGCCATGCGGGGGCCTGGGCCCCGACCGGGAACACCGCCAACGGCCAGCTGACCACGGCCATGGCGATCAGGGAGGCGATGGCGAAGCGGCCGGATCCGAGCGACCTGGACAGCGCATGCTCGGGCCGCGACGCGCCAAGCCCCAGTGCCGGAAGCACCGGGGCGATGGCGGCGATCCAGTTCCAGGGCGGCCCTGGCAGCAGCAGCGCCACGTCCGGCCTGAGGATCTGGGCCCCCCAGGCGCCGGCGAGCACGGCTGCCAGCACGGCCGGCGCGGGCGTCCCCCCGCGTCCGTCCATGTCAGGCGCTCACTTCGCGGCCGTCGGCGCCGCGGCTGCGGCGGCGATCAGCTTGGGCGGCGTGCCGTCCTTGCCGAAGAGCTTGATCAGATCCTGGGCCTTCTGCTTGCTCGACCAGTCGGGGTAGACGACCGGCTCGGTCACCCCCTTCTTGGCCAGGATGCGCGCGGCTGCGATGCGGGTCTGCTGCCCCAGGTCGGCAGCGGCGGCGAGGATGCGCTGGCACTCCTGCGGGGCGTGGAAGCCGAGGCCGTTGTTGGCGGCGACGTAGTCCCAGCGCAGCTGGGCCTTGCGGATCAGCTTGCGGACCTCGGCAAGCTCCTCGTCGGTGGCGCCGGCCTGCTTGCAGGCGGCGATGTCGAAGTGGGCCTTGGCGATGGCGTCCTCGGCGATGTGGCGGCCTTCGACGATCTTGTCCTGGATGCTTTCGACGCGCTTGCGGATGTCGTCCTCACCCCAGCGGTGGCAGACCGCACACGAGTTGCTGATGTTCTCCAGCGGGCTGCGGATCTGGTGGTCGGTGAACTTCTGCCCACCCTCGGTCTTGTAGGGCATGTGGCAGTCGGCGCAGGACACGTTGCGGTAGGCGTGGACGCCCTTGCTGTAGACCTCGTAGTCCGGGTGCTGCATCTTCACCATCTTGGCGCCACTGATCGGGTGGGTCCAGTCGGTGAACTGCTTCTCGTCGTAGTAGGCGTCCATCTCCTCGACGCCCATGCCCTTGTCCCAGGGGAAGGTGAGGTAGGCCTTCTGGCCCTTCGACTCGTCCTTCTTGAAGTAGTACTCGACGTGGCACTGCGCGCACACCAGGGTGCGCATCTCCTGGTGGCTGGCGTTCGCGATGTCCTTGCCCTGGCGCTCGAAGGCCTCCTTCAGCGCCGGCCGGGTGATGGTGAGGGCCATGGTCTTGGGGTCATGGCAGTCGGCGCAGCCGATGCTGTGCTTCACCTCGTTGTAGAGGTCCTTGGCCGGCGTGTCGTAGAACTTGGCCGGTCCCATCTCCGCCATCAGGCGGGGGACGTCGGGGGACTTGCAGGTCCAGCAGGTGCCCGGCTTGGTGCTGATGTCGCGGCCGGTCGCCATCACGTCCTTGATGGTGTAGGCGTGGCCGCGGGCCTGGTTGTAGTCCTTCGCGAAGGCGTAGCCGGCGAAGAGGATGACGTTGTTGGGATCCTCGGCCAGCAGGTCGCGCATGGCGCTGCCACCGTACTTGGTCACGCCGTCGGTCTTCTCGGTCGCCTTCCACGAGGCGTACTCGCGCGGCCAGTTGGCGGCCCACTTGCTGTTGTCGCTCTCCCAGGCGGCGATCGGCTGCAGGTCGCGCTGGCCCTGCTTGGACTCGGCCCGGCGCTCCATGACCGAGGCGAGGAGCAGGCCGATGGCGAAGACCGCCACCAGCACGGCGCTGAAGACGATCCATCCCTTGATGGCGGTGGGGCCCTGGCTGGTCGGTTCACTCATGGCTGGTTTCCTTGGCGGGACGCGGGTCGCGTCCACCGGTCTGCATCTGGTGGGGGTTGTCGAGGACGCCCGGCAGCTGCGGGGCGTTGACGTCGAAGGCGGTGGAGAGGCTGGTCACGCGGCCATGCGGGACCTCGCGGTGGCAGTCCCAGCAGCGGTTGTCGCCGGGCTTCCACTCGCGCAGGTGGACCTCGCCGACCAGCGCGCTGTGGCAGCGGCGGCAGTTCTGCTCGACCACCGGCACGGCCGCGGACGACAGCTGGATGACCTGCGGCTCGAGGCGCAGGGTGAACATGCTGGCGTGGCGCATGCCGTCCTTGGCCTTGAACAGGTACTTGTTCACCACCGTGTCGTGGGGCACGTGGCAGTCGTTGCAGGTGGCGACGTTGCGATGGCTGCTGTGGTTCCAGGTGACGTAGGCCTGGGTCATGACGTGGCAGTTCATGCACGTCTCGGGGGCGTCGCTCATGTACGACGGCGCCCGCGAGACATGGATGGTGACGATGCCCAGCCCGGCGAAGGTGCCCAGGGCGATCCACACCGGCATCTTCCAGCCGGCAGGCAGGAATCCGAGGCTGAGGAGCTTGGCGAGCAGGCTCATGCCGAGGCTCCACGCAGGGTCAGGACGAGGACGGCGGACACCACCGGCAGCCAGGCCATCTCGCGGACACCGATGCGGGCGGGTGAACAGGACATCGTCGTCCGCTTATCCACAAGTAGGGCACAGCGCGCAAGTCCCAAGGCGAAGACTAGTGGAATCCCTGATGGAATCACGCCCGCAGCCCAGGCACCCGTGGCGATGACCAGGGCGGCGACATGCAGATCGATGGCGATGCGGATCCACCGCGGGTCCGGCCTGACCTGGGCGCGCACCAGCGGCACCATCAGGGCGAGGTGCCCCGCGAGGACGACGACGGCGAAAGCGCACCACGACGACGGCGCCCCGCCGGCGGACGCCACCGCGGCACCCAGGACCGAGAAGGCGATCGCCGCGCCCAGGGACACCAGGATCGAGCGACCGGGGATGAGCGCCGCCGCGCCTGCCGGCACGATCACCCCGGCCAGCCACCAGACCCAGGCCGGATCCTCCGCCATGCGCCAGGTCGCCCACAGCAGGGCGGCCGCCAGGCCGGCGCCGAGAACAAGCGCCGGCGCATGCAGCCGATCCTGGCAACGTGCACGCACCAGGATGGCGACCAGGGCGGCGCCCAGCAGCGGCAGCCCTGCAAGACCGGAGCCGAGGGGCAGTCCGACCAGGGCGGCGGCGCCCAGCAGCCCCCACACCCCGTGTTCAGCCGGTAGCCATGACCGCAGGCGCACGCGCATGCCGGCCATGATACGCATGGGCTCTTGATCTGGATCAAGTCGAGCCGCCTTGATCCCCCCTCCAGCCGCCCACCATACCCGGCCATGCCCGGCCCGCTCCTCGACCTGACCCCCTCCGATCCACGCCTGCAGGGGATCCTCGGGGATTCGCACCGGCGCATGCAGACCCTGGTCGACGAGGCGCAGGCCAAGGCGCGCGCGTTCTACCACAAGACCCTCGGCCGGCCCGCCTCGATCGAGGAGGTCATCGACGAGATCTTCACCGCCGTGGAGCGCGAGGGCGACGCCGGGGTGGTTCGCTACGTCAAGGCCTTCGATGGCGCCGCCCTGCCGCCGGAGCGGCTGCGGGTGACCGCCGCCGAGATCGATGCCGCTGCCGGCCGCACCGCCCCGGAGATCCGCTCCGCCATCGACCTCGCGGTCGCGCAGGTGACGGGCTACCAGCGACGCCTGCTGCCACGCGGTTTCGGCGAGCAGCTCGACGAGCCCCTGGGCGTGCGCTGGATGGCGGTGGATAGCGCCGGCGCCTACGTCCCCGGCGGCGCCGGCGGCACCCTGCCGCTGTTCTCGTCGGTGATCATGAACCTGGTCCCGGCCAAGGTCGCCGGAGTGCAGCGCACCGTGCTGGTCACTCCGCCGCGCCGTGACGGCAGCATCGCCGATGAGGTGCTGGCCGCCGCCAAGGCGGTCGGGGTCGACGAGGTCTACCGCATCGGCGGCATCCCCGCCATCGCCGCCCTGGCGGTCGGCACGCCGTCGTGCCCGGCGGTCGACACCATCGTCGGTCCGGGCAACATCTTCGTCACCCTGGCCAAGCGCCGCGCCTACGGCCGGGTCAACCTCGACATGCTCGCCGGCCCCAGCGAGGTCCTGGTCATCGCCGACGCCACCGCCGATCCGCGCTTCGTCGCCGCCGACCTGCTGTCGCAGGCCGAGCACGATGTGCTCGCGATGTGCATCCTGCTGACCGTCGGCGACGGGGTGGCCGATGCCATCCAGGCCGAGGTCGCCTCCGCCCTCGCCGCGCTGCCCGGCGAGCGCCGCGCGGTGGCGAGTGAAAGCGTCGCCCGCTTCGGCCGCCTCGTGCGCTGCCCCGACATCGCCACCGCCGCCCGCATCAGCAACCAGGTCGCCCCCGAGCACCTGGAGCTGCTGGTCGCGGACCCGCGCGCCGCCCTGCCGCTGATCCGCAACGCCGGCGCCGTCTTCGTCGGCCCGTGGTCGCCCGAGCCGATCGGCGACTACATCGCCGGCCCCAGCCACACCCTGCCC
>JAFLCQ010000230.1 GCA_017302815.1 Planctomycetota bacterium
AGCGCCAGGGCGGCACCGTCGCCCAGCTCGGCGACCGCCTCAGCATCCCGCTGCCGGCCGCCGGCACGCCCTGCGAGGTGCGCTGGAACCTCGGCCAGGCCGAGGTGACGGTGGCGCTGGGCCTGCGCCGCTGACGCCGGATCACTCCGGGCCCGCCGCCACCGCCTGGAGCTGCTCGGGCTCGAAACGGGCGGCGCCCAGGCCGGGCACCGGGATGAGCTGGTCGAGCCAGGAGGCCGACTCGTCGCGCAGGTAGACCATCATCCGCCCTTCGTCGGCAGGATCCTTGGCGCGGTGGAAACGCAGATACATGCGCTGCTCATCGATGCCGACGATCTCGATCTTGCCGCGCTCATGGCTCATCACGAAGCGCGCCCGCTTGGCCAGACCGCTGACCCTGGTCTTGGCCGCCTCGAAGAGGGCGTAACCGCGCACGATCGGCACCTCGTACGGCGCGTTGCCGGCCGTGGGACGACCCTGGAACAGATAGTACGGCGGCACGCCGATGAAGGAGAGGCGGCGGAAGAGTTCGGCCAGCACCTCGGCATCGTCGTTCACGCCGCGGATGAGCGGGCACTGGTTCACCGCCACCACGCCGCAGCGCATGAATGCATCGAGCCCTTCGACCGCCTCGGGGGTCAGCTCGCGCGGATGGTCGAAGTGCGCCATCAGGTAGATGCGCTTCTCGGGGGTGGAGAACCGCCGCAGGACCTGCTGCAGCCGCTCGTCCTCCAGGATGCGGAAGGGATTGAAGGCCGGCATCTTCGAACCGATGCGGATGATGCGCACGTGATCGATCGCCCGCAGCGCATCGAGGATGCGCTCCAGACGGCCGGTCGACATGATCAGCGGGTCGCCGCCGGTCAGCAGCACGTTGGTGACCTTGGGGTGCGTACGGATGTACTCCAGCCCTTCGCTGATGTCAGCGCTGACCTCATCGTTGTCGTTCAGGAACAGGCGCTTGCGGAAGCAGTACCGGCAATAGGCACCGCACACCTCGTTGACCAGCAGCAGCACGGTATGGGGATACTTGTGCTGGACGCCCTTGGCCGGGGTGTTGCTGGCCTCGTTGCTGGCGTCCAGCTTGCCCCAGGCCTGCATCTCGTCGGGATGGGGGATGATCAGGCGGCGGATGGGATCGGCGGGATCCGACCAGTCGATGAGCTTGGCGTAGTAGTCGTTGAGCCGGAAGGCATAGCGGGCTGACACCTGCTTGAGCAGGGCGCGTTCCTCGGCAGGGATCTGGGGTAAGGCGTCGATGTCGGTGATGTAGCGGACTGGCATGGAGTACTCCCCCTGATGCAGGTGACTGGGGTCGGGTGACGATGACCCCCATGGTCTACCCGATATACATTAGTATACAAATTATTATTATTAATTCGGAAACGCTGCGGGATTTTGCATATTTTACCACATAGATACATCATAATCGCGAATATTTGAATTGTTTGTAGTCTAATCATTTTTATACCTAAGACGAGCCACCGCGTGGCCTCCCCATCACAGCCATTCCGAACCACGAAGGGACCGGACCATGTGCGGCATCCTCGGCGCCTGCTCCATCGACTCCAATCTGCCCAGCCCCCTCGCCACCGCCGCCGACCTCGACCGGCTGGTGCATCGTGGACCGGACAGCCAGGGCTGGCACGTCGACCGCAACATCGTCCTCGGCTTCCGCCGCCTGGCGATCATCGATCGCGCCGGCGGCGGACAGCCGCTCTACAATGAGGACGAGCAGATCGTCCTGACCATCAACGGCGAGGTCTACAACCACGGTGAATTGCGCCGGCGCCTGGAGAACACCCACCGCTTCCGCTCGCGCGTCGATGGCGAGGTGCTGCTGCACGCCTACGAGCGTGACGGCCTCGGCTTCCTCGACGATGCGGTGGGCATGTGGGCCTTCGCCCTGTGGGACCGCCGCGATCGCCGCTTGGTCCTCGGGCGCGACCGCGCCGGCAAGAAGCCGTTGTACTGGAGCTTCCGCGACGGCGTCCTGCGCTGGGCCTCCGAATTGCGTGCGCTGGTCGGCGATGGCCTGCCACCCGTCGACCGCCACGCCCTCCACGACTACCTGCGCTTCGGCTACATCCCCAGTCCGCGCACCCCATGGCAAGGCATCAACAAGCTTCCGCCCGGCCACCTGCTGGTCCTTGAGCCGGGCGGCCGCCTGCGGCTGCACCGCTATTGGGCTGCGACGCCGCGGCCGGACGAGGGTCGTACGCCGGATGCCGCCGAGGCCGGGCGGTGGGCCGAGGAGCTGCGGGGGCATCTCGACGAAGCGGTGGGCACCCGGCTGGAAAGCGAGGTGCCGATGGGATTCCTGCTCAGCGCCGGACTGGACTCGGCCAGCGTCTTCGCCCTCGGCGCACGCCGCCTCGCGCCGGTCGCGGTGACCGCCTTCACCATCGGCTTCGCCGAGCGCGATATCGACGAGAGCCCGGTCGCCGCCGAGGTTGCAGACCGCTACGGCGCACGCCATGTCGTGCGGCGGGTGGGCGAGGACGAGGCCGCCTCCCTGGAGGAGGTCCTGGGCTGGGTCGAGGAGCCGATCTCCACCGACGCGCTGCTGCCCACCGACCGCGTATTCCGTTCGGTGCGCGGCGAAGGCATCGTCACCGTCCTGGCCGGCGAGGGAGGAGACGAACTGTTCGCCGGGTACCGCAAGTTCGATCGCGCCTGCCACTGGCTGCGCGATCGTTCCGCTGGCGGGGGCGGCCTGCTGTCTCCGCTGCAGCACTACCTGCTGGACGAGGAGTTCGTCTTCGCTCCCGGCGAGATCCGCGCCCTGCTCGGGGCCGATCTCGACGACGGCCGCTTCGCCGCGCTCGAACGCGAGGCAGAGGGGCTGGACCGGCTGGGACAGATGCTGCTCTTCGAGCAGCGCCTGCGGCTGCCGGACCGCATCAACCTGCGTCTCGACAAGCTGAGCATGGCGCGCTCGCTGGAGGCGCGGGCGCCTTTCATGGACCACCGCCTCATCGAGTTCGCCGGCCGCATCCCGCGGCGCCTCCTGCACGACGATGAACTGGGCGAGAAGGCCATCCTCCGCCGCGCGATGGCGCCGCTGCTGCCGGACTCGGTGGTGCGCCGGCCCAAGGCGCCATTCCGCGCCCCCGACCGCTGGTTCGCCGCCGGACCGGCAGCCGACGCGCTGCTGTCGCCTCAGGCGGTGGCCGACGCCGGACTGGTCGATCCCGACGAGGTCGCCCGCCTGCGCAGCTGCAGCCTCGCGGACCGCGGCGCCCGTGAACGCCTGTACAGCCTGGTCGTCCTCCACGCCTGGCTCGGCTCCGCGCGCAAGGCGCTGGACGGCGCGCCAGCGATCGCCCTCGGTTGAGCCATGACCGCGCCCGATCCGGGCATCGGCCTCAGGCTGCGTCCGCGCGGCATGTTGCGCAGCGGCATCGCCACCTCGCTGGTCGAAGGCGCAGCGGTCGGCGTGCTGTTCAACGCCCTGGAGCAGTGGCTGGTGCCGCTGCTCCAGGTCCGCCTCGGGGCCGCGGCCAGCGCCATCTACCTCCTCACCCTGGTGCCACTGGTGGTCAACGCCGCCTGCGGACCCTGGGCCGGACGACTGGTCGCCTGGCTGGGCGGCCACCGTCGGGTGTGCATCGGGGTCGGCCTGTTCCAAGCCGCCTGCCTCGCCGCCCTCGGCCTGGTGGCGCTGGCGCCACCGACTCCCGGACTGCTGCCGGTGGCGATGGCGCTGGCCGTCGCCACCCCCGCATCGATGGCGCTTAGCCAGCCGGCCTGGTTCGCCTGGACCGGCAGCCTGGTGCCGCCGCGCCTGCACGGGCGCTATTTCGGCGTACGCAACCGATTGCTCATGCTGGTCAAGCTGGGTACCGCCGCAGCAGCAGCCGGTGCCATCGCCTGCTGGCCGATGACCGACGACCCGCGTGGGCTCGCCGCCATCCTCGCCACCGCCGCGGCCGCCCGCCTGCTGGCGGTCGCGATGCTGCGGCGGCAGCCCGATCCCCCGCCGCGGCCTGGGACGAGCACGCGCTCGGCCACCCTCGCCAGCGTGCCGGCCGGCTTCCCGGCCTTCGTCCGTGAGCTGCGCGGCAGCCATTTCGGACGCTTCACCCTGGTGTGGTCGGCGCTGTTCTTCGGCTTCATGACCGCCGGCCCCGCCTTCGCCCCCTACATGCTGGCACCGGTCGCCGATGGCGGCCTCGGTCTCGCCGACCAGCCGATGATGTTCACCGCCCTGGTCGCCAGCTGCCAGGTGATGCGCCTCATCGCCTATCCGCTGGTCGGCTGGGTGGTCGACCGCATCGGGCCCACCTTGGTCCTGCGCTGGGCTCTGATCGGCATCGTCATCGTCCCGCTGAGCTGGTCATGCGTCACCCACGTGCCGACCCTGATCGCCATCGAGGTGGTGAACGGGATGTGCTGGTGCGCCGCCGAGTGCGCCGCCCTCGTCATCACCCTTGGCTGCCACCGCGACGCCGGGGGGCGCATCCGCCTCATCGGCTACCACCAGACCATGCTCGGCCTGATCCAGGCCGCCGCCGTCGCCCTGGGCATGGTCCTGCTGCCGCTGCTTCCGCCGTTGGAGGGCTCGCCGTTCCGCACCCTCTTCCTGATCAGTGTGGGGCTGCGCATCCCGGCCGCTATCCTGGCATGGACCCTGCTGCCGCGTCTGCCGGTCGATGTCCGGAGACAATTGCGCGGCATCTGGCGCCAGCTGCCGGGTGTAGGTCTGGTAGCCACGGCCTCCCGCGGCGCCTTCCTCGGCATGCGCCGCCTGCTCGACCCCGACGATGCCGAGGCCGTGCGCGAGCGTTCGAGCGCGAACGCATTGACCCCTACCGGTCGGAGCCGAGCATGAGTGAAGAGTCCGTGTCCGATACAGCGCCAACCAGCCATTCGCTCGACATCCTGCGCTCGTTGCGCCGCATCGTCCGCCGCATCGAAGGGGCGTCTACCGAACTGGAGCAGCAGCATGGCGTCACCGCGCCGCAGCTCCTGTGCCTCCAGGCCCTGAGGCGCCACGGCAGCATCACCCAGATCGAACTGAGCCGGGCGGTGCGGCTCTCGGCACCGACCCTGGTGGGAGTGATCGACCGCCTGGAGTCCAAGGCGCTGGTGGTGCGTCAACGTGACGCCAAGGACCGACGCCGCATCCATCTGGTGCTGACCGACGCAGGCAGGGACATCGCCCTCAGTGCGCCGGAACCGCTGCAGCACCAGCTGGAACGCGGCCTGGACGCCCTGGCGGAGTCCGAGCGCGCGGCCATCGCCGGTGCCCTCGCCCGCCTCGTGGGCCTGCTGGAGGCTGAACACATCGAAGCCGCACCCGTGCTGACCAGCGGTCCGATTCCCAAGCCAGCCGAACTCGAAGCCCGGCAGCTGCCGCCCGCCTGACGCGTTCAGCCGTGCGCTTCGGCGATAGCGCGCTGCGCCTCGTCGCGCCCCAGCCACAGGTCGACCAGCCAGTGCGCGAGGTACAGCAGCGGTGTGATCGCGACCGCGATGGCGAATTTGTAGATGTAGTTGGTCAGCGAGACGGTGGTCGCCTGGCCTGCCGACATGGCGAAGAGGTCGTCCTTGGCACCGCTGTTCACCAGCGCCGGGATGATGACGAAGGCGAGGAAGATGACCACGAAGGTGTCGATGAGCTGGCTGACCAGGGTGCTGCCCTGGGCGCGCAGCCACAGCTTGCTGCCGCCGGTGACGCGGCGCAGCCACGAGAACACCGAGACGTCGATGAGCTGGCCGATGGCGAAGGCGCACATGCTGGCGACGACGATGGCCCAGCTCTGGCCCAACGCGCGCTGGAAGGCGTCCTGCATGCCCTGGTCGACCGGGGCGCCGCCGAAATCGTGCGCGGGCACCGCCATCGCCGCCTGCACCACCGGGATCAGCGCCATGTTGACCACGATGGCGATGAAGGTGAGGGCGCGCACCGTGCGCCGGCCGTAGTATTCGTTGATGATGTCGGTCAGGATGAAGGTCAGCGGGAAGGCGAGGATGCCGGTGGTGGCGACGAAGAGGTCGCCGTTCAGTCCCAGCGCCGACGGGCCGAGGCCGAAGAGCGAGAAGTGGAAGAGCTTCGCCCCGATCAGTTCGGCCGCGACGAAGAAGCCGACGAAGAAGCCACACAGGATGAGCAGCAGGAGCTGGCGGCGCGGAAGCGGTGGGGAGGCCATGGCGGCAGTCGTCGCCCGCGGCGGCACCCGGCGCAAGCGGCGCCTTCCCAAGACCGCACGCGCCCGTATCCCCCTCGCACATGGCCATCCTCGTCGCCTGC
>JAFLCQ010000231.1 GCA_017302815.1 Planctomycetota bacterium
GATCGAGCCCGCACCCGTCGAGCCGGCCGCCACTGAACGCAGGCCGGCCCCGCCGACACCGCCAGCCCCCGTGCCAGCCGCCAGCTCCGCCTCCAGCTCCGGCTGGATGGCCTGGCTGCTGCTGCCCCTCGCCGCCGTGGCGGCCGCCATCCTCTGGCGCAGGCGCCAGCGGCAGGCGGTGGCGGACGTCGCCGCTGATGGTGGTGGCAAGCGCATCACCTGGGCGCGCTGATCCGGACGCATGCGGCCATTCCCGCAGCGCGGTTACCGGGTATAGCAGCGCACCGTGCGCATCCTGATCGTCGACGACCATCCCGACGTCCGCATCAGCCTGGCGGAGTTCCTCGGGCAGATCGGGCACGACTGCGTCCATGCCGGCAGCGCCGAGGAGGCCCTGCGGCTGCTGCCGCAGGTGTCGCCGGGCCTGCTGATCAGCGACCTGCGCATGCCCGGCATGGACGGCCTGGCCCTGCTCAGCGCCGTGCGCGCGATGCCCTCCGCCCCGCCGGTGGCGCTGATGACCGCTTTCGGCGACAGCACCACCGCCATCGAGGCCATGCGCCGCGGCGCGGTCGACTACCTGCGCAAGCCGATCGACGTGCGCGAGCTCCACCGGCTGGTCGAGCGCATCGAACTCGCAGGACGGACCGCTCCCATCCCCAGCGTCCGCGAGGTGGCGGACGGCGTGATCGTCGCCGGAGCCGACCTGGATCGCCTGCTCGCGCTGGCCGACCGCATCCATGCCGCACCGGATCTGCCCTGCCTGATCGAGGGCGAGACCGGCACCGGCAAGGAGCTGTTCGCCAGGCGCGTGCATCATGGCGGCGAACCCTGCGATGCCCCGTTCGTGGCGCTGAACTGCACCGCCATCTCGGCCGGACTGTTCGAATCCGAACTGTTCGGCTACGCCCCGGGCGCCTTCACCGGCGCGAACCCGCGTGGGGCCGAGGGGAAGATCGCCGCGGCGGCCGGCGGCACGCTGTTCCTCGACGAGATCGGCGACCTGCCACCGGACCAGCAGGCCAAGCTGCTGCGTCTGCTGGAGGACCGCTCGTGGTACCCGGTGGGTGACAACAAGCTCCGCCGGTTGCAGGCGCGCATCGTCTGCGCCACCAACGCGAACCTGGTGGGCAGGGTGCTGGAAGGACGCTTCCGCGAGGACCTCTACTACCGGCTGAAGGTGTGCCACCTGCGCATCCCCCCCCTGCGTGAACGCGACGGCGGAGTCCTGCCGCTGGCGCGGGCGCTGCTGGAGCGGGCCGCCAGGAGACGTTCGCGCAGCGGCATGGTCCTGTCCCCGACTGCCGAGCGCATCGTCGCCACCCACCGCTGGCCCGGCAACGTGCGTCAGCTCACCCACGCCCTGGAGCAGGCCTGCCTGCTCGCCAATGACACGCTGATCGATGACGGCCTGCTCCGCTCGCTGATCGATGACGGACTGGGCAGCAGTACGCTTCGACCGGCGGTGGCCGCGACGGGGCCGTCCGTCGCCGCGCCCGCGCCGGCCTCTCACCAGCCGCCTGCGCAATCTGCGCTGAGCCTGCCTCAGCTGCCGCCCGGCCGCATCTCCCTCGATCCCACGGGCTGCAACCTGGACGCCTGGAACCGGGCACTGGTCGCCGAGGCCCTGCGCCTCAACAACGGCTCGCCGGTGCGGGCCAGCACCTACCTGGGCGTGACGCGCAAGGTCCTCTACACCCTGCGCAAGCGCTATGGGCTCTTCGAGCCCGACGATCGGGACGAGGAGTAGCCCATGCCGCTCTCGGCCTGGGCCTGCGCGGCGCTCGCCTGCGGCGCGTTCGGGGCCGGACTCCTGACCGCGCATGCCATGCTGCGCCGCCGCCGCCCGGAACCGCAGGCGGCGCCGGAGGACGGGCGCAAGCAGGCCGAGATCCTGGCCGGACTGGCGGCGGGCATGGCGCACGAGCTCGGGCAACCGCTGTCCGCCGCCCGGGTCGGCATCGAAGGCATCCACTACCTCCGGCAGATCGGCCGTGAACCCAGCCCCGAGCATCTGGCGAAGACGCTCGCCCGGGTCGGCATGAGCCTCCTGGCGATGACCCAGACCATCGAGCACCTGCGCTCGCTGGCGCGGCAGGACGGCCCGCTGGCCCTCACCACCCTCGACCTGGCGACGCTGGTCGAGGGGCTGCTCGCCGACCGCGACCAGTGGCTGCGGTTCCATGACACCCGCATCGAGTGGACCCGGCCGGCCCAGGCCATCCCGGCCATCGCCGATCCCGCCGGCGTGCGCCTCATCGTCACCAACCTGCTGCGCAACGCGGTCGAAGCGGTCGAAAGCCAGGCCGCGGGCCGGCGCCTGGTGCGCCTGGTCGTGACGCCCGGCGCGAGCGTCGCCGTGCACGACAGCGGCCCGGGCATGCCGCCGGAGCTCCTCGCCAACCTCTTCGATCCGTTCCGCTCGACCAAGGGGCATGGTCGCGGCATCGGGCTGTCGCTGGCGCGCGCCAGCGCCGAACGCATGGGCGGCACGCTCGACGTGGAATCGACCCCCGGAGCGGGTTCGCGCTTCACCCTGCGGCTGCGGTCGCCGGAGACCGCGGCATGATCCTCGCCGGGCTGCGCAGCCGGGTCGCCACCCTGGCGGCGCTCATCGCCGTGATCGCGACCACCGCCTGCGCCATCCTGGCGTCGCAGGCCCTGATCACCGGCCTGCGCCAGCAGCGCGAGTCCTCGGCGCTGGCCGCCGCCGAGCAGGTCAGGCACCGCATGAACCGGCTGGTGCAGCGTCTCGGCTTCGAGAACGCGGACTACGCCATCTGGGACGAGCTCTACGCCGCCATGCCCCGCCCGAGTCCGCAGTGGGCGGCGATCAACCTCAATCCTGGCGGCAGCCAGGGCCGACTGACCCAGGCCTTCGCCCTGGTCGACACCGATGGCCGGCTGGTCGGACGCTACCGCCGCAGCACGCAGGCCGGACTCGAGCCGGCGGTCGACGATCCCGCCCCCCCGGGGGCCCTGGCGCGCATGGCCAGCCAGCAGTCGCAGGCCGGCCTGGCCAATCCTGGCGGCTATCCCATGCTGTTCGCCACCCATCCGATCGTCGCCAGCGACGGATCGGGGCCGGCACGCGGCTCGCTGATCGCCGTCGCCTACCTGACGCCGGGGATCGTCGGCGACCTGGTCTCGCGCGGCTTCTCCATCGAGGTCTCGGCGGTGCCGCGGGCGGCCGGCGACCCCCTGGTAGCCTGGCGCGAGGACCGGGTGGCGGCGACCGTGTCCATACCCACCTTCGATGGCCAGGGCGTCGCCCTCACCCTGGTCGAGGACGGCGAGGTCGGCAGCGACCTGGTGTGGCGCGCCCTCGCCGCCATGGCGATCGGCGGCCTGGCAGCGGCGGCGGCCGCGATCCTCATCGGCGTGCGCCTCGGCTGGTCGTGGATGCGTCCCCTCTCCGCGCTGGCTGAGGCCTGCCGCCGCCGCATCGAGCGTCCGGACGAGCCGCTGCCCCCGGTCTCGGGGCTGCACGAGGCCGAGGTGCTGCACGACGCACTGGCGCGCATGGATGCCGCAGCCCGCGAGCACGCCCGCCGCCTGGGCGAGGCCCTCGACCGCGAACGCACGGTGAACGCCGTGCATCAGCGCTTCCTCGCCCAGCTCGCCCGCGAGGTCGGAGATCCCATCCACGCCCTGGTGGCGACCATCGACCGCCTCGCCGCCGAGGGCGGACGCCTGCCCCCGGAGGAAGTGGCCGCCGCCCGCGAGCGGGCCCTGCAGCTCGAGGCCCGCCTGCAGGAGGTGCTCGGCCTGGTCGAGGGTGCCGCCGAACCCGAGACCGGCCGCTTCGGCAAGCGTCGCATCGACGAGTACCTGTCGGGGGTGGCCGACCTGCTGCGCCCCCTGGCGCAGCAGCGCGGGGGCTCGGTGCTAGCGTCCGGGGAAGGCGCCTGCCAGGTGCGTCCCGCCCTGCTGACCCCGATCCTGGTCAACCTCGTCTCCAATGCCCTGCGCGCCGGCCGCGGCGTCACGGTCCGGCTCGCAGCGCGTGCCGAGGCCGGCATGAGCGTATGGACCGTGCAGGATGATGGCCCCGGAATCGAGCCTGAACTGGCGGCACGCATCGCCGACGCCTGCTCCCGCGGCGAGGTGCTTCCCGGCACGCCAGGGATCGGCCTCGGCCTCTCCGTCGTCCTCGCCAACCTGCGCGCCCTCGACGGCGCCATCGTCTGCCACAACAGTCCCGGCACGGGAGTGCGCTTCGAACTGAGCGTCCCCGAACGCAGCGGCAGCGGATCGTCGACGTTGCGCCTCGGCTGAAGCGCGGAGACTGCCTGCACGGAGGTCACCATGCCCGCCCGACGCACCGCCAAGACCGCCCGCAAGCCGGCCCGGAACGTGACCGCCCGTGCGCTGCTGAAGTCCGTCGCCCAGGTGCAGGAGCGCACCGGCATCGATGACCTGGTGCTGATCGGCGCCCTCTGCGAGGTGGTCGCCGGCCACCAGCCCACCGCGCGCAAGGCGGTGGTGCGCATCGAGGCCCTCCTGGCGCAGGCGGGCATCCGCTGAGGCCGCAACCGGCCTATGCCTGCGCCGTGATCGAGGACGTCCGCGGCCGGCTGCTGCTGGAGCTGCGCGCCCCCGACGCCCGGCGCGCCGCCGCCAGCCTGACCTGCTTCGGCGGCGGCATCGAGGCAGGCGAGAGCCCTGAAGAGGCGCTGATCCGCGAGATGCGCGAGGAGCTGGCCTGGAAGCCGCCGACAGCGGCCCCCTGCTGCGACCTCCATGGCAGCGACGGCGGATGGATCGCCCGTTTCTTCCGCTGCCCGTGGGACGGGGCCCGGATCGCATGCGAGCCTGGCGTGGTGCCGGTGTGGGCGCCGTGGCCCAGCCTGCCGGGACTGCCGCTCAGCCCGTGGCACCGGGCCGTGCTGAGCGCGGTGGCGGACGGCCGCGGCGAGGCGATGGCGTGATGCGTATCGCCCTGGTGACCCCCGAATACCCGGGTTGTGGCCCGTCCTACGGGATCGGACGCTACGTGCATGACCTGCATGGCGCGCTCGCGGCGGTCGGCCACCAGGTGCAGGTCCTGGCGCTGACCGATGGCGGCGCGTTCAAGCCCGGAACCGGTCACGCGATCCTCGCCCACCTGCCGCACAGCCTGCTCCTGCGCCCGCTGGCGGCTCGCGCCTGGCTGTGCAGGGAATTGCAGGCCTTCGCCCCGGACGTGGTCGAGGTCCCCAACTGGGGCGCGCTGACCGCCTTCATCCCCGCCAGCTGGCCAACCGTCGTGCGCCTGTCGACCAGCGCCGCCGACGCCGGCGGGGCCGGACGCGACCGCTGGCGGATCCTGAGGCTGGCGCTGGAGACACGCGCCGTGAGGCGGGCCAGCCTCGTCGTCGCCGACAGCGGCGCGATGGCTATGCGCGCTGCCGCGCTGTATGGCCGCGCCGCCGACATCGTGATCCATCACGGCTGGTGCGGACCTGTCGTGGCGACTCCCGGTCCGCGGCCGCGCGCCGTGCTGTTCACCGGCCGCTGGGAGCCGCGCAAGGGCGTCGACGTGCTGTTGGCGGCCTGGCCCGCCGTGCGCGCCGCGGTGCCGGACGCCGTCCTGCACATCGTCGGCTCCGGACAGCCTACGCTGGCGGCCGGCGACGGCATCGTCCTGCATGGCAGGCTGGCCGACGACGAACTGGCCGGCCTGCGCCTGCGGTGCCGCATCCAGGCCGTCCCGTCGCGGTTCGAGAGCTTCGGCCTGGTCGTCCTCGAGGCGTGGGCCGCCGGGCTGGTGCCGGTGGTCAGCGACGCCGGCGCGCTGCCCGAGGTGGTCGCCGACGCCGGGCTGATCACCCCGGCTGGACGTCCAGACAATCTGGCCCAGGCCCTGGTTGCGGGCCTGTGCAGCGACCTGTCCGATCGCTGGCGCGCCGGAGCGGCCCGCCTGCGCGGCGACCTCGGTGTCGTGGCATGGACGGACGCGACCCTGGCTGCCTACCGGCGGGCCATCGCCGCATGACCGTCCCGCCGGCGGTGCAGCACGAGGTGTCCGCCCTCGGCCGCGCGCTGGACGGCGGTCCGTGCACGGGCATCCCGCGCACGATCTGCGACGGGCTCGATGCGCTGGCCGCGCTGGGCCGGCGGAGGCACCTGGTCACGGGCTGGCGCTCACCGTCCGATGATGCCGCCCTGCACGCATGGGCCGGCAGGCACGGGCTGGTCCATCGTCCGGGCTTCCGCGGCCAG
>JAFLCQ010000232.1 GCA_017302815.1 Planctomycetota bacterium
GTCCTGGCGCAGGACGGCCGCGAACTCACCCGCTCGCAGGCGCTGGCCGCGGGCGACAGCCTGGTGCCCGCCGATGGCCGCGCGCCGGCCGATGGCGACCGCTACATCGTGGCCCTGGCCTCCGGCGACCGTTCGCGGGTCCTGGCGGTGGCGGCGAAGCTGCCGCCGATGGGGACCTTCCTCGTGCCGGAGGCCCTGCCACCGGAAGGGGTGGTGGTCCTGCTCTCCACCAGCCTCGCCGAGATGGATGGCGAGCTGCGGCGCATGGCCTTGACCCTCGGCGCGGTCTGGCTGGTCGCCACGGTGCTGGCGTTCGGAGCTGCGCTGGCCCTGCGCCGGGCGGTGCTGCGTCCGCTGGCGCGTCTGGAATGCCAGCTCAAGCGCCTGCGTCCCGACGACCTCGCCGCCAGGCTGCCGGAGTCGGCCGGTCCAGCCGAGGTCCAGGCCCTCGTCGTCCGCCTGAACGCCCTCCTCGGCGGACTCGAGGAGGCCTTCAAGCGCGAACAGGCCACCATCGCCAACATCGCCCATGAGCTGCGCACCCCGGTCGCCGGCCTGCGGGCGGAGATCGAGTTCCGCCAGCTGGCGGCCAGCGATCCGGCCGAGCAGGCGGTGCTGCGTTCGCTGCTGGCGACGGTCGGTCGCATGCAGGGCATGGTCGGCAACATCCTGATGCTGGCGCGCATCGAGGCGGGACGTGAGCGCCTGAACCTCGAAGATGCCGACCTCGTGCCGCTGGTCGAAGCCGCGGTCGAGCGCTGGGAGCCGCGGGCGATGGCGCGCGGCATGGCCTTCGAGCTGAACCTGCCGGAGGGTCTCGTGCGCCGCGTCTCGGCGATGCATCTCGACCTCGTGCTCGACAACCTGCTGGGCAACGCGGTGGCGCATGGCCAGGGCGGGCAGCCGATCGCCGTCAGCCTGTTCGCGGACGGCTCCGGAGCCGTCGTGTCGGTCGCCAATGCCTGCGGGACCGGCATCGATGCGTCCCGTCTGGGCGATGCGTTCTATCGCGCTGACGGTGCGCGCAGCGACGGATCGCATTGCGGCCTGGGCCTGGCCCTGTGCCGGCGCATCGCCGGCCTGCTCGGCGCGCGGCTCGATCTCGGCGTCGCCAACGGCCGCTTCGTCGCCGGCCTGCACCTGGTTGCATGATCCCCGGATCATATATGATCCGGGAATGAGCCAGACCCCCATCCGCATCGCGATCATCGGCATGGGAGGCTTCGCCGGGGCCCACCATCGCGCGGTGCAGACCCTGGAGCAGACGGGCGACGCCCGGCTGGTGGCCACCTGCGATCCGCGCGCCGACGAACTCCTCGCCGCGTCGCCGCAGCTGCAGCTGCGCGAGCGCGGGGTGGCAATCCATCGCGACCTCGACGCGCTGCTGGCCGCCCACGCCGGCGGCATCGACCTGGTCACCCTGCCCACGCCGGTGCCGCTGCACGAGCCGATGCACCGCACCTGCGTCGCCCATGGCATCCCGGTCTACCTGGAGAAGCCGCCCAGCCTCGATCCCGACGAGCTGGAGCGCATGATCGCGACCGATGCGGCGGCGCGCATCCCGACCTGGGTCGGCTTCAACTTCATCCGCGATCCGGTGCGCCAGGCGGTGAAGCGCCGCCTGCTGGCCGGTGAATTCGGCGCCTTGCGCATGGTGCGCATCTCGGCCAGCTGGATCCGCACCGACGCCTACTACGCCCGCGCCGACTGGGCCGGCCGCCTCCTGCTGCGCGGCCGGCTGGTGCTGGACGGGCCGCTGGGCAACGCGATGGCCCATCTCGTCCATGATGCCATGCATTGGGCCGGTCCGGCCCAGGACGCCTGGGCGCAGGTGCGCCGGGTGCGCGCCAGCCTGCTGTGCGGCCACGCCATCCAGGGTTCCGACACCGCCTTCGTCGAGGTCGAGACCAATGCTGCACCGGTGCGCATCGCCCTGACCCACGCCGGTGGCACCGAGGTCGGCCCGGTCGAGGAGCTGGAGTGCGATGGTGCGGTCATCCGCCTGCGCCCCGACCAGCGCGAGCGCGTGCGCATCCAGCGCCCCGGCCGCGAGGACGAGGTCCTCCTCGACCAGGACGGCGACCATGTCGTCGGCAATTTCCGCGCCTGCTGTGCGCTGGTGCGCGGCGGGCCGGGGCGTCCGGCGACCACCCTGGCCGATTCGCGCCCCTTCGTGCAGCTGAACGCCCTCGCCCACATGTCGACCGTCCGCATCGCCCGCGCGCCGCAGATCACCGGCACCATTCCCGGCATCCTCGATGCGTCGGCGCGCTTCCTCGCCGACGGCATCCACCCCCGCGAGCAGGGTCTGTCGTGGGCGCCGTCGCCCGCCTGGGTCGAGCCCGCCGACCTCGTGCGCCTGCGCGCGGCAGTCGACGCGCTCGCCGGCGAAGCGCCGGCAGCGAAGGCCTAGACCGGGGACTTGCCGCCGCGGCAGCGGATGAGGTGCTGCAGGCCCTGCACCTGGCCGACGTATTCCAGCTGGTCGCGGTAGACCGGATCGTGCCAGCCCTCGATGTCGATCGAGCCCTTGAAGCCGTTCATGCGCAGCTTCGAGATGATGCGGGTCCAGTCGCTGTCGCCGAATCCGGGCGTGCGGTGCCAGCACCACGCCTTCGACGAACCGATGCCGTAGCGGGCGATGCGCTGGTGGTCGATGGTCGCGTCCTTGCCATGCAGATGGAAGATGCGTGCGGCCCAGTCGTCGAGCTGCGGCAGGGGATCGCACAGGCGGACCATCTGGTGGCAGGGCTCCCACTCCAGGCCGAGGTGGGCGGCTGGCAGGGCGTTGAACATCAGCTCCCAGGCGTCGGGGCCGTGGGCGATGTTCCAGTCGCCGCCGTTCCAGTCGCCTCCCATGGCGCAGTTCTCGAAGGCCAGGCGCACGCCCTTGGCGGCGGCGCGGTCGGCGAGGCGGCCGAAGACCTCCTGGAAGCGCGGGATGCTCTCGGGCAGCTTCTTGCCGCGCACGCGGCCGGTGAAGCCGGACACGATGGAGGCGCCGAAGTCCTGCGCGTGGTCGATGGCGGCCTCCCAGCCGGCCAGCGTCTTGAGGTCGATCTCGCCGGTCTCCAGCGGGTTGCCGAACACGCCGATGGTGCTGACGACCGCGCCGGTGCCGTCGAGGGTGCGGCGCACCTGTTCGGCCAGACGCGGCAGCTGGGTGTCGCCGAGGTGCTGCCAGAAGGTGATGGAGAAGCTCTCGAAGCCGTGCGGGAGGAGGAACTTCAGCTTGTCGACGGTGTCGGCGCCGCCGCCGACCAGGGTGCCGATGCGGATGTCGTGGAGGGGATGGGTGGAGGTCATGGGGTTTCCTTCAGATCTCGTCGATGCGGACGCGGGCGCCGCTGCGCTCGGCGCTGGCGATGGCGGCGTGGACGATGGCCAGCGAGCGGATGTTGTCCTCGCCGCAGGTCATCGGCTGGCGGCCGGCGCGGATCGAGGTCAGCATGTCGTCGATGCAGCCGGCATGCGCCTGCAGCGCCATCTCGATGGGCGGGGGCGCATCGACGGCGCGGCGTGGGCGCGAGAAGCCCGGCGCCGACGCCTCGACCGCCTCGATGGCGAAGCCGTCGCCGCCGTCCCACTGGGCTGTGCCGCCGGTGCACACCGCGCGCCAGGTGCATTCCCACGAGGTGTTGCGGCCCTCGCTGCACCAGCTGCCACGGTAGGTGAAGCGCATGCCGCCCGCGCACTCGACGCACACCAGCGCCGAGGCGTCGTGGGCGTACCACGAGCCGGGCGGATTCCATTCCAGGGCGTTGACCGCGACCGGGGTCAGGTCGCCGATGTAGCGCGCCTGATCGACGGTGTGCACGGCCATGTCCAGCAGCAGGACGTGGCGCATCGCGTCGCGGAAGCCGCCGAAATGCGCGCCGATGAAGAAGTCGGCGTGCAGCTCGGCCAGGCGGCCCAGGGCGGGATCGGCCAGCGCCTGGCGCAGACGGCGGATGCCGGGCAGGTAGCGGCGGTTCTGCATCACGGCGTGGGTGCGGCCTGCGGCGCGCGCTGCGGCCAGGATGCGGCGGGCGCCATCCATCGACGATGCCAGCGGCTTCTCGGAGAGGACGTGGCAGCCCTTGCCCAGGGCCAGGCAGGCGACGTCGGCGTGGGCGTCGGGGATGGTGAGGTCGACGACGATGTCGGGGTGGACGCGGTCGATCATCGCCGCCAGGTCGCTGCCGGTGGCGGCCTGCGGTGCGAAGGCGGCGGCGCGCTCGGCTGCACGCTTGGGGTCGAGGTCGACCAGGCCGACGATGGCGACGTCGGCGCGCTTGGAGAGCGGCTCCAGCCAGGCCTGGGCGATGCCGCCGCAGCCGGCCACGACGATGCGGAATGAGGTGTTGCTCATGCCCGCAGCCTAGCCGGACGACTTCGGGCCTCTTGCTCTCGCTGCCGGCAATTTTTGTGCTATCGTCCGGCATGTACCTGCTGTACGGCAGCATGCCGCCGCGCTTCAACCCGCGGCAGACCAGGCACATCCATAGCGGCCCCGAGTTGCTGGTGGTGCTCGAGGGCAGCGGACAGCAGCTGGTGAAGCATGGCGCTGTGCCGTGCCGGGCGGGGGATGTGTTCATCTTCCCCGGGACGGTGCCGCACATGAGCCACACCGCGGCGGATGAGACATTCTCCTGCCTGGTGCTGAACTGCGACCGCGGCGATCTGCCGGACGGACGGGCCGGCGATGGCGGACGCGAGCTCATCGAGCGCCTGGCGGCATTGGCGCCGGATGGCGGCCGCTTGCCCGTCCGTCCGGCGGTGGTGCGGCAGTGCACCGGGCTGCTGCGCCAGGCCTATGAGGAATGGAGCAGCCGTCGGCTGGGTGCCGCCTGCGCCGCCCGCGCCCTGTCGATGCAGGCCCTCACCCTCCTGGCGCGCGACCTGTGCACGCCGGGCCCCGACAGCGCGCCGGCAGATGCCGCCGAGCGCCATGTCGAGCTGGCGCGCCGCTGGCTGGCGGACTACTGGATGATGCCGGTGCGCATCGAGGATCTCGTCGCGCTGGGACCGTTGGGCCGTTCGCAGTTCCTCGCCCGCTTCCATGCCGCCACCGGACTGACGGTTGGCGAGGCGCTGCTGGCGATCCGGCTGCGCGAGGCGCAGCGCATGCTGGTCGAGGGGCGCGGCTCGATGCTGGACGTGGCCCTGGCCTGCGGTTTCGGCAGCCAGAGCCACTTCAACCACCGCTTCCGCCGCGCGACGGGTCTGAGCCCGCGCGCGTGGCTGCAGCGTCAGGCGGTGAACTGACGCACGGCGGCCCCGGTCAGGGGGATGGCGCCGGCGCGCAGGGTCCACTCCTGGCGGTGCTCGAGGCGGCGGCCGGGCTTCAGCACGGCGTGCGGGCCCATGGTCTCCATCTCGACCATGAAGTTCTCCGGACCGACATACATGGCGATGTTGGCGTTGGCCGGATAGGCCGCGTCCTGCTGCCACTCGGTGCGGATGGCGAAGGTCAGGTTGCGTTGCGCGTCGACCATGGCGATGGCGCCGGCCGGGGCTGAGACCATGCGCTTGGTCTCGCGTCCGCGCGGGGTCAGCACGTAGGCGTCGTCGGTCAGCTCGAACTGCTCCTCGCGGAAGCTGCGCGTGCCGTGTCCGGCCCAGCAGCGGAAGACCGTGATGGTGGCGGTGTCCCATTCCGCGCCGTCGCCCAGCGGGATGACGTAGCGCGTGGCCGGAGTCGGCTTCGAGCAGGTCAGTGCCCACAGGCCGACGCCGGCCAGCATGTCGCCCTCGTTGACGATCCAGTTCACCACCTCCAGGCGGTCGTCGCGCAGCACGTGCACGTCGATGCCGCGGCGGGTGCGGGTCTCGCCATCGTAGGCGCTGGAGACGGTGAAGCCGTCGCTGCGCACCTGGGCCGTGCCGGGGGTGTCGTCGGGGCGGTAGGTGCTTTCGCTCTCGTCGGCGCCCATCTGCGCCGTCCACACGCGGTGGCCGCCGCGCAGATTCCACGCCTTGCCGGGGGCGGTGCGGACGTACTGCAGCGGGCTGGCGTCATCCCACAGCAGCAGGTTGTCCCCGCCGGCGGCGCCGAACCACGCGATGCGGGTGCCGGCGCCATGGGTGGCGACGAGGCGCATGGCGGGGGTGGTCAGCTCGACGGCGGCGAGGCCGGCGTGGGTGCAGGTGCGGATGGGCATGGCGGGCTCCGGAGCCGGGCAGGCTGGCGGGCGGGGCGCGCCGTCCAGC
>JAFLCQ010000233.1 GCA_017302815.1 Planctomycetota bacterium
GGACCTCGCCGCCGCGGTGGCCGAGGCCGAGGCCGTGCTCATGCCGCTCGCGCCGCTCGCCAAGTCGTACACCATCCACTGCGTCGGCCACGCCCACATCGACATGAACTGGCAGTGGCCGTGGGAGGAGACGGTGGCCGCCGCCGCCGACACCTTCCGCACCGCCCTGCGCCTGATGGACGAGTTCCCCGGCTTCACCCTGCTGCAGAGCCAGGCCGCCCTCTACGCCGCCATCGACCGCTACCACCCGCGCCTGCTCGACGCGATCCGCGAGCGCGTGCGCGCCGGCACCTGGGAGGTGGTGGCGTCGCATTGGGTCGAGGGCGACCGCAACCTCGCTTCCGGCGAATCGCTGGTGCGCCAGCTGCTGACCGCGCGCACCTTCTGCCGCGACCGCCTGGGCCTGGCGCCACAGGATGTGCCCATCGACTGGGTGCCCGACTGCTTCGGCCACGCCGCCACCCTGCCGGCGATCGATGCGGCGGCAGGTGCCCGCTACTACTACTGCTGGCGCACCGGGCGCACCGACCGTCCGCCGCTGTTCCGCTGGCGTTCGCCGGATGGCGCCGAGGTGCTGGTCAACCGCGAGACGGTCAGCTACTGCAACGTGCCGCATCCCGATTCCTGGAAGCAGGCGCTGGCCATCGAACAGGCCTGCGGCGTGCGCGGCTGGCTGCTGGTCTACGGCGTCGGCGACCACGGCGGCGGTCCGACCCGTCGGCACATCCGACGCATCCTCGACCAGGACTCCTGGCCGGTCTTCCCGCGCTGGCGCTTCGCCACCGCCAGGTCGTGGTTCGAGACCATCGACGGCGTGCGCGACCGTCTGCCGGTGATCGCCGACGAGCTGAACACCGAGTACACCGGCTGCATGACCAGCCAGGCCTCGGTGAAGCGCAACAACCGCCGCGGCGAGGTCGCCTGCGCCGAGGCCGACGCGGCCGGCGCGCTGGGCCTGGCGGTGGCGGGTGTCGCCCCGCGCCGCGATCTCACCGTCGGTGCCTGGCAGGACGTGTGCTTCGGCCAGTTCCACGACATCCTGCCCGGCTCCGGCGTGCGTGCGACACGCGAGTATAGCGGCGGCCAGCAGCAGCGCATCCTCGCCGCCACCGGCGCCGCCACCACCGAATCGCTGCGCGCCATCGCCGACCGCATCGACCTGGCGTGGGTCGGCGCTGCCGCGACCGGGACGGTGCCGGCGGCCGAACCGCACTGCCTGGGCGGCGGCAGCGGCTGGGGCGCCGGATCGCTCTATGCCGGCAATCCCTGCGACGGCTGGCCGGCTGGCGCGGTGTGGTTCAATCCGCTGGCGCTGCCGCGCGACGAGGTTGCGACTCTGCGGGTGTGGGAGGGCGAGGGCTGGCAGGCGGACGGCCCGGAGCGGCGTTTCCGTCTGCGCCTGGAGGACGGGCGCCTGCTGCCGGCGCAGCGCCTCGGACAGGGGGCCTATTGGGGCCATCGCTACGTCGACCTGGCGGTGCCGGTGGCGGTGGGCTCCGCCGGCTGGACCTCGGCCGCGGTCGAGGAGGGCGATGGCCCGACACCGCCGCGGCCGGCGGTGGCGATCCGCGAGGAGGAGGGCGGCCGCAACCACCCGCCGCTGGTCAACCTGCCGAGCGGGCGCCTGGCCCTGGAGAACGGCCTGCTGACGGTCGAGTTCGACCGCCTCACCGGCACGGTGCGCAGTCTGCGCACGGGCGACGGGCGGGAGTTCGCCGCCGGCGCCGGTTTCGCCGCCTTGCGCGCCACCGTCGAGCGCCCCTACCCCATGTCGGCGTGGATCACCGGCGACGACATGCGCATCGAGGCGCCGGTGTGCGAGGGCCTGGATGTCGTGCACAGCGGCCCGCTGCAGGCGGCGGTGCAGGCGAAGCTGCGCTGGCGCGACTCGACCATGACCGTCACCTACACCCTGACCGCGGGCAGTCCGCGCCTGGCGGTGGCGGTCGAGGCGCGCTGGCTGGAGCGCGGCGGGCCGCAGACGGGGATCCCGCGGCTGTCCATCCGCTTCCCCAGCACGCTGGCCGGCGCGGCGCCCCGCTACGAGATCCCCTTCGGCAGCATCACCCGCGACCTGCAACCCGGTCGCATCGTCCCCAGCCAGCGCTTCGCCACTCTGGCGGCCGGCGGCGCCGCCCTGACCGTCGCCAACGATGGCGCTTACGGCCATGCCTGCGACGACGGCTGCCTGGCCGTCGATCTGGTGCGCAGCAGCTACGACCCGGATCCGCTGCCGGACTGCGGCGACCACCGCTGGGCCTTCACCGTGCGGCCGTGGACAGGCGAGCCGGCGGTGGCGGCGCAGATCGACGAGGGCCTGCTGCTCAACCACCCGCTGCGTCCGACCCTGTGCGCGGCGCATGGCGGCGACCTGCCGGCGGCCGCGGGCGACATCATCGCCTGTGAGCCGGCGGCGCTGCGCATCGTGCAGGTGAAGCCGGCCGAGGACGGCGACGGTCTGATCGTGCGCCTGCAGGAGACCGCCGGGACGTCGGCCACGCCGCGCCTGCGCTGGCGCGGGGCCGAGATCGCCGCTGCGCCGACGGACCTCCTCGAACGGCCGCTGCCCGGCGTGGCGGCCATAGCCGCCCATGGCATCGCCAGCCTGCGCATCAGGCCGGGCTGAACCGCGGCATGCACGCGGTGCGGCGAGACCGGCCATGATGCCTTGCTGCGGATCGTCGACGCTTCTATCCTGAGGGCATGCCGACCCCGACGGCGTATCCGCTGCCGTATGTGATGGAGGCCTGGGACAACCGGCTGGATCCGTCGCGGCGCCGCTTCATGCACCGGCACGGCGGGCACGAGCTGAACCTGATCCAGGATGTCGGCACCACCGTCATCCAGCGCGGCGCCGCGGTCGACGCGCCGGCCGGCACCCTGGTGATGCATCTCCACGATGAGGAGCACGGGGTCATCGGCGACGGTTCGCCGGTGCGCATGATGGTGGTGAACTACGAGCCCGACGCCCGCTTCGAAGGCGCGTTCCCCGCCCTCGCCGCCTCGCGCAAACGCGTCTGGCATCTCGACCGGCGCCAGCTCGGCGCCTTCGTCCACCTCTTCGGCCGCATCCAGGCCGAGCTCGACAGCCGCCACATCGGCTGGGAGCACGCCGCCTCCGCCTGGCTGCGCTCGCTGCTGGTGCTGATCGGCCGTCTCGACGCCGTCGACGATGGCGGCCGCGGCGAGGTGCCGATAGCCGCCGGCAGCGAGGACGTCCTGCGCCTGCGCCGCGCCATCGAGCTGATGCGCCAGGGGGCGCCGTTCCGCTCGCTGGGCGACATGTTCGACGACTACGATTCGCTGCGCCATCGCTTCCGCCGCATCTACGGGGAGTCGCCCGGGCGCATGCTGCAGCGCCACCGCATGGACATGGCCAAGAGCATGCTGCGCGAGACCGATGAGGGCATGGCGGAGATCGCGCGCCGGGTCGGCTATGTGCGCCAGCACGAGTTCGCGCGCGCCTTCCGCCAGCACATCGGCTGCACCCCAAGCGCCTACCGGCAGCAGCACCGCCGTTCCTGAGCTGCGTCCGGAAGTGCGAAAGCCCTTCCGGAATGGAGAAAGACCCGCGCAGCGCGCCTGCCTAGGCTGGACCCCATGCCAGGCCGGCTGCCATGATGATCGCCACCCTCCCCGAGGTCGCCTTCGCCAACCGCTACCGCGGCAGCGCCGGCGTGGTGCCGCACCGCCACGTCGGCGCCGAACTGGTGCTGGTGCGCCGTGGCCGCTGCCGCATGCGGGTGGGGGCCACCATCCTGGAGGCCGGACCCGGCGATCTGGCGGTGCTGCCGGCGCGGATCCCGCACCAGCAGGACGATCTGGGCGAGGTCGAGACCGACTATGCCGAGTTCTCGGCGCCGGCCGGGCTGTTCGGCGACCGTCCGCGCACCATCGCCGTCGGGCAGGACGGGCTGGCCGGGGCGTGGATGCGGCAGCTGACCGAGATGGAACGATCGCCGGCGACCGAACCGCAGCGCAGCGGCCTGTGCCTGGCCCTGCTCGAGCACCTCGCCAGCGTCGAGCGCCGCACCGCCTCCCGCCGCACCCTGCATCCCGGCGTCGCGGCGACATTGCAGCTGATGGAGTCCGATCTCGCCGCGCAACGCTCGGTGGCCGGGCTGTGCCGTTGCGCCGGATTGAGCGCCAGCCATCTCTCGGCGCTGTTCCGCCAGCAGATCGGCTGTGGGCCGCTGGCCTGGCTGCAGCGCCGACGGCTGCGCCTGGCAGGCCGCCTGCTCATCGACCCGTCGCGTCCGGTCACCGAGGTCGCCTCGGTCTGCGGCTACGCCGACGCCAACTACTTCGCCCGCCACTTCCGCCGCCGCTTCGGCTGCACGCCCTCGGAGTGGCGGCGGCGCGGACCCGCTGCCGGGCCGACTGCCGACTCCGGAGACATCGATCCATGACCAGCATCACCTTCCGTCCGGGCCGCGTCTGCGCCTGCCTGCTCGCGATCGCGGCCGCCTCGGCGGCGGATGCGCCGGCGAAGACGGCCGCCACCGCCACCAGCTTCCAGCCCAACCAGGGCAACGAGGCGGAGATGGCCATCGATGCGCAGGCGTCGACCTTCTGGCACAGCGCCTGGAATCCCATGGCCGCCCTGCCGCAGGCGCTGAGCATCGACTACGGCGCTCCGCGCACGGTCGCCAGCCTCGTCTACCAGCCGCGACCGGGTGGCGGCAACGGCACCGCCACCGCGTTCCAGGTCGCGGTCAGCCTGGATGGCCAGGCCTTCACCACCGTGGTCGCCGACGGCTCGTGGCCGGCCGATGCCAGCCGCAAGTTCGTGAACTTCGCGCCGACGCAGGCGCGCTTCGTCCGCTTCACCGTCACGGCTGGCGTCGGCGGCTTCGCCAGCGCCGCGGAGGTCTTCTGCATGCCCACGAAGCTCGACGCCGCGCCGCCCGATCCCGGCCGCATCGCCGTGGTGTCGCCAGCCTACGCCGCCGAGATCCAGGGGCGAACCGCCATCGCCATCCGCGCCCCTGGCCTGGACAGCGCCACCGTCACCTGCTGGAAGCAGGGCGACGGCTTCGGCAGCGATGCGACCGTGGGCACCATCGCCCTCGATGCCGAGGGCAGGGGGTCGATCGACTTCCCGGCCGACGAGTTCCCGCATGGGCCGATCTGCCTCACCATCGCCGGGTCGGGCGGCAACATGAAGGACAACTGCCATCTGCAGCTGTTCAACCGCGGCGGCGTGAAGTGGAAGCTCGGCCTGCCGGCGGCGCCCGCGGCGGCGGCGGGCATGAGCCAGCTCTTCGCCGACGATTTCGACGGCCCGCTGTCGATCTCCAGCACCGACCCCAGCGCGCGCTACTACGACCACAAGCCGCCGAACGGTTCGCAGGACTTCAGCCATCACCGCTTCACCGGCTTCGCCGATCCCGGCAACCCCTTCCATCAGGTCGGGACCTGGCTGCGCATCCGCGCCGACGACGCCAGGAACAGCGCCGGGCTCATCTCCTCGGTGAGGAACGACGGCAGCGGCTTCACCGCCCGCGCCCCGTGCTATTTCGAATGCCGCTTCATCGGCCCCAACGCCACCGGCACCTGGCCGGCCTTCTGGCTGCTGAGCGACTACATGACGCAGTATCAGACCACGAAGAAGCTCGACATCCCCTGCGACGAGATCGACATCATCGAGGCCTACGGCGGCGAGGGTCCGAAGTCGCCCAACGCCTTCGACAAGTACTGCGTCACCCCGCACGCCTGGAACCAGGACCAGGCGCGCAAGCAGGCGGCGATGAAGCAGATCCGCGCCGGCAAGGGCAGCGCGGCCTTCGACTGGGCGCCGCAGGTGGTGGCCATGCGCAACATCGGCATCCCATCCACCTGGTACCAGACCGCGCACACCTACGCGGTGAAGATCACCGAGAGCGACACCATCTACTACTGCGACGAGATCGAGATCGCTCGCCACGACACTCTCGCGGTGTCGAAGACCGAGCCCTTCTTCTTCCTCATCAACCTCGCCACCGGCGGCGGCTGGCCGGTCGACCTCTCGCGCTACGGCGGCATCGCCGACATGTACGTCGACTGGGTGCGCGTCTACGGCAGCCATCCCGATGACCTGGCGCGTCTCCAGGCACAGAAGCGCTGAGGCCGGCGCCGCGCCTCGGGACGGCGTGGCCTCAGCCCGCGGCCGCGGCGGAGGCCCTGCCGCAGGCGATGCGCGGGAT
>JAFLCQ010000234.1 GCA_017302815.1 Planctomycetota bacterium
TCGAGACCTGGACCACCGCCGCGCGGGTGCGCGCGACCTCGGGCAGCCGCGTCGCCGCCGCGCCGGCCAGGGCCAGGACGCCGAGGTCTGGGGCGAAGGAGTGGTAGGTCGGCTTGCGCACGTAGCCGTGCTTGGCCAGCACCGCCAGGGTGCGCGAGACGTTCGACACGTGCAGATCGACGCGCTCGGCGATCGCGGTGGCGGTCAGCGGCCCGTCCGCCTCGGCCAGGATGCGCAGGATGTCGAGCCCGGTGGTCAGCACGACGCCAAGCATATTGCGATATTCGCAATATTCAAGCTGGGTCCGCAAGGCCTTCCCCGCACGCGGGTTGTGTCCGGCGGCCGAGGCGGCTAGGATGCCCGGCGATGCCCGACGACGCCGCACCGAGCCAGGCCGAGGCCAGCCTCGACGACCTCGAGCGCCGCCTGGCGAGCTTCGAGAGCGCGACCAAGCGCCTCAACCGCAACGTCGGCGGCATGCAGGAGCCCGAGCCCGCGACGGTCGGCCACAGCAGCCCGCCGCGTCCGGCCACCCGCCGCCTCAGCGAATCCGGAGCCCCGCGCAGCGACGACATCAGCGGCCTCAGGCCGGCGGTGCAGGCGCAGGGGCCGCAGACGGGGGCTCTGACGGCGCGCAATAGACCGGCTGGCGCACCCACGGCGTCGGCAACGCCTGGTTTCACCTCCGCCTTCGGCAAACCATCGATCGCCGTCGTCCCCACGCATCCAGCCACGAACGCCCATGCCGCCCGCGAGCCGCGCACGACCCAGCCGCCGGCCTGGCATCGCATCGGCCGCCTCGGTTGGATCGCGATCGGCGCAGGGGCTGCCCTTCTGCTCTTCCTGGCTGTGCTGCCGCGCCTCTTCACCACCGTCGGGGCGGCGGTCTGGGCCGACGAGGTGCGCGTGGTCGCCGACCGCACGGGAAGCGTCGATGCCGTGCTGGCGGGGACCTTCGCCACCGTCGAGGCCGGGCAGGCGCTGGCTCGCATCGGCGGCGTCGATCTCCGCGCTCCGGAAAGCGGCACGGTGGTGCGTCCGCTGGTGACCACCGGCGTGCGCATCGCCGCAGGCGAACCGGTGGCGGTCCTGGCCCGCCCAGGCTCCACCCGCATCGTCGCCGTCCAGCCGACCGGAACCCGCGTGGCGGTCGGCGATGCTGTTCGCATCGAACTGATGAGCGAGCGCCGCAGCATCGACGGCTCGGTGGAGCAGGTGCTGCCGGCCGGCTCGCCCGGACCATGGACAGGCAATGGCCCGCCACCGGACCGCCTGGTCATCGTCGCGATGCCGTCGCCGCATCCGGTGCAGCTGGGGCAGAGCGCGCGCGTGACCATCCTCGGCGCGCCGACCGCGGGACGACAGCTCCTCTTCGCCCTCCGCCAGGTCCTGCCGTGGTGATCCGCCTCATCCTCGCGCTGCTCTGCCTGGCAGGCCTGGGCGCCGCCGACACCGCCTACCGCCTCTTCCCCGGCGACCTCATCCGCATCGACGTCTTCGGCCACGCCGACCTGCAGGTCGACGCACGCGTCCCGGCCGGCGGCGAGATCACCTATCCCCTGATCGGCAGCCTGGCCGAGGTCGCCGGACGCAGCCCGGAAGCGCTGGCGGCGGAGATCACCCGCCGCCTCGCCGACGGCTACATCCGCGAGCCGTCGGTGACGGTGCAGGTCCGCGAATACGGCGCACGGGCGGCCTGGGTCATCGGAGCAGTCAAGGCCCCCGGCTCGGTGCGCCTCGACCCGCTCCAGCCCAGCAGCGCACTGCAGGCCATCGGCGCCTGCGGCGGCTTCGACGAGGACGCCGACCGGGGCAGCGCCGTGGTCGTTCGTCCCGATCCGGAACGCGGCGGCAGCACCAGCCTGCCGCTGCCCGCCCCCGGCGCAGCCGAACCCGATCTCCGGCTGCTGCATGGCGATGTCGTGGTGGTGCCGAGGGCGGACCGCGTCTTCGTCCTCGGCCAGGTCCAGGCGCCGCGCGCCATCCCCCTGCCCGCCCACGAACGGCTGACCGTCAGCAAGGCCATATCGCTTGCGGGCGGCTTCGGCCGTTTCGCCCGCGAATCGCACGTGCAGCTGGTGCGGGCGCGGCAGCAGCCGGTGGTCATCGATGTGCGCGCCGTCCTCGACGGCCGCAGCGGCGCGTCCGATCCCGAGCTGCAGGCAGGCGACACCGTGTTCATCCCCGAGAGCCGCTTCTGATCCGCCTGCTCGCGGTCCTCGCCTGCCTGGCCAGCGTCGGCGCCGCCGAGGACGACTGGCAGGATCCGTTCACCGATCCGGACGCGGTACGCGTCGACGGCTTCGACCTGATGCCCTTCGGCACCCTGCACGCGGCAGGCAACGCGGTGGAGCTGCACCCCAAGGCGCTGCTGGGTGCCGGCTGGGATGACGACCCCTACCTCGATGGCAGCACCGGAGGAGACGCCTTCGCCCGCGGCCTGGCAGCGCTGGAGGTGCGCCTCCACGGCACGGGCGCCTGGCGCGCAGACGCCGAGCTGGGGGTCGAGACGCGCCGTTACGCCGAGGTCGACGAACGCAACTGGACCGGCGGCCAGGCGCGCGCGGCGGTGATGCGGCGCGACGAGGACTCCCTCCTGCTGCTGCGCTCCAGCTCGGTCGACGATCAGGAGCCGATCACCGCCGTGCCCGAGCAGGTCGAGCGCCGACGCAGCGATGCCGAGGCCATCGCCGCCCGTGAAGGCAAGCGCTGGCGCATCGAAGGACGGCTCGGTTTCGACCGCCTGGATTACCTCGAGGATGCGCCGACCTTCGGACGCGACGAGAAGGACCACGATCGGCTGCGCATGGGACTGTCGCTCATGTGGCTCGGGGCGGATCGCAGCCTGCTGGGCATCGCGGTGTCGGGCGAGGACGTGCGGCTGGATCCGACCTCGACGATCAGCGACCATCGCCAGCTCGCGATCGCCGCCCGCTGGCGCCATGCCTTCTCGGAGCGTTCCGGGGCGGAAGTGCGCCTGGGCGGGCAGCTGCGCCGCCATGACGCCGGCAGCCCGGGCGGGCAGGACGACCGCAGCCTGGCCTCTCCGCTGGCTGCTGCGGAGCTCCTGTGGCGCTGGGAGGCGCAGTCGCACCTCTTCGTCGGCGGCGAATACGGACTGGCCGACGGAGCCGCCGAGGGCTCCAACGCGTCGCGTCAGGCCATGCTGGTCACGCGCGGCATGCTGCGCATCGCCGACCGCCTGGCGTTGATGCACTACGCCCATCTGGTGCTGCGCGCCGACACCGGTGCCCTGCCCGGCCGCGACCGCGAGGAGCGCAGCAACGCCGTGCTGCGCATCGGGCCGGAATACCGCCTGGGCCGCGGCATCGGCCTTCGCGGATGGCTCGGGCTGTACGATGTCGAGTCGCGCACCGGCACCGACACCGACCGCCACGAGGCCTCGGTCGAGGTGGTGGTCGCGTTCTGACGCCCTCAGCGCGGCGGAGCCGCGCTGCGCGGACCGCCCCGTGCGACCGGCAGGCGCGCGAGCAGAAGAAGAAGCGGGAACGCGAGGGCCACGCCGATGGCGCCGGCCACCTCGTCGCCCATCTCGACGTTGCGCGCCGGCGAGAAGGATTGCGCCACCTCGTCGATGATCGCCAGCAGCACCACCAGCCCGACCGGAGCCCACGGCAGGGCGCGCGGCAGGAAGATGCGGCAGGCCAGGCCGGCCCACAACGTGGCGGCGCAGGCGACCAGCAGATGCAGATGGTGGTCGGCACGCAACCAGCCCGGGGGCGGGCGCGGCGCCCCGTATGAGGCCTGCACCGTCGCCACCCAGCCATTGAGGACCGCCGGCCAGAACCAGGCGAGGGCGAGCAGGACAGCCAGGCCCAGGCCGGCAGGGATGAGAATCGCCAGCAGCGCGGTCGGCGGCACGGGTCGGCGCATGGCCGATGATCGTCCCTGCGCGCGGTGCTGGCAAGGCTGAGCCGGCCGGCACCGCGCGCATCCTGGCCTCTCCTCCACTGGCGCGCGATGCCTGCCTGGGCATCATCCGCCACCATGGCACGCGACCAGGAAGCAACGCCGCTGCAGATCGCCGACATCCGCGCCATGCTGTCGCGTCGACGCCGGCCGGCGCTCGCAGCCGCAGTGGCGATCGGCCTGCTGGTCGCCGTGCTGCCCAGCCTGCTGCTGCCACCCCTCTACCGCGCCGAAGCGACCCTCACCGCCGGACGCGGCATCAAGGCGATCGAGCTGCAGCGCGACCCCCTCGCCGGCCTGGTGCCGGATCAGCTGGTCAGCACGCAGCGCGAGCTCCTGACTTCGCAGGCGGTGCTGGAGGATGCCCTGGCGATGAGCGCCCTGCGCAGCAATCCGACCTATGCCGCGGCCGCCGATCCGGTGATGCTGCTGCGCAAACGCCTCGGAGCGATGGTCGTCAAGGGCAGCTGGGTGATAAACGCCTCGCTGGACGACGAGGATCCGGTGCGCGCGCGCGATGGCCTGCAGGCGGTGCTGGACGCATTCGCCAACCGCCAGGCCAGCGACCATCGGGCCCGCTCCGAGCAGGATCTGGCCACCATCGCGCGCCAGATCGACGCCGTATCGCAGCGGCTGGCCACTGCGCGCATGGCCGAAGCCGGCTTCCGCAGCGCCCACGCCATCGCCAGCATCAACCCGGACCAGAACCACCTCACCACCCGCATCGCCAACGTCGCCGAACGCCTGGCCCAGCTCGACGACCGCATCGCCGCCAGCTCGGCGCTGATCCAGCAGGCGCGTGCGGCGCAGCAGCTGACCGACCCGAAGCAGCGCCAGGCCGCCATGCTGCGCATCGACACCATCAGCAGCCTCACCGTGGTCGGCATCCTCCAGACCGAACTGTTCAGGCTCGAGGGCCAGGAGGCCGAGCTGGCCAGCAAGTACCTGGAGAAGCACCCGCGCCGGATCGAGATCGCCAACCATCTCGCGGCCAAGCGGGCCCAGCTCGATGAAACCATCACCGCGGCGCAGGTGTCGATCGAGGTCGCCCACACCGCCCTGCTGGAGCAGCGCCGGCAGCTGGACGAGACCGCGCGCATGCTGCAGGGCGAGCTGAACGTCTATCGCGAGCGCCTGATCGAGCTGCAGCAGCTCGGCCAGGAGACCGCCACGCAGCAGCGGATGCTCGACGCACTGATGACGCAGCAGGCGCAGACGCGCTCCACCGCCGACATCGACGACCGGCGCATGACCGTGCAAGGCGAACCCCGCTCATCGCCGGTCCGCCGCGGCATCGGGCTGCTGCCGACCCTGGTGCTGGCGACGGTCGCCGCTGCCGCTGCCGCGGTGATCACCGCCTCGCTGGCCGACGCCATCGACCGCAACGTGCGCAATGCCGCCGCGATCGAGGCTGTCACCGGCCTGCGCTGCCTCGCCGCCCTTCCCGCCTCGACGCTGGATGCCGATGCCGATGCGGGCGGTGTGGCGGCGGCCGACGCCCTGCGCGCCCTGGCCGCCGCCCTCCGCCTGGCTCCGGACGGGGCCGCCCCGGCGCAGGTAGTGGTGGTCGCGGCAGCATCCCCGGCCGACGGCAGCGCCGCGATATCCACCCGCCTCGCCGCCGCCTTCGCGCAGTCCGGCCTGCGCACGCTGCTGGTCGACGCCGATCTGGGCGATCCCCGTCACGCCGCCCTGCTGGGCGACCAGCGCTCGGATGGCCTGGCCGAGCTGCTCGCCGGCACGCCAGACATGGCGCCAACCGCCGGGGTGCGCCAGAATCTCGATCTGATGCCGGCAGGGGGCGCGAACGGAGCGTCAGCCGACCTGCTGCACAGCCACTGCCTGCCGGAATGGATCGCGCATTGCCGCACCTCCTATGACGCGGTGGTCATCCGCTGCGCCCCCGCGGACGACACGGCAGACGTCCTCCTGCTGGGTGGCGTCGCCGACGCCATCCTGCTGCTGGCGCGCCAGGGGGCGACCCCCGTCGACGCCCTCGATGCGGCCTGGGCGCGGCTGGAGCCGCTGCGCAGCCGCTGCCGCGGCTTCACCCTGGTGCAGCAGCCGGCCGGCTGACTCCGCGCTTCGAGGCCGGCATGATCCGGTCCGCCAGCCCGGAGAGCGCGCTGCGCAGCCCGGCCGGGGCGTAGCCGGCATCGTAGAGATCGGTTGCCGCGCCGCACAGCGCCGCGTATGCCGCTGGCGGCAGCTCCATCAGGCGCCGCGCCGCCGCCACCGGATCCTCGGCC
>JAFLCQ010000235.1 GCA_017302815.1 Planctomycetota bacterium
CTCGTCGCAAACGAGAAACTCCGGGGAAGACGACAACGCCCGGGCGATCGAAATCCGCTGGCGCTGTCCGCCGGAGAACTGGTGCGGAAACTTGCGGGCGTCGGCGGCGGACAGGCCGACCTGTTCCAGCAGTTCGCCGACCTTCCGCCGGCCTTCGGTCCGCGAGGTCACGAGGCCCAGCACACGCAGCGGCTCCGCCACGATGTCCTCCACGCGCCAGCGGGGATTCAGACTTGCGTGGGGATCCTGGAAGATCATCTGCATCCGGCGGCGCATCCCCGCCAGTTCCGGACCGCGCGACCGGGAGATGTCCCGACCGTCGAAGAGTACGCGGCCGCGCGTGCGTGAATACAGGCCCACGGCGAGACGGCCGACGGTCGACTTGCCGCTGGCGCGGTAGCCGACCAGGGTGAGGCGGTGGGGCACGCCCGCATCCTCTCGCCACCGCCGGCCTTGGAAAGCCGGCAACCGCCCCACGATGCCGGGGTGCTCCGCCGCCTGGTCCCGCTCCTCGCCGCCGCCCTGGCCTCGGCCGGCGAATCCCTGGTCATCGAGGCACCCGGCGCCTCGACCCAGCTGGGCGATGGCGGCGTGGTCACGGTGGCGGGTCAGGGCTTCGTGGCCCGTCGCGGCGACTGGCTGCTGTCCGGCGAGGCCCTGCGCTGGGACCAGCGCAACGACAGCCTGTGGGCCAGCGGCGGCATCGTCCTGGTCATGCCGACCGTGCGCCTGCACGCCGCCCGCATAGGCATGCATCCCGAGAAGCGCACCGGCGACGCCTGGGAGGTCGAGGCGTGGATCGACAAGGGCAAGGTGCGCCTGCGGGTCAAGGCCGAGCGCATCGAGCTGCGCGCCGACCGCCTGACCTTCCACGGGGTCGAGACCGACTTCGGCCACGGCGGCGCCCTCTCCATGCGCTGCCCGACCCTGAACGTGTACCTGCGCGAAGAGCTGCGCATGGACAAGGGCAGCGACCAGATCGACCGCTACGTCGAGGGCATCGAGGCGGTCGGCCCGACCATCCGCGCCGCCGGGGTGCCGGTGCTGTGGTTCCCCTACCTCTACCGCGACTACGTCCTCGACTACCCCTGGTCGACGGTGGAGGCCGGCCACAGCGAACGGCTCGGCTGGTATGCGCGCTACCGCGTCGGCTCCAACCTGCCCGAGGTGGCCGGTTGGCGCACCCGCCTCGAAGGCCGGGCCGACCGCCACACCCGTTCCGGCAACGGCTTCGGCCTCGCCGCCTACTGGCAGAACCGCACCATGGGCCGCGGCTCCGCCTCGGTCTACCGCATGTACCGCGAGCGCGTCGCGGATCCCGCCGAGCAGTCGCAGCAGGGCGGCGAGCGCGACGTCAACCTGTGGGACGCCGAGCACTACGTCTCGGGCACGGGTTGGGCCGCCGCCGCCCGCTACACCGTGCTGCCCGACGCCGACCCGTCGCAGACCCTGCCCGACGGGCGCAGCCCGGACGAGCGCTTCCGCGCCGACTACGACCGGGCCGGCCTCGAGGAGAAGCCCTTCGCGCGCCAGGGCGTGGGAGCCGCCTGGGTGACGCCGTGGGCCGCCTTCGCGGCCGACGTCGAGCGCCGCCCCAACGACGACCTCGACGAGACCGAGCGCCTCTTCGGCGCCGAGGCCGCCATCCCGCGCCTCGGCCTGGCCGGGCCGCTGGCGGTGCAGGGGCGTGCCCGTGCCGAGCGCCTGCGCCAGGAGGTGCAGGACACCGAGGCGTCGCGGCTGTCGTGGGATGGTGCGCTGGCCGCGGTGCGCTGGTTCGGCGGCTTCGCCGTCGATGCCTCGGGCGGCCTGCGCGGGGTGTCGTGGAGCGACGGCCGCCTCGCTGGTAGCGAGCTGTCCGGCTCGGAGGACGAGCAGGTCCCCTATGCCGGCGCCGGGCTGCGTCTGCGCCTGGTCTCCGGCGACGGCCAGGGCTCGCGCTACGAACTGGTGCCGCGCATCGGCATATCCTGGCTGGGCGAGGACTTCGGCGGCTCCAACCCCGGCTTCGACTTCGGCGACGGGGTCGACACGCCGGAATCCGACCGGCAGTACCTGACCACCGCGCTGGACGCCGCGGCGACCCTGGCGGGGGCGCGCTTCTCCGGCGAGATCGAGGCGCGCTGGGGTCTGCGCGAACGCGACCTCCAGGCCGAGGAGAAGGACGGCACGGTGCGGACCTCGTCGTCGTCGCTGGCCGACATCCGTTTCAAGGCGCGCGGCAAGCCGCGCGCCGACATCGACACCGAGGCCGACGGCACCTGGGATGCGCGCCTGGCGCGCTGGACGACCTTCGACGTGCGCGGGCGCTGGCGGGTGGCGGAGCCGGTCGAGATGCTGTACAACGGCGCCTATGTGCCGCCCACCGCCACGGTCGGGGATTCGTGGATGCACCGCGCCGGCGGGTCGCTCTACCTGTCGCGCTACCGCGTCGACGCCTGGGGCGAGGTGCGCCCCGGCGCCGATGGCGAGGATGGCGGCCGCAGCCTCGACCTGTGGCACCTCGGCTTCGTCCGCCGCCTGGTCGACGGCATCGCCGGACTGTCCTACGAGAACGCCTACCAGCCCGACGAGGGCATCGACCACCGCGTCGCCTTCACCTTCATCGTCGGCGGCGACAGCCTGGAACGGGCCGACGCCGCGCGGCGCGCCTTCGGGTTCTGAACCATGATCGGCAACGGCATACGCCTCGTCCTGTTCGCCGCCTGGGTCATGCTGACCGGCTGGTATGTCGCCCGCCAGGTGGCGCCGGACATGGGCCTGGTCACCGAGAGCGACCCCAAGGCCTCGCTCGCCGCGCGCCTCAACAAGGTGCAGCACTACGTCATGCTGTGGCGTCCGCAGCCGACCCATGCGGCGCAGAAGGTCGGCACCTGCTCGCTGGGGGCGACCACCGACGACGTCGGCGTGCGCATGGAGACGCAGATCGACATCACCAACACCCGCTTCCTGCCCGGCGAGCGCCTGCTGCGCCAGGCCCTGGACGGGCGCGCCCGTTCCGGCGTCCGCCTGCGCATGGACGAGCTGCTCGACGCCAACATGCGCCTGCGCCGGGTCGAGATCGCGGGCAACGTCTTCGGCACCGCCTTCAACGCCGAAGGTCCGGTCGACCATCGCGGGCTGTCGCTGACCTGGACCGCTGCCGGAAGCAGCGGCTCGCGCCTCATCCCCGAGGTCCGCCCGCAGCGCCTGGCCGGCGGCGAGCTGTCGGCCGGCCTGCCCGCCGGTCTGGCGGTCGGCTCGCGCTTCACCACCCGCATCTCCTCCATCGATCCGGCCCGGTTGAAGCTGGCGACCAAGGAGGCGGTGTTCGTGGTCACCGGCATGGCGCACATGCGCACCGCCGCCGGCGAGACCGACCTCCTGGAGGTCGAGATGAGCCTGGACGGCAGGCGCATGGCGGTGCTGCACAGCGACCGGCGCGGGGCGGTGCACCGCCAGGAGCTGCTCGATGCCGGCATCATCCTCGAACTGACGCACGTCACCGACCAGTTCGGCCGCCAGATCTGGCCGGCGCCGACGACGCCACACGTGCAGATCGAGATCGATGGACCGGAGGATGGGCGATGACGGCAGCGGCCGCCGCCGACCGCGACTTCTGCTGCGCGATGCTGCCCCGGGTCTCGCGCACCTTCGCCGCCTGCATCCATCTGCTGCCGCAGCCGCTGCAGCACCGCGTCCTCATCGCCTACCTGCTCTGCCGCATCGCCGACACGGTCGAGGACTGCGCCGCCATGCCGGCGGAGCGCAAGCGCGCGCTGCTGGCGCGGGTGCGCGCCTGCCTCGACGAGGGCGGTCCCGACGCCGGCCCGGTGGCCGAGGCCTTCCCCGCCCCGGACTCCGCCGACGAGCTGCTGGTGCGCGAGGCCGACCGCACCCTGCGCGAGTTCCGCGCCTTCCCGCGCCAGGCCCGCGACGCCATCCGCCCGTGGGTGCAAGAGATGTGCGACGGCATGGCCGGCTTCGCCGCCCTGCAGCCGCGCCCGGGCGAGTTCCAGGCCCTGCAACGGGTCGAGGACCTCGACCGCTACTGCTGGTACGTGGCCGGCACGGTGGGGCATCTCCTCACCGACCTCTTCCGCGTGCATTCCCCGCGCGTCGATGCCGCGCGCTACGAGCGCATGAAGGCGCTGGCCACCGATTTCGGCCTCGGCCTGCAGCTGGTCAACATCATCAAGGACGTCGCCGACGACCGCGCCCGCGGCTGGTCCTTCGTCCCCCGCGAGCTGTGCGCGCCCTGCGGCCTGCAGCCCGAGCAGCTGCTCGATGCCGACCGCGCGCAGCAGGCCGCCGAGGCGATGCGCCGGATGATCGCCAAGGCGGAAGCGCACCTGGGCGGAGCCCTCGACTACACCCTGGCCCTGCCGGCCTACGACTACCGCATGCGCCTGTTCTGCCTGGCGCCGCTCTATTTCGCCGTGCGCACCCTGAGCCTGGCTGCACGCGACCCGCGCCTGCTGGATCCATCGCACAAGGTCAAGATCACCCGCCAGGAGGTCTACCGCACCCTGGCCGCCGGCTACCTCGTCGCCCCCAGCGACCGCCTGGTGGCGGCCTACTACCGGGTCCTGGCGGAAAAGCGGTAACGCGGCCCCGGAAGGGGGGTAGAATGGGCGGAGAACGCACCATGCACCGCCTGCTCGCCAGCCTCGCCCTGACCTGCCTCGCCATCGCCGCCGCCGCCGCCGAGCGCATCCCCGCCGACTGCCGCTGGGTCCTGCAGATGGACGTCAAGGCGGCCCTGGCGTCCCAGGCTGGCGAATGGATCGCCCGCCAGGCGGTGCGTCAGCCCCTGGCGGCGCGGCTGAAGGTCCTGGAGGCGATCAGCGGCCTGGACGTGCGCCGGGACCTGCGCCTGGTGACCATCTGCGGCGCCGACAGCGACGACAGCACCGGCCTCATCCTGGTGCGCGGCACCTTCGATGCCGCCAAGCTCGAGCTGCTGGTGTCGGCCGCCGAGGGTCACGAGGAGGTCAAGGCCGGCCACCGCACCATCCATGTCTGGCAGGACAAGGGCAAGCCCGCCGCCGGATGCCTGGCCGCCCCGGACCTGCTGATCCTGGGCAAGAGCGCAGCGCGCATCCGCGACGCCATTGCGCTGGTCGATGATCCGTCGCGCCCCGCCGCGCGCATCGCCGTGCCCGAGAAATGGGAGCAGTCGGCGCTGCTCTTCGGCGCCGCCGACCGCATCGACGCCCTGATCAAGGACAAGCCCGCCAGCGCCATGCTGGGCAACGTGCGCAGCTGCGCCGCCCGCATCGTCGAACAGGGGGCGGACATGGTGCTGGAGGCGCACGCCGTCGCCGCCAGCGAAGCGGCGGCGCAGCAGCTGGTGGACGCCGGCCGCGGACTCGCCGCCATCGTCCAGCTGCAGAAGCCGGCCGAGCTGGACCCGGCCCTGGCCGAATCCCTGCGCAACGGCCGTCTCGATCGCGCGGGCACCGCGGTCGACCTGCGCCTGTCCCTGCCGGTGGCGGACCTCCTCCGCCTGGTCGAGAAGCGCGCGGGACTGTGATGGATCCGGGCGACGACCGGGATCTGGCCTGCCTGGCGGCCGCGGGCGACGCGGTCGCCTTCGCCATGCTGGTCGAACGGAACCTGCCCCGCTTGCACCGCTGGCTGGTCTCCACCGGCTGTGCGCACCACGATGCCGAGGACGCCGCCCAGGAGGCCTTCATCCGCGCCCACGCCGCCCTCGCCCGCTACGACCGGCGCTGGGCCTTCAGCACCTGGCTCTTCACCATCGCGCACCGCGTGCGGCTCGACATGGCCGAGCGCCGCCGCGAGCACGCACCCATCGACGAGATCCAGGCGGTGGCCCCGGCCGCCGCCGATCCCCTGCCCGCTGGAGGCCTGTGGTCCCGCGCCCGCGACGTCCTGCCCGCCGACGATTTCCGCATCCTCTGGCTGCACTACGCCGAGGACCAGGCCCCGTCCGCCATCGCCCGCATCCTCGGCATCAACGCCATCGCCGCCCGCGTGCGGTTGCACCGGGCACGCCGCCGTCTGGAGGCCGCACTGCGCGCGGATCCCGCCTTTTCACCCGTGGAGGCCCTGCCATGAGCGATCTCGACCGCCGTCTGCGCGCCGAGGCCCGCCTCGTCCACGTCGCCGCCCCCGATGGGCTGGCGCAGCGCATCCGCGCCGCCGTGGCCGGCC
>JAFLCQ010000236.1 GCA_017302815.1 Planctomycetota bacterium
GACCGCACCGTCGCCGCAACGGTGCCGCGCGCGGATCTCTGGCTGGCGCAGACCCCGCAGGGCTTCCGCCGCGCCGAAGGGCTGGCCGCCTTCGCCCGCGCCGCCGAGGCCGGCTGGAGCTGCACCGATGACGCCGAGGTGATGGAGCGCAGCGGCCACGCCGTGGCGATCGTGCCCGGCGACCCGGCCAATCTGAAGATCACCGAACCGGGGGACTTCGCGGTGGCCGAGGCGCTGCTGCGGCTGCGTGGTTCCGCAGCCTGCTAGAAGAACGACTGCTTCTTGACCTTGCCGTCGTCGCCCGGCTTCACCGGGCCCTTGCCGCCCGAGGTCGGCGGAACGGTGGCGCCGATCTTCAGCAGCAGCTCCTCGACCGACTTCTTGTCGAGCTGGTAGTGCTCCATCAGGTAGTGGCGCACGTAGTCGAGGGGCAGCTTCTGCTTGACGAAGGCGCGCGCGAGGCGCTCGACATCCTTGCCCCAGACGGCCATGTCAGGCGGAAGCGGCCTTCACGCCCTGGTCGATGGTGTCGTGGATGGTGAAGATCGACCCCAGTCCGAGGATGGAGAAGATCTCGCGCACCGAGGCCGACGGGTTGACCAGCTGCACCGTGCCGCCCTTGGACTTGGCCTGGTGCTGGCTGTTGATGAACACGCCGACACCGGCGCTGGCGATGTAGGACAGGGCGGACAGCTCGATGACGAGGCGGGTCTTGCCCGACTTGAGCATCGCATCGACCTTGCGCTCGAGCTCGACGAAGGTGTGGCCGTCCAGGTAGCCCTGGAGGTGCAGGACGCTGACCGCGCCATTTGTCGATTCGGTGATCTTGAGGCCCTGTTTCATCGCGTGTCCAGGTGGTCTGAGCGCGCACCATACGCGGCGCGAGCGCCTTCGGCAAGCCCCAGGGCGTTGATCGCAGCGGGTCCGCATCCTACAGTCCGTCATGGCCAAGCAGGCGAGCATCGAGGACCTCCTGAAGCAGGTCGAGGAGGCCGTGGCGGCCCTGGAGGGCGGCGAGCTGCCCCTGGAGGAGGCCCTGGCGCGCTATGAAGCCGGCCTCAAGGCCGTCCGCGGCGCCAAGACCCAGCTCGACCGCTATGCGGCCCGGCTGGAGGAGCTGAAGGCCGACCCGGCCGATGGCTGACCGCCTCGACGCCTTCCTCGCCCACCAGGGCCTGGGCACCCGCAGCGAGGTGCGCGGCCTGATCCGCTCCGGACTGGTGACGGTCGGCGGGGTGGTGTGCCGCAACCATGCCGAACCCCTGCGCGGCCGGCCGGTGACGGCGCGCGGCCGCCCGGTCGTGGCCGGACCGGAGGACGCGACCCTGCTGCTGCACAAGCCGCTGGGCCTCTCGTGCAGCCACGATCCGGCCGAGGCCCCCCTGCTGGAATCGGCCTATCCGCCCGAGCTGGCCCACCTGCCCATCGAACCCGCCGGCCGCCTCGACCGCGAGACCAGCGGCCTCCTGGTCTGCACCACCGACGGGCAGCTGATCCACAGCCTGACCAACCCCAAGCGCACGATCTGGAAGCGGTACCGCATCGGCTACGCCGGCACCCTGTCCGCGCACGCCGTCGAGCGCTGCGCCAAGGGCATAGCCCTGCCCGATGACGACCGCCCGACCATGCCGGCGCTGCTGGAGCTGCCCGGCCCGGGCGAGGCGACCCTGCACCTGCGCGAAGGCCGCTACCACCAGGTCCGGCGCATGATCGCCGCCCTCGGCGGCGAGGTGGTGCGCCTGCATCGCGACCGCATCGGCGCCCTGGAGCTTCCCGGCGACCTGCCGGCCGGCGCATGCCGGCAGCTGAGCCCGGCCGAGCAGGCCCAGCTCTTCGCCGAGCCGTCGCCCGCGATCATCGTTCAATAGCCGCTGGGCATGCCGGTGGACAGCGCGCGCAGCACCCACGCGCTGACCAGCATCATGGCCATGGCGATGAGGACGAAGGCCAGCGGACGCCCCACCTTGACCAGATCGGCCTGCTCGCCGGAGATGTTGATGCGGATGTTGTGGTAGAGGGCCTGGAGATGGGTGACGTAGAGGAAGGCGGCGAGACCGGACAGCACGTGCCGCCAGGGTTCGGGGTCGGTGATGATGAAATGCCGCACCACCAGGACCGGGGTCAGCAGCAGCGGCAGGGTGTAGGGGGCGATCTGGATGAGGGTCGAACGGACCGGGCCGGTCTCGATGTGCTCCACCGCCCCGCCGCGGCCATCGGTGACGCTGATGCCGGTGGGGCGCACGAAGACCAGCAGGCAGACCACGAGGTGGCACAGTTCGTGCACCGCCGTGTGGATGAACCAGTTGGGCCGGCGCCAGAGGATGAACAGCAGCCCCAGCCCGGCGCCGCCGACGGTGGCCGCGGCGTCGGGCGGCGGCCAGCGCAGGTGGCGGGCGGCCCAATGCAGCACATCGAAGCAGATCGGCCCCAGGGCGGCAGCCAGGGCGATCGCGACCAGGAGGCGGACGAGGGCGCCGAGCACGCGGCGCGCATGGTGGAGCGCAGGCGGCGCATCCAAGGGGGGTCCGTCCTCCGGGGCTCCTTGCCCAACCTGACGCCGCCCTAAAGTGCTCGTCCCCAGCCATGATCGACCTCGCCGCCCTCCGCAAGGACCCCGCCATCTTCCGCAAGGCCTTCGCCGACCGGGGGGCCGCCATCGACGTCGATGCGCTGCTCGCCCAGGACGCCAAGGTGCGCGAGCTCAAGACCCGGGCCGAGGGCCTGAAGGCCGAGCTGAACGCCGCCAGCAAGGCGATCGGCGCCGCCGCCAAGCAGGGCGGGGCCGCGGTCGAGGAGGCGAAGGCCAAGGCCCGCGCCCTGGGCGACCAGCAGAAGGCCGCCGACAGCGAGCGCGAGGCGCTGGAGAAGGCCCTGGCCGAGCAGCTCCTCTACGTGCCCAACCCCTGCCTGCCCGAGGTCCCGGCCGGCACAGACGCAGCCGGCAACGTCGTCGTTGCGACCTGGGGCGACGAGCCGCAGTTCGCCTTCAAGCCCAAGGCGCACTGGGACATCGCCCCGGCCCTGGGCATCATGGACTTCGAGCGCGGCGCCAAGCTCGCCGGCTCGGGCTTCGTCACCCTGCGCGGCGCCGGCGCCCGCCTGCAGCGCGCCCTGGTCACCTGGTTCATCGACCAGCACGTCGCCAACGGCTACACCGAATGGGCCGTGCCCTACCTGGTCAGCCCGCAGATCATGCAGGGCACCGGGCAGCTGCCGAAGTTCGCCGACCAGCTCTACCGCTGCAAGGACGACGACCTCCTCCTGGTCCCCACCGCCGAGGTGCCGGTGACCAACCTGCACGCCGGCGAGATCCTCGACGGCGCCAGCCTGCCGCTGAAGTACTGCAGCCACACCCCCTGCTTCCGCCGCGAAGCGGGCGCGGCCGGCGTCGGCACCCGCGGCATGACCCGCGTGCACCAGTTCGACAAGGTCGAGATGGTGTGGTTCACCACGCCCGAGCGCAGCCGCGCCGACCTCGAGACCATGCGCGGCCACGCCGAGGCGCTGCTCAAGGGCCTGGGCCTCAGGCACCGCGTGCTGCAGCTGTGCACCGGCGACACCGGATTCAGCTCGGCCTGCACCTTCGACCTGGAAGTGTGGAGCCCCGGCACCCAGGGCTGGCTGGAGGTCAGCTCGTGCTCGACCTTCACCGACTTCCAGGCCCGCCGCGCCGGCATCCGCGCCCGCGGCGCCGACGGCAAGCCGCAGCTGGTGCACACCCTCAACGGATCGGGCCTGGCGCTGCCGCGCTGCCTGATCGCCATCCTCGAGACCTACCAGCAGGCCGATGGCAGCGTCGTGGTGCCGCCCGTCCTGCGGCCCTACCTCGGCGGCATGGAAAGGATCAGCAAGTGATGATCGTCCGATCGTCCGGTCGTCCGCTCGTCCGGTCGTCCAATGCAGCGTTGCTCCTGATCGTCCGTGACGTCGGTGTGCCCACCTTCGGGACGACCGGACGACCGGACCATGTGACGACCGGACGCCCCACATGAGCGACCCGATCAAGCACGAGTGCGGCCTGGCGATCGTCCGCCTGAAGAAGCCGCTGGCCCACTACCGCGCCGCCTACGGCACGGCCAACTGGGGCCTGCGCAAGCTGTACCTGCTGATGGAGAAGCAGCGCAACCGCGGCCAGGACGGCGCGGGCATGGCGGTGCTGCGGCAGAATATCGCCTACGGTTCACCGTACATCGCCCGCCATCGCGAAGGCGGCCCGACCTGCCTCGACCGGCTGTGGAAGCACGTACGCGACGACTTCACGCGGGTGATGGAGGAGAACAAGCTGACCCTCGACGACGTCGACGGGATCAAGGCGAACTTCGGCTTCTGCGGCGAGGTCTACCTCGGCCACCTGCGCTACGGCACCCACGGCGGCTACGGCATAGACAACTGCCACCCCTTCGTCCGCCACAGCAACTGGCCCAGCCGCACCCTGTGCGTGGCGGGCAACTTCAACCTCACCAACACCGACGAGATCTTCCGCATGCTGGTCGACATGGGCCAGCACCCGGTCGGCCATGCCGACACCTCGACGGTGATGGAGAAGATCGGCCACTTCCTCGACGTCGCCAACGAGGCGATCGTGCGCAAGGCCGAGGAGAAGAACATCAGCGGCGACGAGCTGCGCACCGTCATCGCCGACCAGCTCGACCTGTCCAAGGTCCTCAAGCGCGCCGCCCGCGCCTGGGACGGCGGCTACTTCATGGCCGGCATCGTCGGCCACGGCGCCACCTTCGCCCTGCGCGACCCCAACGGCATCCGACCCGCCTACTGGTTCGAGGATGACGACGTGGTCGCCTGCGCCAGCGAGCGCGCAGCGCTGGTCACCTGCTTCGATGTCTCGCCCGAGCAGGTCCACGAGGTCACCCCGGGCTGCGCCCTGATCATCGACCACCGCGGCAAGGCCGCCGAGGTCGAGATCCTGGCCAAGGCCGAGAAGCGCAGCTGCACCTTCGAGCGCATCTACTTCAGCCGCGGCAACGACGCCGACATCTACCGCGAACGCAAGGCCCTGGGCGCCGAGCTGGTGCCCGCCCTGCTGCAGGCGGTCGACCACGACCTCGCCCACACCGTCCTGTCGTACATCCCCAACACCGCCGAGAGCGCCTACTACGGCCTGTGCGAAGGCCTGGAGGCCTGGCTGGCGGAGTGGAAGGAGCGGCAGATCCTCGATCTGCAGGCGCAGGGCGCGCTGACCCCCGAGCGCCTGCGCGAGATCCTGGCGGTGCGTCCGTGGACCGAGAAGGCGGCGCAGAAGGACGCCAAGCTGCGCACCTTCATCACCGGCGAGGACGACCGCGGCGACATGGTCGCGCACGTCTACGACATCACCCGCGGCATCCTGCGCCCGGACGTCGACAGCATCGTCGCCATCGACGATTCGATCGTGCGCGGCACCACCCTGCGGCAGTCGATCCTGCGCATGCTCTCGCGCCTGAAGCCGAAGCGCATCGTCATCATGTCGAGCGCGCCGCAGATCCGCTTCCCGGACTGCTACGGCATCGACATGAGCGAGCTCGGCAAGTTCGTCGCCTTCGAGGCGGCGGTGTCGCTGCTGCGCGAGACCGGGCGCACAGCCATCCTCGACGGGGTCCTGGCCGACTGCCGCGCCGTGAAGCCGGGCGTCGAGTCGCCGAACCACGTGAAGCGCATCTACGCCCCCTTCAGCGACGAGGAGATCAGCGCCCGCATCGCCGAACTGGTCCGCCCCAAGGAATGGACCGGCGAGCTGCGCGTGGTCTACCAGACCGTCGCCGGACTGCGCAACGCCATACCGCACCACACCGGCGACTGGTATTTCACCGGCGACTACCCGACTCCGGGCGGCACCCGGGTGTGCAACCGCGCCTTCGTCAACTACATGGAGAAGAAGAGCGGACGCGCCTACGAGGCCGGCGGCTGAACCGCAGCCGGACCGGCCCGTCGTGCGGCGCCCACGGCCCGGCCGTGGGCGTCTTCACGTCCGCCAGGCATCACTTCGCGAGCAGGTCGTCGATCTGCTTCTCGGCCTGCGCCCAGTCGGCGTCATGGTGGCCATGGATGAAGCCGCGCTTCTCGGCGATGTAATAGGCGGCCTCGGCGATCATGCGCGCACGCTGCTCGGCGCTGACGGT
>JAFLCQ010000237.1 GCA_017302815.1 Planctomycetota bacterium
TCCATCGCCGCCCGCTCGGGCGGCGGCAGATCCGCAGCCAGGCCTTCGACGCGTGGCGGCTCGTCGCCGCCGGCCTCGGCGGCGCGGTCCTGCTCGTGATGGCGGTGGCGGCGCAGGGCGTTGAGGGCCGCCAGCCAGGCCAGGTTCATCAGGTAGTAGCGGAAGCGGCTGCCCTGGCCCGGCTGGGCCTGGGCCAGCACCTCGGGCTTGCGCAGCAGGTCGAGGAGGACCTCCTGCACTACGTCGTCGATGCGCTCGGCGCGCTCGCCGGCCAGCTTGCCGCGCAGGTAGGCGGCGATGGCGTCGGCGTAGACCCCGACCAGGGCGGCGACCTGCTGCGGCTGCCCGGGCAGGGCGGCGATCAGGCTCCAGCGGGTGTCGGGGAAGGCCTGCATGGCGGCAGTATGGACGTCGCCTCCGCCGGCCAACCCGGGGAGCATTCCGTCCGCCGGCATCGGACCTGACGGCCGGGCGGCCCTGGAAGGACGGGCGCAAAGCACGACGATGCGGGCGTAATATGGTCATGCGCCATCTCACCGTCCTCCTGTCCATCGCCGCCAGCCTGTACGCCGGCGAGGCCCCCGTGGCCGTCGGGCGCGGCAGCTACGCCCCGCAGCCGCCCGGCGGCAGCAAGGAGATCGCCGAGCAGCTGGCGCGGAAGCCGCTGATCGAGGCCGAGAGCGCCGGCCGTCCGCTGCCCAGCAACGACTGGTGGACCTCGCTGCTGGCCAACCCCTGGCCGGGCAAGCTGTACGCGCGGCCAGCGATCGTCTCGGCGCACGGCGGCGGGGCGCGCATCTGGTACCCGCAGGGCTGGGACGCCAAGGGCAGCCAGTTCGAGGAGGGCCCGCCGCTGGACGTCCTGGCGGTGGAACGCACGCCGTCAGCCGACGCCGACCAGGTGCTGGCCGACTTCGAGTGGGAGCGCTGGCCGAAGGGCTGGGAGGTCGAGGGCCGCGCCTGGGGCGACGGTCCGGCGACCACCGCGCAGCAGGAGGGCGAAGGCGTCCTCGGCAAGCGCTGGGCGATGGGCTTCGCCAACGGCGGCGACGGCGCGACCGGCAGCGCCACCGGCCCCGCCTTCCGTATCGAGCGCGGCTACATCCACCTGCTGGTCGCCGGCGGCAAGGATGGCAAGGCGCGCATCGAGCTGCTGGTCGACGGCAAGCCGGTGCAGCAGGCGGTGGGCCGCAACTCGCGCACCCTGGCGGCGACGGTGTGGGACGTGCGCGCGCTGAAGGGCAGGCAGGCGCGCCTGCGCCTGGTCGACGAGACCGGCGGCGGCTGGGGCTGGATCGGGGTGGACCAGGTGGTGGCCAGCGAGCGCGCCGAGGCCGGATCCGGCGGGCTGCTGCGCACCTGCTCGACCCTGCGCTGGGGCGACTGGAACGTCGCCATGCGCCTGCGCGCCGACGAGCAGCGCCATCTCGATGTCACCATCGGCCATGGCATGCCCTACGTCTGGATCGAGAGCGCAGGGCTGGACCTGCGCGTGCCCTGCGATCCCGCCCAGGCCAAGGTCCAGGGCGACGTCGCCAGCATCACCCAGGAGGGCCGCAGCTTTGCGCTGTTCGCTCCCGAGAAGGCGGTGATGAAGGCGGGCGCCGACGGCATCGACATCGCCTTCCCCGCCGCCGGCAAGCGCTGGCTGGTGGTCGGGCTGCTGCCGACGCCGTCCGATCTGCCGCTCCTGCGCACCTACGCCTACGCGGTGCCGCGCGACACCCGCTTCGACTGGAAGCTGGACATGGCGGCCGGCGAGGTGCAGACGACCTGGGCGGTGAGCGCCGAGGCCCTGCGCGGGACCTCCACCGCCGTGCTGCAGGGCTGGCTGCCGCACCAGTGGCGCAACACCCGCCACGCCCTGGCGCTGGAGAAGGCCGAGTTCCCCTCGCCGCGCGGCCGCCTGCGCCTGGCAGGTGGCAAGGACTTCGCCATCAGCTGGCCCTTCCGCGGCGTGGTGCCGATGCTGCCGGCCCCGGCGCCGGTCGCCGGGGCGCCGGCCTACGAGCCCGCCCGCGCCACCGCCTGGCTGGACAAGGCGGTCGAGGACTACGCCAAGCAGAGCCCGGAGAAGCGCGCCGGCGGCGACACCTACTGGGGCGCCAAGGCGACCCTGAAGCTGGTGCAGGTGTGGACCATCGCCGAGGAGGCCAAGCATCCCGCCGCTCCGCGCCTGAAGGCGTGGGCGGAGGAGGCGATGGCCGACTGGCTGACCTGGACGCCGGGCGAGCGCGAGCGCTATTTCTGCCGCTACCCGGCGCCGTGGAGCGCGCTCGTCGGCCTCAACACCTCGTTCGGGTCCGGCGGCTTCACCGACAACCACTTCCACTACGGCTATCTCACCCTCGCGGCGGCGCTGATCGGCCGCTACGACCGCACCTGGCTGGAGGGCTACGGCCCGATGGCGCGGCTGGTGGCGAAGCAGTACGCCAACTGGCAGCGCGACGACCGCGACTTCCCCTACCTGCGCACCTTCGACCCCTGGCACGGGCACAGCTACGCCGGTGGCATGAGCAATCCCGGCGACGGCAACAACCAGGAGTCGACCTCGGAATCGATGCAGGCCTGGGCCGGGCTGTTCCTGCTGGGATCGGCGCTGGGCGACGCCGACATGGCGGCGGCTGGGGCGATGGGCTACGCCGTCGAGTCATCGGCGGTGATGGAGTACTGGTTCGACCGCGAGGGCTGGAAGGATCCCGCGCAGGCGGTGCACGCGTCGGCCTACAAGGCGCAGCACACCATGGCCAGCGTGGTGCGCGATCGCGACGTCGGCTTCTGGACCTGGTTCAGCGGCCGGCCGATCCACGTCTACGGCATCCAGTTCATCCCCACCTGGCACTGGATGTCCTACCTCGGCCGCGACCCCGCCTTCATGGACTTCCAGGCGGAAAGCATGGCCAAGCGCGAGCTGAAGCGCGCCACCCCCGATTGGCTCGACCTCGGCGACGACTGGGGCTCGCTGGCCGGCATCGGCGCGATGTCCTTCGGCAGCCCGCGCCGGGTCACCGGCATCTTCGCCGACGCGGCGGCGAAGCGGGCCAAGCTCGACGGGCCGAACTCGCTCATCACCTGGTGGGTGGCGCACACCCAGCAGGCGGTGGGCGCCACCGACGCGACGGTGTGGACGGATCTGCCGACCAGCGCCGCCTACCGCCAGCCCGACGGCGCGGTGTCGCTGGCGGCGTGGAATCCGGCGCGGATCGACCGCCAACGTGCGCATCGGGATCGGTCGGCAGCCCAGGCTGTCGTTGCCCGTCGCGCCACCGCCCCCGGCATGGTACAAGGTCACTCGGGCCGACCAGTCGGCGTCTTCACCCATCAGGGCCTGAAGCTCATCGCTCAAGGTGACGGTGCCATTGGCGGCATCGATGGTAGTGGAGGTCGAGGCCGCTGCCTCCGTCGCCACAGCTTCTGTCGCCAACACCGCCTCGTAAGGGACGGGATCACCACCCTGCGATGTCGCAGGCATGACGAACAGGGCGACCGCATAGGCGAGGGCGCTGACCATGAAACCGACTCAAGGCAAACCGGCCCCGAGGCGTCCGGCGACGCCTGTTTCTGAGCGAATTGTGGCGACAAGCTGGCAAATGGGGCGCGGTGCGACCACCTGTCCACAGGTGCACCGGGGCCAGGAGAGTGACGGCGGCTCTCTTTTTTGCGGCAGGATGGGCTAAACAGACGCCATGACAACGCCTGCCCGGAACGACGAACCTGCGGACCCCTACCTGGTGGCGGCCCTCTACCGGTTTGCCCGCGTAGACGATCCTCAGGGCTGGCGGGCGGCGCTGGAGGCGGCTGCAGAAAAGGCGGGTGTGCGCGGCACCCTGCTGATCGCGACCGAGGGGATCAATGGCACCATCGCCGGCTGCGATGCCGGGATCGCGCAGGTTCTGGCGGCCATCCGCAGCCAGCCGGGCTTTGCCGAACTGGAGGTCAAGTTTGCCCGTGCCGCGACCGCGCCCTTTCATCGGCTGAAGGTGCGGGTCAAGGCCGAGATCGTGACCCTGGGGCGGCCCGATGTCGATCCGGTCGGCCAAGTCGGCACCTATGTGTCGCCCCGGGACTGGAATGCCCTTATCGCCGACCCCGATACGCTCGTGATCGATACGCGCAATGACTATGAGGGCCAGGTGGGGGCCTTCGCCGGGGCGGTTCAGCCCAACACCGCCACGTTTCGCGACTTCCCGGAGTGGTTTGCCACTGAGGGCCGCCGGCTGATCGCCGAACGCCAGCCCGAGCGGGTGGCCATGTATTGCACGGGCGGCATCCGCTGCGAAAAGGCGACGGCGCTGCTGAAGGCCGAGGGCGTTGCGGACGTGCGCCACTTGCACGGCGGCATCCTGCAATATCTGGAGGACATCCCGGCCCAGGACAGCCTGTGGCAGGGCGAATGCTTCGTTTTCGATGAGCGGGTGGCCGTGGGCCACGGTCTGGAGGTCGGCAGCCACAGCCTGTGCCGGGGCTGCCGCCGCCCGGTCAGCGAGGCAGGACGGACCTCACCTCGCTATGTGGAGGGGGTGCAGTGCGACGCCTGTGCCGACGACCGCGACGAGGCCACTCGCGCCAGCGCCCGCGAGCGCCAGCGCCAGATGGAGCTGGCCGAGCAGATGGGCATTGCTCATATAGGGCTGGAGGCCCGAACGCGGATGCGCGGTGATTGAGATGATGACCCTTTGCAGTACGCTTTTGCGCCAGCTTCGGAGGCCTGCATGCTGACCGTTTATGGCGACCTACGCTCAGGCAACTGCCTGAAGGTCAAATGGATCCTAGACTATCTGGGTCTGGTCTATGACTGGCGCGAAACCGATGTGACAACCGGCGTGACGCGGACACCGGATTTTCTGGCACTCAATCCATCGGGACAGGTGCCCTTGGTCGTGCTCGAGGATGGCCGACCGCTGGCCCAGTCCAATGCCATTGTTCTTCACTTTGCTGAGGGCACGCCGCTGGTGCCCTCAGACGCCTATGAACGGGCCCGCATGTTTGAGTGGCTGTTCTGGGAACAATACAGCCATGAACCCTACATCGCCGTTGTGCGATTCCAGCGCCTGTTAGGCGGCAAAAGCCGCGAAGAGATCGAGGGTCGGCTGGTTGAGCGCGGGCACGCCGCACTGGCCCGGATGGAGGCGGCCCTGACGCACTCACGCTGGCTGGCGGGCGATACGCCCAGCATGGCCGATCTGGCATTGGTCGCCTACACCCGTGTGGCGCACGAGGGTGACTTCGACCTGTCCGTCTATCCGGCTGTGCAACACTGGATCGTCAGGGTGGAGCAGGCCTTTGCGATCGGCTAGAGCATCGTAGCTAGCCCCCGGAGTATCTACGCATGAAACGCATCATCCTTGTCGCCACGGTTGCCGCCACGGCTCTGTTGGGTCTGACCAGCTACACGCCAGAGGCTGAGGCCTGGGGCAACACCGGGCACCGGTTGGTGGGCATGGCAGCCATGCGGGGCCTTTCCGATGAGCTGCCAGCGTTTCTACGCGATCCCCGGTCGGTGTCGGCCGTGGGCGAGTTTGCGCGGGAGCCGGATCGCTGGAAGGGCGCGGGCCAGCCGCACGACCGGGAGCGGGATACCGCCCACTTCATCGATCTGAATGACGCGGGCCAGGTGATGAGTGCGGCCGGGCCGATGGTCGAGGCTCTGCCCACCCTGAAGTCTGAATACGATGCCATGCTGATCGCAGCCGGGCTGGATGTGAACGATGCCGGCTACCTGCCCTATGCCGTCTGGGACGGCTTTCAGAATCTGGAGCGGGACTTTGCCTATTGGCGGGTGCTTACGGCGGCGATGGCGCGTGAGACTGATCCGGGCAGGCGGGCCTGGTATCAGGCGGATCTGGACCGGCGTGAGGCGCTGATCCTGCGCGATATCGGCGTGCTGGGCCACTATGTCGGCGACGGCTCGCAGCCGCTGCACACCACCATCCACTACAATGGCTGGGACCGGGACAGCCCCAATCCGGACGGCTTTACCACCTCGCGCCAGACCCACAGCATTTTCGAGAACACCTTCACCGCCCGCGTGGCCAGCCTGCAGGCCGTCGAGGCCAATATGACGGCACCGTCGCTGGACCAGACGGATCTGCGCGCCCGCGTGCCG
>JAFLCQ010000238.1 GCA_017302815.1 Planctomycetota bacterium
GGCGCGCTATACCGATCCGCTGGTCGCGGCGCTCGGACTCAGCCCGCGCACGCAATGCGTGGTCAGCGGCGACACGACCGCCGAAGCCAAGCCATCGCCACTGCCGATCCTGCATGCCTGCCGCTGCAGATTGCTGGGCTCGACCACGTCGCGGTCGACCAGGCGCAGGCCTCCCACCCCGGCCCGGCAGAGCAGTTCGGCGACGGCGGACCCCAGCGCCCCGACTCCGACGACCAGGGCCCGAGCGGCCCGCAGGCGCGCCTGGCCGGCAGTTCCGATGGGAGCGAAGCGCTCCTGGCGGGAATGGCGGCCGTCGGACATGGCCGGCACGCTGCCGGGCGGATCGGCAGGGGCAACACGGACCCTGGCCCGGGGATTCCGGCCCCCGGACAGGGGCCTTGTAAATCCATGGGTCCGTTTACTCTCCCGCGCCCTACCTGAGAGGTTCACCATGGCAGTTCCCAAGCGCCGCGTTTCGCATGGCCGCAAGAAGCTTCGCAACCAGCACATCCGCAAGATGTCCGTCCCTGCCATGTCGGTCGACCGCCAGACCAAGAGCGTGCACCGCCCGCACCAGGTCGATCTGCGCACCGGCCTGTACAACGGCAAGCAGGTGCTGTTCAAGGACGACGAGGCTGCCGGCGAGCAGCCCGCGGCCGACAAGCCCGCCGACAAGTAATCCGACCGCATGCGCATCGCCCTCGACGCGATGGGCGGCGACGACGCCCCCTTGGCCATGGTCCAGGGGGCGATCGATTATGCCCGCCACTTCCCCGCCCATGAGGTCGTCCTCGTCGGCCGTCAGCTCGACATCCGCTCCTGCCTGAAGAAGGAGGGGGCCGAGCCGAAGAACATCCGCATCGAGGATGCTCCCGAAGTGATCGGGATGGCCGAGAAGATCGCCGCCCTCAAAGAGCGGCCCAACGATTCGATGAACCGCTGCGCCCAGCTGGTGAAGCGCGGCGATGCCGATGCCATGGTCCTGTGCGGCAACACCGGCTGCTCGGTGGCCGCCGCCCAGCTGCACCTCCGCCGCATCCCCGGCGTGAAGCGCGCCGGCCTGCTGACTCCGCTGCCGACTCCCAAGGGCCACACCTGGGTGATCGATTGCGGCGCCAACTCGGTGTGCAAGCCCGAGCATCTGGTCGACTTCGCCCTGCTTGGCGCCTCCTTCCTGGAAAGCGCCTACGGCATCAGCCGTCCCCGCGTCGGCGTCCTGTCGATCGGCGAGGAGGAGGGCAAGGGCGACAGCCTCACCGGCGAGACGATGGAGCTGCTGCGCAAGACCAACCTCAACGTGGTCGGCAACATCGAGGGGCACCACATCTACCACGGCGATATCGACGTGGTGGTGTGCGACGGCTTCACCGGCAATGTGATGCTGAAGGCGAGCGAGGGCGTGTTCGAGGCGCTGGTGACCATCCTCAAGGAGGAGATCTACCGCAGCCTGCGCACCAAGATCGGCGCCAAGATGCTGCGGCCCGCCTTCGACGGCATGCGCCGCCGCACGCACTGGTCGCTGGTCGGCGGCGTCCTCCTGGCCGGCGTCGACGGCGTGACCATCATCGGCCACGGCCGCTCCAACCGCGTCGCCGTGTTTCACGCCCTGAAGCAGGCCGCCCGTGCGGTCGAGGGCCATTCGATCGAGCGCATGCGCGCGCGCTTCAAGGCGATCACCAGCGCGGTTCCCGCCGCCGCGGCCGACGCCAATGCCTGATGCCGCCGGCGGACCATCCGCCGTGCTGCTGGACGAGCGCGCCCGTCCGCGCGGTGCCCAGTTCGCCATCGTCCTCGCCGTGGCCCTGGCCTCCGGCGCGGCCGGTTTCTGGCTGACCCAGGCCATCGACGCCGCCGCGCGTCCCGGCCTGCCCCTGGCCCTCGGCATCGGCGCCGGCATCGCCCTGGGCGTGCTGTTCTTCGCCATGCAGGGCGCACGGGTGGTGGTGGCCGCCGACCGCTCGCTGACCTACACCCTGCATGGGCGGCCGAATCTGCGCCTGCCGTTGTCGCTGGTCACCACCGTGCGGCCGGCGGGCGCTGGCATGGTCGCCGGCGTGGGATTGGAGCTGTCGGATCCCAAGCAGGTCGAGTTCCTGCACAAGACCGGCATCAGCCCCGAACGCATGCGCCGCTGGCGCGACGAGTTCGGCGTCGATCTCGTGCTGGAGGGCTTCCCCCCCGAGCTCTGCCAACGCATCGAGGCCCTGCGCAAGGGCTGAGAGATGCCGCTGGCGCGGATCGGCGCCGGCGCTAGGATTTCACGTATGAACGGCGCCTTCGCCTTCTTCGGCTGGTATCTCGACTCCCCCGGCTAGGGGACGGGACGCCGCCGCACTGCGTCGCCCGAACCCCTGGCCCCGGAGGCCGGGGGTTCTTCGTTTTCCGGGGCTCAACCACCATGCACAGAACCGAAGACCTCAACGTCGTGTCCAACAAGCCCCTTCGCCCACCCCAGGCGATCAAGGCCGAGCTGCCGCTGAGCGAGCGCGCCGCCGCCCTGGTCGCGTTGACCCGCGAGCGCATCCGCGATCTCCTCGCCGGCCGCAACCAGCGCATGCTCGCGGTGGTCGGCCCCTGCTCGATCCACGATCCGGTCGCGGCCCTGGAGTACGGCCGCCTGCTGCTGCCCGTGCGCGAGCGGTTGAAGGACCGGCTCGAGATCGTCATGCGGGTCTACTTCGAGAAGCCCCGCACCACCGTCGGCTGGAAGGGGCTGATCAACGATCCGCACCTCGACGGCAGCCATGACATCAACGCCGGGCTGGGGCTCGGGCGCAAGCTGCTGTGCGATCTCGCCGAGCTGGGCATGCCGGCGGCGACCGAGCTGCTGGATCCGGTGACGCCGCAGTACCTGGCGGATCTCGTCACCTGGACGGCGATCGGCGCCCGCACCTCGGAGAGCCAGACGCATCGCGAGATGGCGTCGGGGCTGTCCATGCCGGTCGGCTTCAAGAACGGCACCGATGGCAGCCTGGGCGTGGCGATCAACGCCATGCTGGCCGCGCGCCAGCCGCACCATTTCGTCGGCATCGACGCCGGCGGTCTGGCATCGATCGTCACCACACGCGGCAACCAGGACGGGCATCTCGTGCTGCGCGGCGGACGCCAGGGCCCGAACTACGACGAGGAGTCGGTGCGCAAGGCCGCCGCCGAGCTGGCCAAGGCCGGCGTGCCCACCCGCATGATGGTCGACTGCTCGCACGACAACGCCCAGAAGGACTGGCGCCGCCAGCCCGAAGTCTGCGCCGCGGTCGCAGCGCAGGTGGCCAAGGGCGCGCCGGACGTGCTCGGGGTGATGATCGAGAGCAATCTCGTGGCCGGTCGCCAGGACCTGGGCAAGGATCGCAGCCGGCTGGTGCACGGGCAGAGCATCACCGATGCCTGCGTTGACTTCCCGACCACGGAGTCGATGTTGACAGCACTTGCCGGCGCGGTCGCCACCGGGCGACGCGCGGCAGCAGCCTGACGACGGCGCAGATCCTGCCCGCGCTCCGGACGGAACGCGGGAGGTTCTGCGCTATTGTGTTCTTTCCGCCGGCGGGGCGCACCTGCCATCCACACACCAGCAGCGCGGACGCAGGTCCGCGCCAACGACGGAGCCGAACGCCATGGGCATTCCCGTGACAGCCGAGGGCAAGCGCAAGATGCAGGCCGAGCTGGACCAGCTCAACGCCCGCATCCCGGTCATCGCCAAGCAGATCGAGGAGGCCCGCGAGAAGGGCGACCTGCGGGAGAACGCCGAGTACCATGCGGCGCGCGAGGACATGTCGATGACCAACGCGCGCATCGCCGAGCTGAAGAACAAGCTCGCCAGCGCGGTGGTCGTCGACGAGAGCCAGATCGACACCAGCAAGGTCGCGTTCGGCGCCAAGGTCGACATGCAGGACCTCAAGGACAAGAGTGTCGAGACCTGGCAGCTGGTCGGCGAGGGCGAGGACGATCCGCTGGAGAACCGCATCCTGACCAGCAGCCCGATGGGCAAGGCGCTGCTCGGCAAGGCGGTCGGCGACACCGTCGAGGTGCAGGCGCCGGTCGGCGTCCTCAAGTTCAAGATCAAGAAGATCGTGTATTAGCCTGTCCTCGGCGTGAGGCGGCGTGTGGGCTGCCAAGCTGGACGGTGCACCTGCATGTCGGGCATCTCTCCGCGACCTTGGCGCTCTCGGCGCCTTGGCCGCGGATGCTCCAGCCCGATCCATGCCGTAGCCGGCCCAGGTGGTTGGCTGGCGGCCGGCCGGTCATAGCCTGCGGCACACGCATGACCGACCTCGCCAGCATCCGCACCCGCATCGACGCCATCGATGAGCGCCTCGTCGAGCTGCTGAATGCACGGGCCGAGCTCGCGCGCGAGGTCGGCAAGGCGAAGGCCGCCACCGGCGCGGCGATCTTCGTGCCGCACCGCGAGCAGGAGGTCTTCCGCCGCCTGTCGGTGCTCAACAAGGGGCCGCTGCCGGATTCCGCGCTGCGCGGCATCTGGCGCGAGATCATGAGCGCGTCGTTCGCCCTCGAACGTCCGCTGACCATCTGCCACTTCGGGCAGTCCGGCGCGTTCACCCACCTGGCGGCGCGGCTCAAGTTCGGCGAGAGCGTCACCTACGCGCCGTGCGACTCGATCACCGGCATCTTCGCCGACGTCGAGAAGGGCCGCGCCGACTACGGCGTGGTGCCGATCGAGAACTCGACCGATGGCACGATCACCGACACCATCGACGCCTTCCTCAACTCGACCGTGCGCATCGTCAGCGAGATGCACCTCAAGGTGCGCCACAGCCTGATGTCGGGCGCGTCGAAGGACGGCATCCGCCGCATCTACTCCCGCTCCACCGTCTTCGGCCAGTGCCGTGGCTGGCTGGCGGCGAACATGCCCGGCGTCGAGCTGGTCGAGGTCGTCTCCACCACCAAGGCGGCCGAGCGCGCCGCCGCCGAGGTCGCCCAGGGCTCGGCCGCCATCGGCTCCGACGAGGCAGCCGCCGCCGTCGGCCTGCCGGTGCTGGCCAGCGATCTGCAGGACAATCCCAACAACATGACCCGCTTCGTGGTCGTGGCGCGGCCGCAGCACGCGGCGCAGCCCAGCGGTGACGACAAGACCACCATCATGTTCGCGGTCAGCGACCGCCCCGGCGCCCTCTACGACTGCCTGACCCCGTTCCATCGCGACGGGATCAACCTGTGCAAGATCGAGAGCCGGCCCAGCCGCCGGCGGGCCTGGGAGTATCTGTTCTACATCGACCTCCTCGGCCATCAGCGCGACGAACGCATCGCCAGCGCCATCGCCGAGCTCGCCCGTGGCACCGTGGTGTGCGAGATCCTGGGCAGCTACCCGCGCGCCGACCGGCCCCTCAACGCCTGACGACGGAAGCTCTTGCGGGCCATCTCCGGCCCGCAAGCATCTTCCGCGTCCATGCCGGTATCGCACAATCACCCCAGGGTGAGATTGGCCAGTCCGACCGCGGATGCGGGCGACGAACTGCCCCTGCGCATCCTCGTCATCGGCGATGCCGCCTGCCGCCGTCTGGAGGCGCCGCTGGGCGAGCGCGATCCGCTTCCGCTGCGCGATGGGGTTGCCCAGGCGCTGGCCGCGCTGAACCCGATCCTCACCGTGGATGTCGCGGACCTGCCGGCCAGTGGCCTGCGCTGGACGAGCGCCGGGGGCATGAGCGCCGGCGACGTCATCGCCGGCGTGCCGGCCATGGCCGCGGGCTGGAAGCGCCGGCAGGCCCTGCTGGGCGCGGGCGGCTGCGATCGTGCTGCGGCCGACGTCGAGATCGCGCTGCTGGGTGCCTGGCTGTCGGCGCAGGTCGAGGCGATCCTGCGCCTGCCGCAGGTCGCCCGCTGCGACGCGCTCTGGCGTACGTTGACCTGGCTCTCCGCCCTGGCCTCCGAGGCGCAGGGCGTCGATCTGCATCTCCTGCCCGCCACCCGCGAGGAGATCGAGGAGGATCTCGGCGATGCGCCGGATCCGGCCGCGAGCGGGCTGTGGCGTACGGTCTACGACCTGGAGTTCGGCCAGCACGGGGGCCGGCCCTGGTCGGCGCTCCTGATCTGCGGCATGCCCATCGGACCGTCCGCCCGCGACCTGGCGTTGCTGCGC
>JAFLCQ010000239.1 GCA_017302815.1 Planctomycetota bacterium
GCGCCCGCAACGTCGTGGGCCTGTTCGCCCCGGCCTGCCGCGTCCCCGCGCGCGTCCTGCTGGTCGACGACATCCTGACCAGCGGCGCGACCATCTCCGCCGCCGCAGCCATCCTGCGCGCCAACGGCGCGCACACCGTCATCGCCTCATTCCTCTGCCGCACGCCGTAGTCGCGGTGCGCGTGTACCCGGGGTGCGGGGCGTCAGCCCCGCGTCAAACCGGAGCGCGCCAGCGCGACCGGGCGCCGAGGCGTGGTGGGCGGATACAATGGCCGCAGGCCATCCGCCCACGGTTGTGGAGCCTCAGCGACACAACCGAACCCCGACAAAGCCCGCTCAGGGGGTCCGGGGGACAGAGTCCCCCGGAGCAAACAGCGCGACCGGGCGCCGAGGGGTGGTGGGCGGATACAATGGCCGCAGGCCATCCGCCCACGGTTGTGGAGCCTCAGCGACACAACCGAACCCCGACAAAGCCCGCTCAGGGGGTCCGGGGGACAGAGTCCCCCGGAACAACACACTCGATCTCCCGCCCCATCAGCGAGGCCAGCGCCGCGATCATCGCGCCGGCGGTCTTGGCCCCGTCATGTCCGGTCGACGAGCCGAGCCGCAGATAGCGGCTGCGCGGCACGCCTGGGTAGGCGGCATCGAGGTGGCGCCAGGCTCCGTCGATCCAGGCGCTGACCCAGGCATGGCCGACCCAGGCGCCATGGTCGATCGAATGCACGATCCCGACATCGACACGGGCGGGGATGCCGGCGATGCGCAAGGCGGCGCACAGCAGGTTCGCATGCTCGGTGCAGTCGCCGCGCTTGTTGCGGAAGGTGTCGAGGGCGGTGCCGTCGGCGGTGTTCAGGTCCCGGGCGGTGATGTGGCTGCGCACGGCCAGGCGCAGGGTCTCCGCGAGATCGGCCCGCGAAGACTGCCCGGTGGCGATGCCTTCGACCCACGCCCGCATCTGCGGGTCGTCGATCTCGAGCTGCGGTTCGCGGGCCAGGAATGGAGCCGCGTCGGCAAGCTCGGAGGCCACCGCCTCGCGTCGCACGGAGACGGTGTCGCCGTCGCGCGACTGGAATTCGTCGATGGCGACGGTCGCGCCTGCGGGGACGCGATAGCGCTCGATGTCGCCCCCCTTGGGCGATGGCCCCTTGGACGCCACCAGGCCGGTGGCGTCGATGGTGGCGCCAAGCAGGGCCACCGGGCCATCGGCGCGACGGACCTCGATCTTGAACAGGGTCAGGTCGACGGCCATGCGTACCAGATCGCCGCGGCGGGTGACCACCGCGGTGGTGGGCACGGGTAGGACATCGCTGGTGACGGTGAAGCGGAGGTTGCCGTCGGACTCGGTCGCGACGAATCGCGCCGTGCTGCGGATCAGGGCCACGCGGTGCGACACCAGTTCGACCCCGGCGAAGCCGATCGCCGGCTTCTCGCCTTCCTTGGCGTTCGCCACCGCCGCCGCCATGCGCTCCTGCCCGGCGATCTGCCCGAGGATCTCGACCCCTTCGGGAATGATGATCTCCTGCTTGTCGATGCGGCCGAGATGCGCCACCTCGGCGAGGGCCCGGCCATCCGCGATCGTCCCGATGGCCGAGGTGCGCGTCCCGTTCTCGTCGTGGTCGATGCGGAAGCGGACGATGCGGCCGGCCTCGTCCTCGGTCAGCTCCTGGCGCTGCCGGATCTCGATGCGGAACTCCTTGCCGCCCAGCGGACGGCGCAGGACCACCGCCATCTCGGCGAGGGTCGATCGGCCACCGCCCTGGGTCGGGGTCGACAGCAGATGCAGCGACACCGCCGGCTGTCCGTTGAGATCACCGATGTACCACTGGTCGACCACCTGCGGAGCGTCGCCGCCATGGGCGGAACCGAAGACGGCGAGGACGAGTACGAGGGCGGCGAGGCTGCGCATGGCGGGATGTCCTATCGGAGGAGACGGGCGACGGAACCGGCAGCAGCTCAGCGCGCCCAGGCCCGGGTGCGTGAGCCGCGGCCTCCGGCGGCGCTGCCGGCGCCGTCGCCATCGCCGTCATAGACGCCGTCGGGAGTCGCATCCGCAAGGTCGGCATTCACCGCGGAGATGGCGCTGGCCACGCCATCGCTGCCGACGGTTGCGGTTCCAGTCGGGGATTTCCGCAGCACCTGCAGCAGGCCGAGGTGCCCATCGGCATAGACGGCGTTCAGGTTGCGGCCGTGCGGGCTGCCATCGCGGCCCGGCCGATCGCAGAGGACGACACGCATGCTCTTGGCGCCGCTTGGCGTCGACCAGTCATAGGCGAAAGCGCTCACCGTGGCGCTGATCCAACGCGCCGGGGTGCCATCGCCCGAGGCCAGCCCGGGATTGGCCTCCTCGATCGGGACGATCTCCTTGGCGGCGGCGCAGCGGAAGAGCTGCCGGGTGAGCTCCCCGTCAGACCACGATGCGAGCATCTCCTGGCTGGCGATGGCGGTGGAGGTCTGATCGCTGCCTGCCGGCGCCGCCGGCGGATTGCCGCTGGTGGTGCGTCCAGCGTTGGTCCCATCGGCCTTGGCGTAGTAGAGCGGCCACGCCCCGTCGCTCTCCGTGCCGTAGGCGATCATCGCCAGGACGATCTGGCTCTGGCTCTTGCCGCACGCCATCTGCCGCGCCTTGGCGAGGACGATGGAGACGGTGGGGATGAGCATCCCCGCCAGGATGGCGATGATCGAGATCACCACCAGCAGCTCGATGAGGGTGAAGGCGGAACGGATGGATGCGGGGCGCATGGCGGCCTCCTGTCGCGGGCGCGTTGCTGGCGTCCGCTGTCCCGATCATGCCATGCATCAATCCGCTGACGGCCGCTGCATGCATTGCAGCCATGCGCATCGCCGCACCGACATGCGCACATGCGCATGCAACGCGGTGGCGACCAATCGGATACCGGAGCCTCCGCCCACGTTTTCCAGGCTAGACCGGCACGCGACTACCCCCTTCATTTCCAGATCCGGATATCCATAATATCCGCTCACTTCAGTTTAGGAGTCCATCCATGCCCCACGTCGTCGATATCGAGAAGTGCGAAGGCTGCGAAGCCTGCGTCCCGACCTGCCCCACCAACGCCATCTCCATGGTCGACGCCAAGGCGAAGATCAGCGAGGAATGCGTCGACTGCGGCACCTGCATCGAGGCCTGCCCGACGTCAGCTATTAGCGCTGGCTAGCGCCAGCGCAGGGGCTGCGCCCCTGGCCCTGCGGGCCTACCCCCCACGGGCTTTGTCGGGGTTCGATGTTCTCGGCTGCGCCTCGAACATCGTGGGCGGATGGGCTTCGCCCATTATATCCGCCCACCACCCCTCGGCGCCCGCCAACGCTGCGCGTTGGACTTTCACCAAGACAGACACGCCCCGCGCATTCGTGCGCGGGGCGTGTCGTTGCGGGGTGCGGGGTGCGGGGTGCGGGGTGCGGGGCAGAGCCCCGCGTCAAACCGGAGCGCGCAGCGCGACCGGGCGCCGAGGGGTGGTGGGCGGATACAATGGCCGCAGGCCATCCGCCCACGGTTGTGGAGCGTCAGCGACACAACCGAACCCCGACAAAGCCCGAGGGGGCCTGGGGGACGCAGTCCCCCAAAGCTAAAGGCTCACCCCTGCTTCATGAACACGTCGTCGACCCACTTGGTGGTGACTTCATTGTTCACGAACCGCGGATCGCGGATGAGGCGCTGGTGGAAGCCGATGGTCGTCTTCACACCTTCGAGGTAGTACTCGTTCAGCGCCTGCTCGAGAAGACGCAGCGCATCGGCGCGATCGGTGCCGTGGACGATGAGCTTGGCGATCATCGAGTCGTAGTTCGGCGGGATCATGTAGCCGGCGTAGCAGTGGCTGTCGACGCGGATGCCCTTGCCGGACGGCGCGACGTACATGCTGATCTTGCCGGGCGCCGGGCTGAAGTTGTTCTGCCAGTCCTCGGCGTTGATGCGCACCTCGATGGCGTGGCCCTTGGGCTTGATGTCCTCCTGCTTGAAGGGCAGGGGCTCGCCGGCCGCGACCTTGATCATCAGCGCGATCAGGTCGAGGTCGTTGACCATCTCGGTCACCGGGTGCTCGACCTGGATGCGGGTGTTCATCTCCAGGAAGTAGTACTGCTTGCGGTCGAGGTCGAAGATGAACTCGACGGTGCCGGCGTTGTAGTAGCCGGCGGCCTTGGCCAGCTTCACCGCGTCCGCACCCATGTTCTTGCGGATCTCGGGGGTGATGACCGGGCTGGGCGACTCCTCGACCAGCTTCTGGTGGCGGCGCTGCGTGCTGCAGTCGCGCTCGCCGAGGCTGACCACGTTGCCGTGCTTGTCGCCGATGACCTGGATCTCGATGTGGCGCGCGCGCTGGACGAAGGCCTCGATGATGCAGTCGGCGTTGCCGAAGGCGGCCTCGGCCTCGCGCTGCGCGGCGATCAGGCCCGACACCAGGCTGGCGTCGTTGTGCGCCACGCGCATGCCGCGGCCGCCGCCGCCGGCGGTGGCCTTGATCAGCACCGGGTAGCCGATCTTGCGGGCGATGGCGATCGCCTCGTCCTGGTCCTTCACCGGACCGGTCGAACCGGGAACGGTCGGCACACCGGCCTTGGCGGCCAGGGTCTTGGCCTTGGCCTTGTTGCCGAGGGCCTCCATCGCGTCGCTGGTCGGCCCGATGAACTCGATCTGGCAGTCGCGCACCACCTGGGCGAAGTGGCTGTTCTCGGAGAGGAAGCCGAAGCCGGGGTGGATGGCATCGACATCGGCCAGTTCGGCCGCGGCGATGATGTTGTTGATGTTGAGGTAGCTGCCCTTGGCCGGGCCGGGTCCGATGCAGATGGCCACGTCGGCCAGCTTCACCGCCAGCGACTCGCGGTCGGCGGTCGAGAAGACTTGGCAGGTCTCGATGCCGAGCCGCCGGCAGCTCTTGATGATGCGTACGGCGATCTCGCCACGGTTGGCGATGAGGATGCGTTTGAACATGAGAGTCGTCCGGTCGTCCGGTCGTCCGGTCGTCCGGTCGTCCAGGTCGAACGACCCCGGACCCCGGACCCCGGACCCCGGACGTGGGGGGGTTAGCCGACGAGGAAGAGGACGGTGCCGTACTCGACGGGCTGGCCATCCTTGACGCAGATGCGCTTGATCTGGCCGCTGATGCCCTGCTCGGGCTTGATCTCGTTGAACACCTTCATGGCCTCGACCAGGCAGACCACCTTGCCGGCGTCGACGGCGGTGCCCTCGGCGACGAAGTTGGCGGCGTCCGGATTCGGCTTCAGGTACACCGTGCCGGGGATCGGCGAGGTAATGGGCTTCCAGTTGGCCTCCTCCGCCGACTTGGCGGGGGCGGCGGAAGGCGCAGGGGCGGCGGCAACCGGAGCGGCAGCCATGGGCGCGGCGGCGACGGTCTGGACGACGGTCGCAACCTGGGCCTGGGCCTTGCGCAGCTTCACCTTGAGCTCGCCGGACTCGACCTCGACCTCTACCAGGTCGTTGTCCTTCATGAGCTTAGTGATTTCCTTCAGGACCTTGATGTCCATCGTCAGACGTCTCCCAGGTGGGGTCAGGGCCGTGCGGGAGCTCCCCGCAGCGGACGCGGGACGCTAGGCGCCACGGATGGCGAGTCAACCGCAGGGCGCATCCGATGTATGACTGAAACGCATGGGAGCACCCACCGGCATGCCGCTGGATCAGGACCCCGCGCACCGGTATGCCGCCCGCGGATGCCGCTGCCGAACCCCATCATCCCCCTCGCCGAGGTCGAGCTGATCGACGCTGCCGCCGTCGCCCTCGGCCAGGACCTCTGCGCACTGATGGAGCATGCTGGCGCAGCCGTGGCCCGCGAGGCCGCCCGGATGGCCCCTGCCGGCGAGATCCTGGTAGCGTGCGGTCCCGGCAACAATGGCGGCGACGGCTATGTCGCCGCCAGGCTGCTCGCCCAGGCGGGACGACAGGTCGCGGTCTGGCCCGTCGTCGTTCCAGGCAGCGATCTCTGCCGCCTCAACCGGGACCGCCTCCCCGACGGCGTACGGGTGGTCGCGGCCCCGCCTGCCAAGGCGCCGGCGCTGGTCATCGATGCCGTCCTC
>JAFLCQ010000024.1 GCA_017302815.1 Planctomycetota bacterium
GATAGCGGACCAGCCGGTGTTCCGCGGCTTCTACTTCACCAGCGGCATCCAGGTGCCGCGTCCCGGCGAGCGCCCGACCGAATCCGTGTCCGCCGCCGGCGCCGCGCCGCCCATGCCCACCCAGGAGCAGGTCGACGCCGCCAGGGCCAAGGACATGAGCGTGTTCTTCCTGCCCGGCGCCGAGGCGCCGCAGGCGGCCGCCGACGCCGCCGACGGGCGCCGCGGGCTGTTCCTCAAGGACCTGTTCTCGCGCGTCATCATCCCCGACCGGCATCTGGCCGGCATCCCGACCCGTCTCCTCCGCCGTGCCAAGCTGCTGCGCATGGTCGCGGTGTTCGGTTCGCTGGCCGTCGGCATCGTGCTCGGCGCGATGCTGACCGGCCGCCACATCCGCGACCAGGGTCTGATCAACCGCGCGGTCGAGGCCGGCCGCGAGCTGGCGGCGGATCCGTCGGGCAAGGGCGCCGGCGAGGCGGTCGGCGCGGTCGAACGCGCCCGCGCCGTGATGTCGGATGCCGTCGCCCATGGCGGCGGGACCGGCCGTGCGGTGATCGAGAAGCTCGATCCGCTCTACGGCGCGCGCATCGCCAAGTCCTTCATCCGGCCGGCCTCCGAGAAGATCGCCCGCGAGCTGGACGACCTGCGCCGCCAGGAGGCCAAGGATGCGGCCACCTACGACCGCATCTTCGATCTCTTCCGTGCCTACCAGATGCTCGGGGGCGCCATCACGCCCGACCGTCCGCTGCTGGAGCGCCTGCTCATCGACGAAGGACGCTGGTTCGCCGCCGCGGGCGGAACCCCGGGCGAGGCCGACATCCGTGCCGCCAAGGCGCACCTGGCCCTGATCGAGGCCGCCGGCGCGTCAGCCAAGGGCTGGCAGGCCCGCATCGAGCCGCAGCTGGTCAGCCGGGTCGAAAGCTCGCTGGGCGGCGCCCTGTGGATCCAGCAGAGCTTCGCCGACACCGTCGCTTCGATGCAGGGCGGATCGCCGATCGGTCGCGACAAGGTGATCTCGGGTCCATTGCGCGACCTGGTCGAGGTCGAGGTCGGCGTGCCGACCCTGTTCACCCCCGAGGGCTGGGAGGGCACCTGGCTGCCAGCGATGGCTGAGAAGGCCGACGCCCTGCGTACCCGCTATGCCGGGATCAAGATCGATCGCACGGTGGACGAGATCCGCGGCCGTCTGCGCTCGCTCTATGGCCGCGAGTACAATGCGCGCTGGCTGCGACTGCTGTCCAGCGTCCGCCCGGCCGCCTTCGCCGACCTCAGCCAGGCCTCCACCCGCCTGCGCCAGCTCGCTGGCGAGGACTCGCCCTATCGCAGCCTGGTCAAGAACCTCTCCGAGTTCGCCCGGGTCGACTTCAGCGATCCCGAAGTGCGCGTCATGCTGCCGACCGACGGCAAGTGGGTCGAGGACGGCATGAAGGCGATGGTCGAGCTGCAGGGCGCTATCGAACGCTTCCTGCAATCGACCCAGGCCGGATCGCGCAGCAAGGATCCCACCCGCCTGGCCGAGCTGTGCGCGGCGGCGGACAAGGCCAAGTCGTCCTTCGATGCAGCCGCATCGAGCCTCGACAGCGAGCCGGCCCGCGCCGCGGCCGCGGCCTGCCTGAACAACATCCTCGACGCCGTGCATCGCGCGGTGGGGGCGGACCTGGGCTCCGAGATCGATCGCGCCTGGGCCGCCGAGATCGCCAAGCCCTTCGCCGAGCAGCTCGCTGGCAAGTACCCCTTCGATCTCAAGTCCGCCCAGGACGCCCCGCTGGGCGCGGTCGCCAAGCTGTGGAATCCGAAGAGCGGCGCCCTCTGGCTGCGCGTGGCCATCATCGAGCAGCTGCGCCAGACCCGCTTCGCCGGCCGCGAGCTGCTGCCGACTTCGCTGGAGTACCAGCGCCTGCTGATCCCGGCACGCCAGTTCCGCGATGCCTTCTTCGCCGGCGGGCTGGAGGAGCCGGCCATGGCCTTCACCCTGACCCTGGTGCAGCGCGAATCGGTGAAGGACATGAGCGTCGCCATCGGCAAGCAGACCTTCGGCCTCTACGACCGGCCGAACCGCCGTTACCGCTACGAATGGAAGCTCGCCGATGGCGGCGGCTCGAAGGTGTCGCTGAACCTCGCCACCGGGCAGTGGATCACCAAGGAGTACCCGGCCGCCGGCTGGGGCATCCTGCGCATGCTGCGCGACTGCAACGTCGCCAGCCGTCCGGAAGGCGGCCTGTCGCTGACCTGGGCCTTCCCGCACCAGGGCAAGGACTTCCGCGGCGGTGCCATCCTCGAAGATGCGGCTGTCGAGCCGCTGGTGTCGGGCGACGCGCTCGGATCGCTGATCCCGCCCGCCAAGGTCTCGCCCTGATCGCGGCCCGGCACATGGCAACTCCTGCAATCGGTTTCTTCGGCAAACTGCCGTGGCACGGTGATTTCCTGCGCGATGCTCCGACCGGAGCCCCGCTGGACCTCATCGATTCCTGGCTGGAGTCCGCCCCGATCGGTCCGCCTGGACCACGCACGGCCGCTTTCGACTCCGCCGGGCCAAGCCTGGCGATGGTGCGGACGCGCGGCCACTGGTGGGCCATGGCTCTGCAGCCGTCCCAGGACGCGGTCGGCAGGCGCTTCCCCTTCTGCGTCATGGCCGGACTGCCTGAGCAGGATTTCGGAGGCGAGGCGGCGCTCGTCCCGCTGATGTGGCTGCCATTCCTCGGCCGCTGCCTGCAGCAGGCCGCCCGCGGTTGGGGCGCCGATCCGGCAGCCTTGCGCGAGACCGTGCGCGCCTGCGCCCAGCCGGTGGACGCCGAGGGTGCCGGACGGCGCCTGGTCGACGCCCTGGCCGACCACCGCGTCGGCAAGCTGTGGACCGGGCTGCTGGGTTCGCCTGGCGATCCGCGACGTGCGGGGGTGTGGGCGGACGTGGTGGCCCTGGCCTCCGATCCCGGCGAGCGCACCGGTCTGATCCTGCATCCGCTCGCCAACCAGCTGCACCTCGCCTTCGTCCTGATGTTGCAGCAGATGCTCGGCAGCGGAGCCGCCGCGCCGGTGCTGATCGCCATGCATCCGGGCAAGCCGGGCGACGCTCCAGGCTCCGCCATACTCTGGGGCAGACCCACTGCCGCCGAGTGCCTGGGAGCGCTCTGGCCGTCCATGCCCGGTGCCGAGGTGTCGCGATTCCACGACCCGGTACGTCGCCCCGCCACGATCGGCGATCCCGACCTGGCCCCTGAATCACTCGACGATCCGGACCTGAGCCTGCGCGACCTGCTGCATGAGGTCGGCAGCGCCACCCGCCGGCACGTCCGCCGCCCCCGCCCGGGCTGACCCACCAGAAGAAGGAGCAAGCCATGCCGGATAGCGACCAGCTCAATGCCATCGCCTCGACGCCGATCCCCGGCGATCAGCCCGGCGGCCAGTCCATCCGCTACGAGGAATCGTTCGCCAAGCTGGAAGCCGAGGTGGCGAAGCTGGAGAACCCCGCCGGCGGCGACATCGACTGGCGGATGGTCGAGGACGGCACCACCGAGCTGCTGTGCGGCAGCAGCAAGGACGTCCTGCTGGCCGCCTGGCTGGCGCGGGCGATGTGGCACCGGGGCGGCCTCCAGGGTCTCGCGACCGGTCTGGAGACCCTCAAGGGCATGCTGGCGAACTTCTGGGACAACCTGCATCCGCAGCGCGTACGTCCCCGCCGCGCGGCCCTGGAATGGCTGGGCGAGAAGCTGGCTGCCGCCCTCACCGACGAGCAGCTGGCCAGCGATCCGGCCGCGATCGACCGCTGCGTCGCCGCCATCGACGGCATCGTCGCCTGGGCCGGCAGCGAGCGCTTCGAAGGCGAGGATTGCGGCCTGATGCCGCTGCTCATCCGTCTGCGCAACGCGGCCAGGCCGGCAGTGGCCGCCGAGGCGGAGGCCGCCCCGTCCGGCGATGCTGGTGCGTCACCGGCAGATGCACCCGCAGCTGGGCCGGGCGGGCGGGCATCGGGTCCACTGGCCAACCGCGCCCAGGCCGTGGCGCAGCTGAAGGAGCTTGCCGCCTGGTGGGCGAAGCATGAGCCGTCCAGCCCGATGGTGCCGCTGCTGCAGCGGGCCGTGCTGTGGAGCGACATGGACTTCCCGACCCTGTTCTCGGTCCTGCTGCGCGGCCGCACCGATGCCAAGGACTACATGTGGGATGTCCTGGGCATGAACGATCAGCAGCCGCTGGCCTGAGGCGATCGGCTCTTCACAGGCCCCGACTGCCGGACTAGGATGGGCATATGCCAGCCGGAACCAACAAGAACATCGCCGTCATCGCCACCGTCGCGGTCATGGTTCCCATCCTCGTGGGCGCCTGGTTCGCCCTGCCCATGTTCGCTCCGGTCTTCCTGTGGACCAAGGTGGATCTGCGCAAGATCGCCAGCACCACGAAGGTCGATGAAGCCAGGCTGAAGACCCAGTTCAAGCTGCAAGTCCGCTATAATCCGCGCGGGGACGGAGATCCGCTGCCCTGGCAGATCATCAGCATGGAGCCTGCCTGGAAGGAGGTCTACCCGGAGCAGGAGGATGAGGCCGAACTGCTCGTCCGCTGCACCTTCGTGAGCGGAAACGATGGGCGTCCGCCGGGTACGGCGTTCATCAACAGCACCTTCAAGGACCGCTACTTCCGGGCCACCGGATTGCGGCTGCCGCCCGGCAGCCTGGGTTTCAACCCCAAGCGGCCGGTGGTGGTCTACAACCAGCTGGATCTGGCGAAGATGTCGATCACCGACGCGGACGGCACGCAGCGGAACGTATCCGGCTGGGAGAACGACGACGAGTGGGACGAGCGCGACGACGGCTGGACCACGTCGGGCCAGTGAGGGTCAGGCCAGCAGTTCGGTGATGTCGTCGGGACGGTGGCGGACGCCGACGAAGAAGGGGCCGAAGTCCGCGTACCAGGCGCTGGCCGGATCATAGCGCATCTCGGTGACCAGCTTCTTGAACACCATGGGATCGTCGGCGTGCAGGCTGACGCCCCATTCCCAATCATCGAGGCCGATCGCGCCGGTGACGACCTGCATGACCTGTTCGCGGTACTTGGCGCCGACCGCGCCGTGGCTGCGCATGAGGTTGCGCCGCTCGTCGCCGGTAAGCGCGTACCAGTTGTGGCCTTCGCCGCGCCGCTTGCTCATGGGATAGAAGCAGATGTGCGAATGTCCGGGGATCTTGCGGTACAGGCGCGCGTCGAGGTCCTTGGTGTGCTTGGCCACCTCGGCCTGGAAGGCCTCGTCCCAGCCGGGGGCCCCGGGCTGCAGGCCGCGACCGGCCAGGGCCCGGCGGGCGCCGCCGGTAACCTCGTAGAGGCCCAGCTCGATCACCGACAGGAAGGAGTAGCTGGGCTTGAGGTAGTCGTGCAGGCGCAGGCGGCGGAACGACAGTTCGACCTCGTCCAGGGCGGCGACGCTCTCGCGGTAGTGCAGGAAGAGCAGATCGGCCTTCTGACCGACGATGCTGTACATCGCGGTATCGCCGCGCTCGACGGTCTGGGCGCGCTCCAGCCAGGCCTTGGCCTCCTCGATCATGTCGTTGCCGGCATGGCAGGCGCGCCAGCGCGGCCAGTCGACGACATAGGCGTCATGGAGGACGTACCAGCCCTCCTTGGTCTGCGGAACTTCGATCGGGGCATCGCTCATGGCTGGACACGATACGTCGCATGAGCCGTCCGGAAGGGCGGATGTGCTGGCCCGCGACACGGCAGACTGCAAGCTTCGGTCATGGGACCGACACGGAAGCTGACCTCCATGGAATTCACCGGGCCGGAGGGGGTCCGCATCGGCCTCGACGGCGATGGCTGGCGCATCATCACGCCGCGCAACCTCGGGCCGGCGGTGCTTGAGCGCGCCCGCGAGCTGCTGGGGCGTGCCGAGGAGTGCCACCCTCCGGTCGAGCCCGATCGGCTGGAGCCGGTGACGCTGGAAGAGATCGGGCTGCACGCGGCCAAGACCCTCGGCCTTCGCATCACCCATCGCTACTTCAAGAAGCTGCGCTGATCAGCGGCGGCGCGGCCGTCCCGGACGCATGTCCTTGATGGTCGCCGTGCGCTTGCGCCCCTTCCAGCTGACATCGAAGGCGCCACGGCGCGGCGGAGGCGTTGCGGTCGCGCACGGCGGCGCGGGGAAGTGGCCGTCATGGTCATCCATGCGCGCCTCCTCCTCGTCGATGACCTGGTCGAGGCCGGCGAGGTAGGCCGGTCCGACATAGCCGCCGCGCCTGGCGCGATCCGCCAGATGGCCGGCGGGGCCGAGGCCGCCGCCGGTGAGGCGTTCGGCCAGCTCGGTGCGGCCGGTCTTCTGCAGCGCCTCCAGGACCAGGCGCTGGTTCTCCGGCTTGCCGGCGTGGATCAGCGCTTTCTGCATGCGCCGCTCGCGGTCGCCGCGCGACACCGGGATAGGGCGCATGGTGAAGGGGTCGAGGCCGGTGACGTACATCGCCGTGCTGATGGTCATCGGGATGGGCACGAACTCCTGCACCTGGTCGGGCTGCATGCCCTCGGCCTGCAGCGTCGCCGCGGTATCGACCATGGTGTCCAGCGATGCGCCGGGGTGGCCGGCGATCAGGTACTCGGTGATGAACTGCTGCTTGCCGGCCTTCCGGCATGCCAGCTGGAAGCGCTTCTTGAAGCGGCGGAAGACGTCGAAGCGCGGCTTGTTCATCAGCTCCAGCACGCCGTCGTCGGTCGACTCGGGGGCGACCTTCATGATGCCGCTGACGTGGTGGCGGGCGACCTCGTCGATGTAGGCGTCGCCGTCGCGCAGGGCGAGGTCGTAGCGGATGCCGCTCTGGATGAAGACATGCTTCACTGCCGGGATGGCGCGGATGCTCCGCAGCGCGGCGATGTTCTCGTCGGCGCCGCTCTCCAGGCTGGGGCAGGGAGTGGGCAGCAGGCAGTCGCGGTGCACGCACGAACCCAGCTTGCGCATCTTGCCGCAGCGCATGCGGAACATGTTCGCGCTGGGGCCGCCGACGTCGGCGATGGTACCGCGGAATCCGGGCAGGGCGGCGATGCGCTCGGCCTCGCGCACCACCGAGGCGACGCTGCGGTTCTGGATGTCCTTGCCCTGGTGGTAGACGATCGAGCAGAAATTGCAGTTCGCGACGCAGCCACGGTGGGTGACGATGGTGGTGCGCACCGTCTCCAGCGCCGGCACCCCCGCGGCGTAGGCGGGATGCTCGCGGCGGGTGAAGGGCAGGTCGTAGATGCGGTCCAGCTCGCCTTCCTCCAGCGCCCGCATCGGCGGGTTCTGCACCACGATGCGGCTGCCGGTGGCCTGGGTGACGATGCGTCCGCGCTGCGGATCCTGTTCGAGGAAGTGCACGCGCTCGCCTTCGGCGAAGCGGGCGGTGTCGGCGGCGATATCCTCGAACGAGGGGGTCGCCACGCAGCCGCGCTTCCACGGGTCGGCCGGGGTCTCGCCGGCGTTCATGGCGTAGCAGGTGCCGCGGATGTCGCGCAGGTCGCGGATGCCTTCGCCGGCGCGCAGGCGGTGGGCGATCTCCAGCACCTGCGGCTCGGCCATGCCGTAGGCCAGCAGGTCGGCCTTGCTGTCGAGCAGGATGCTGCGGCGGAAGGTGTTCGACCAGTGGTCCCAGTGCGCCAGGCGGCGCAGGCTGGCTTCGACGCCGCCCACCACGACCGGCAGGCCCTTCAGCAGGCGGCGCACGGTGTTGGTGTAGACCATGGTGGCGCGGTCGGGGCGCAGTCCGGCCTTGCCGCCCGGGCTGTAGTGGTCCTGGCGGCGGGGTTTGCGCGCCGCCGTGTAGTGGTTCAGCATCGAGTCGATGTTGCCTGCGCTGACGCCCACGAAGAGGCGCGGCCGGCCCATGACCAGGAAGTCCTCGTCGCACTGCGGTTGGGCGACGATGCCGGTGCGGAAGCCCGCGTCGACCAGGGCACGCCCGATCAGGGCGATGCCGAAGCTGGGATGGTCGACATAGGCGTCGCCGTTGACCAGCAGGATGTCGAGCTCGTCCCAGCCCCACCACTGCTGCATCTCGGCCCGCGACATCGGCAGGGGCACGTCCTTCGCCAGGCTCTGCATGCGCGGGCATGCTGGCCCGGCGGCCGGCAAGGGAACCGCCGTCCCGCCAGCCTTGCGTGCCCGCCGGGCGCCGGATCCTGCCGCCATGGAAACCGTCCGCGCCGAGGAGATCCTGCGCCGCCTGCCCGACGACCATCCCTACCCGGCGATGGCGATCGATGCGGTACTGCTGGAGGTGCAGCGCGAACACGGCCATGCGGCGGTGAACCGGCTCATCGACGCCTGCGACCTGACCCGCCGCTTCGGCATCCGCAAGGTGTGGCCGGACCAGCGCTAATCAGCGCCGTTCGCGCATGTCCGGCGGGATCGCGGTCGAGGTGCGCGTGGCATCCGCCCCGCCGGTGGTGCGCCGCCACGAATCGGTGGACGGCTGCACGCCTTCCGCCTTGAGGTCGGCGGTGATGCGATCCATGCGGCGGTGGTACCAGCGGAACAGCGACTCGCGTCGCAACAGTCCCAGGTAGGTGCCGGCGGCATCCACCACCGGCAGGTCGTCGAGGGGATGCTCGGCGAAGCGGCGCAAGGCTCGCGACAGGCTGTCTGACGGCTGCACGGCGATGGCACGGCCGGCGACCAGGTCGGCGACGCGGATCATCGCGTCGGTGTCTGGATCGTCGTCGAGGAACTGCCGCAGATCGTCCATCGTCACCACGCCCTGGAGGCGGCCGGTCTCGACCACCGGGAACACGGTCTGGCCGGTAGCAGCGAGGGCGGCGCGGCATTCCACCATCGTCGCGGCGTTGGTCAGGGTGGTGGCAGGCGGCTCATCCTTGAGCAGATCGGCGACGGTGGCTTCTGCGAAGGGGTCATGGGCCCGGTTCTCTCCATGCGCTTCGCTCTGACCCTGCGACCACGGCTGTCCCCCGACCAGCGAACGGCGGCCCAGCAGCAGGAAGGCCAGGCCGCAGGTCCACAGCGAGGGGATGAGCAGGGCGTAACTGCCGCCGACCTCGCACGCCATGAAGATGCCAGCCATGGGCGTGCGGTGCGAGGCGGCCAGGAACCCCGCCATGCCCACCAGGACCCCGGCCGCCAAAGGTGGCGCGATAGGCATCCCTTGCAGCGCGGCGGCGACCGCGCCGCCGAGGCAGCCGCCGATGACCAGGCTGGGAGCGAACACGCCGCCGGAGCCTCCGCTGCCCACGGTGCAGGCGGTCGCCAGCATCTTGGCCAGGGCCACCAGGGTCAGGGCGATGGCGAGGGGCAGGCCGGGTGCCGATTCGACCGTGCGCTGGAGGACTCCATAACCTGGACCAAGGACGACGAATCCGAGCTGGGGGTCGGTGCCCCCAGCCAGGGCGGTCAGGGCGTACCACAGGCCGATCGCGATCCCGCCGGTCGCCGCCGCGCCGCCGGCGGCGCGCAGCCACAGCGGCGGGCAGGTGCGCTTGCCGATGGAGTCGATGGCGGCGAGGAGGGCGATGAAGAGGTGGGCCCCGATGGCGCAGGCGACGGCGACGCCGAGGTAGCCGACCAGTTGCAGCCAGTCGCCGGCGCCGAAGCCCGCCCCGCCGGTCACGGCGATGATGCTGCCGGTGACCGGGGCGTCGATGCCCATGGCTGCATGCCATAGGCCCTCCAGCACGCCGGCGACGACGAAGCCGATCACCGAACTGATCGCCGCCGGCACCAGGGCGTCCGCTTCCAGGTCCGGCCCGCGGTACAGCACCTCGACAGCGAAGAGGGCGGCGGCGAAGGGGGCGTGGAAGACCGCCGACATGCCGCCGGCGATGCCGGCGACCAGCAGCAGGCGCCGGTCGCGCACCGCCAGACCCAGGCGCTCAGCCACCCACGAGCCGAAGCCGGCGCCGACCAGCGAGATCGGCCCTTCACGACCGGCGCTGCCGCCGCTGCCGAGGGTGGCGGTGGAAGCGGCGAGCTTGGTCAGGGTGAGGCGCAGCGGGATGGCGCCGCGGCGGCGATGGAAGGCGTCGACCGCGTTGCCAGTGCCGCCGCCAGCCGCCTCGCGGGCGAAGCGTGCGGCGATCCAGCCGGCCAGCGCTCCACCCAGCGCGAGGACCGGAATGGCCATCCACGGGCGCACCACGTGACCCGCCTCCAGCGGCAGTTCAGGGCCGTGGAGCTTGGGTGCGTAGCCGACCGCCAGCCCCAGGGCCAGGCTGGTGCAGGCATTCACCGCCAGGTTGAAGAGGAAGCCGACCGTGCCGCAGACCAGGCCGACCGCGCCCGCCAGGGCCAGCCAGCGGCCGGTCGGATGCGCGAGCAGCCGGTTCCATAGGCGGCGCAGCATGCACTCAGGCCGGGTCGGCCTTCCACGCTCCGTCGACGTAGTGCGCGCTCCAGCCGCTGGGTTTGCCGTCGGCGGTCTCGCTGGCGACGTAGTGCAGCTTCTCCTTGCGGGCGTAGCGCACCATCACCGTGCGGCCCTTGGGGTCCTTGGCCGGGGCGTCGGCCATGAAGCGGTACTTCTCCGGCAGCTCGTCACGGTGGCGCTGCAGGTCCTCGACCGCCGGGTTGCGCGTCTCGCGTACGCGCGGGTAGGTGGACGCCGACAGGAACAGGCCGTTGCCGCCGTCGCGCAGGACGAAGTGGTCGTCGGCCTTGCTGCACTTCAGCTCGGGCATCTCGACCGGCTTGATCTTGGGCGGGGCCGCCTCGCCGCTGCGCAGCAGCTTACGGGTGTTGTCGCAGGCCGGCCAGCCGGTGCAGCCGAAGTACTTGCCGAAGCGGCCGGTCTTCAGCTGCATGGGCTTGCCGCACTTGTCGCAGGGGATCGACGGGCCGTCGTAGCCCTTGATCTTGAAGGCGCCTTCCTCGATCTGGATGCCGGCGCAGTTGGGGCTGTTGCCGCAGATGTGCACCCGGCGCTTCTCGTCCAGCAGCCAGGCGTCCATGGCGGTGCCGCAGATCTGGCAGCGGCGCTGCGCCTGCAGCGCGGCGACCTCGGCGTCGCTGGCCAGGGCCTCCTCGCCCTCGACCTCGTCGGCGGGCTTGGCCGCCTCGGACTCCGAGCCGGGCACCAGGTTCATGGTCTTGGCGCAGCGCTCCTTGGGCGGCAGCACGTAGCCGCTGCACGAGAGGAAGACGCCGGTGCGGGCGAACTTCACCGCCATCGGCCGGCCGCAGTCGGGGCAGGCGATGGGCGTGGGCACGGGCTGCACCGCGTCGAGGCTCTTCTCGACCTCCGCCAGGCGCGACTTGAACGGCTTGTAGAAGCCGTCGAGGGTCTTCTTCCAGTCCTCCTTGGCCTCGGCGATCTCGTCGAGGTCCTCCTCCATGCCGGCGGTGAAGCCGTAGTCCATGAGGTCGGGGAAGGCGGCGACCAGGCGCTCGGTGACGATCTCGCCCAGCTTCTCGGCGCGGAAGCGGCGGGCATCCAGGCGCACGTAGCCGCGGTCCTGGATGGTCGAGATGATGGCGGCGTAGGTCGACGGACGGCCGATGCCGCGCTTCTCCATCTCCTTGACCAGCGAGGCTTCCGAGAAGCGCGCCGGCGGCTTGGTGAAGTGCTGCGACGGGTCGAGCTTCACCAGCTTCAGCGTGTCGCCCACGGCCATGGCTGGCAGCACGACGTCGTCGCTCTTGGCCGGCGGCTGCACGGTGAAGAAGCCGTCGAAGCGCAGCACGCGGCCGCGCGCGGCCAGCTCGCAGTCGGCGGCGGCGATGGTCACGGTGGTGGTGTCGAACTCGGCCGGCGGCATCTGGCAGGCGATGAACTGGCGCCAGATGAGGTCGTAGAGGCGCACCGCGTCGGGCTCGGCGTCGAGGTCGCGGGCGGCGACGTTGGCGTCGGCCGGACGGATGGCCTCGTGCGCCTCCTGCGCGCCCTCCTTCGACTTGTAGAAGATGGGCTTCTCGGGCAGGTAGCGGGGGCCGAAGCGGGCCTGGATCAGCTCGCGGGCCGCAGTCACCGCCTGCGCCGACAGGTTCACGCTGTCGGTACGCATGTAGGTGATGTGGCCGGCCTCATAGAGGCGCTGCGCCAGGGTCATCGTCTTCTTGACCGAGAAGCCGAGGCGGATCGAGGCCGCCGCCTGCAGGGTCGAGGTGATGAAGGGCGGCGAGGGGAATGAGCGCTGCGGCTTCGATTCGCTGGCAGCCACACGGTAGGTGGCGCCGTTCAGGCCATTCAGCGCGGCGTCGATGTCGGCCCGCGACTTCGGTTCGAACTTGGCGCCGCCGCGGCGGACGACCTGGGCGCGCAGAAGATCGTCCGGTCGTCCGGTCGTCCGGTCGTCCGGTCGTCCATGCAGATCCGCGTGCAGCTCCCAGTACTCGTCAGGTTTGAAGGCCTTGATCTCGCGCTCGCGCTCGACGATCAGGCGGACAGCGACGCTTTGGACGCGGCCGGCGGACAGGCCGCGCGCGACCTTGGCCCACAGCAGGGGGCTGACTTGGAAGCCGACCACGCGGTCGAGGAAGCGGCGCGCCTGCTGTGCATGCACGCGGTGCTCGTTGACCTCGCCGGGCTGCTCGAAGGCCGCCTGGATGGCCGACTTGGTGATCTCGTTGAAGGTGACGCGAGCGAAGCGGGCGTCGGGGCCGCCGATGCACTCCTTGAGGTGCCAGGCGATGGCCTCCCCCTCGCGGTCGAGATCGGAAGCCAGCCACACCTTCTCTGCCTTCTCGGCGGCCTCGCGCAGCTCCTTGATCACCCTCTCCTTGCCGGGGACGATCTCGTAGGTCGCCTCCCAGCCGTGGTCGGGATCGACGCCCATGCGCCGGATCAGGGCCGCCTGCTTGGCCTTGGCCTTCTGCGCCTCGGTCTTCTTGATGCCCTTCGCACGGGCCTCGTTGGCCTTCTTCAGGCGCTCGGCAGGGTCGGTCTCGTCGCCGCCGGTGGGCAGATCGCGGACATGACCGAAGGACGACTTCACCAGGTAGTCGCGGCCGAGGTACTTGTTGATGGTCTTGGCCTTGGCGGGCGACTCGACGATGACGAGGTTCTTGGCCATGGGGGTCCGTTGGGCGGAGGAACGTCCTAACAAGACGCAGGGGGGGAGGTCAAGCCTTCTTCCCGCCGGGGGGAGGGTGTAGAGGCCATGTAAGTCCTTTTTCATTAATGAAGTGTGAGGTGCGCTGGGCCTGCTGTGGCTGAGTGGTGCGTTGACCGGCGGGGCCGACACGGCACACCCCGGCGCATGCGTTTCGCCCTGCCTCTTCTCGTCCTCGCCACCATCTCCGCCGGGGAGACCCAGGTGGAGATCCGCACCTCGCTGGGTTCCATCACCTGCCGGCTCTTCGACGCGGGGTGCCCGGTGACGGTCGGCAACTTCTGCGCCCTGGCCGAGGGCACCCGGGCCAGCCGGGACCTGACCAGCGGGCAGCTGGTCAACCGTCCCTTCTATGACGGCCTGATCTTCCATCGCGTCATTCCCGGCTTCATGATCCAGGGCGGGGACCCCAAGGGCGATGGCACCGGCGGGCCCGGCTTCCAGTTCAAGGACGAGATCAACGCGGTGTCGCTGGGCCTGGATCGCGAACTCGCCCTGCAAGGGGACCAGCTGCATCCGCAGTGCGCCTACATGGGCCGGCAGTTCGTCATGACCTATATCGAACCCAAGCTGCAGGGGCGGCAGATCGGCCCGGACGCCCCGGCCGAGAAGCGCAATGCCGCCATCGCCGAGATCATCCCGCAGCTGCAGACCGTCAGCCTGATGCAGTTCTACAAGGACCTCGGCTACCACTACGACGACAGTCTGCCCGCCTCGCGCAAACCGATGCGGGGCGTGCTGGCCATGGCCAACAGCGGTCCGGACACCAACGGCAGCCAGTTCTTCATCAATCTCGGCGACACCCCGCACCTGACCGGCAAGCACACGGTGTTCGGCGAGGTGGTCGCCGGCATGGAGGTCGCGATCGCGATCGCGGCCGTGCCGCGCGACGAGCGCGACAAGCCGCTGCAGCCCGTGCGCATCATCGGCATCCGTCCCCTGGGCAGCCGCGTGCCCTGGCCAGGCGAGGCGCCGGCGACCACCACGCCCGCGCCGGATGCTCCAGCCGCCGCCCCGACCGCCCCCTGACCCGTGTGCCTGGGCCAGGATCGGTCCGCCGTCGATTGATGCAGTTGACTGGATGTCTATCCTTGCGCCACCCCATGAGCGCCAGTCCACGCTTGCCCCGCTACCTGCGCGTCACCAGCCTGCTGCGGGCTGAGATCCAGTCCGGCGCCTTCACCGATCGTCTGCCGCCGGAAAACGATCTTGCCGCCAAGTACCGCATCTCGCGCATGACCCTGCGCCGTGCGCTGGCCGCCCTGGCCGAGGAGGGGCTGCTCGACCCCCGCCAGGGTGCCGGCACCTTCGTCCGCGAAGGGGCGGGCCAGGCCCGCACGGTCGCCCTGCTGGCGGCTCCGGACATCGCGCTGCATCCAGAAGACCTGTTCTACCAGCAGCTGGTCGTTTCGCTCATCCACGCGTGCTCGGCACGCGGCTGGATGCTGCGCATCGCCCCCAACGCCGCCGATCTCGTCTCGCGCCTCGGCGCGGGCAGGGGGGCCTCCGTCTCCGGATGCATCGCCATCGCTTTCGGAGGCCACGACCACGGGTTGCTGGCTGAGATCCCCATCCCCATCGTCGGTGTGGATGGCGAACCCATGCCCAACGGCTCGTCGGTGCTGCCGGACAACGCAGCCGGGACGGCCGCCGCGGTCGAGCGTCTGGTCGCCCTTGGCCACCGCGACATCGCGCACATCGCCGGCTCGCCCGACAAGCTGGCCGGTCGCGAGCGCCTGGCGGCCTTCCTGACCGCCATGGGGCGGGTGGGACTGCCGGTGCGTCAGGATGCGATCATCCAGAGCACCTTCCTGATCGAGGATGGCTACAACGCCATGGCGCGTTGGTGGGCCTCGGCGCAGCGTCCGACCGCGGTGGTGTGCGCCAACGACATGATCGCCATCGGCGCTTCGCGCTGGGCGGAAGAGCATGGGGTCAGGGTCGGCCGGGAGGTCAGCCTGGTCGGCTGCGATGGGCTCATGGTCACCTCGCTCATGCCGACGCCCCTCTCGACCCTGGCCCTGAATTTCACCGAGCATGCGGCGAATGTGCTGGATGCCGTCGCCGATGGGGAGCGCAGCGGAATCCGGCGCACGCCATTGCGCCTGGTGGAGCGGGCGTCGATCGGGCCTGTCCGGGGCTGACCCGTCTTTGGGCCCACGCCAATCCAGGTTATCTTGACTTCGGTGCAAAAAGTTGTATATACAGGGCATGAGCAGCAAGGGATTCACCCTGATCGAACTGCTCGTGGTGATCTCCATCATCGCGATCCTGGCGATGATGCTGTTGCCGGCGCTGGGGATGGTGCGCGGAGCGGCAAGGACGATGGTCTGCCAAAGCAATCTCCGACAGGTCGGCTTCGCCTTCGCCGCCTACGCCGAGGATTGGAACGATCTCGTCGTGCCAGTGAAAGGCGCTGGGACTCTGAAGAACGAATGGAATGACGACCTGCTGCCCTACATCGATGAAGGCAGCAAGATCGGCAGTGCGATCATCAAGGGATGCCCCGAATACAAGTTCAAGCCGACTCCATCGCAGAACGGCTATGCGATGAACCTGTTCCTGGAGGCGAACACATCAGGTCAGGGGGCGAGATACGAGGGGACTTCCATCCGCTGGCTGACGTTCGGACGGATCACGAACCGCAGCGGCCGCCTTCTGGTCGCGGACACGGACAACGACGAGAACCTCTGGGGGCAGAACGACGCCAGCTACCGGCACCGCAAACGGGCCGGAGCGCTTCTGTGCGATCTGCGAACGTCGACCCTGCTGCTCTCGCAGATGAGCAAAGCCATCTACAACCCGGCGTTCCCAGTGGATTATTGACGTCGTCCCGTCACGGCCGAGGGCCCTGACGGGACGATCATCTCATCCCGCCAGACTCGGGTCTACGCCGATCGTTCCCACCAGGCGGTCACGCCAGCCCGGGGCGCTGACCTTGTCGAGCATGCGCTGGGCGTGGTCGAGGCGCGCCTCAAGGTTGAGGCGCTGCGCGTGGGCGCGGTTCTCGTGCTTGTCGATGAAGCTGCGCAGGTAGGTCACGCGGTCGGTCCAGCCAGCGATGTCGAGCTTCTGCTGGTGCTCGATGCGGGCCTTGTACCAGTCCGAGCGCAGCAGGGCTTCGCGGGTGAACATGGCGCGGAAGGCATCGTCCTTCTCGGTCATGCCGCCGCTGCTGCCGTTGGCCATGATGGTGAGCAGGGCCGCCAGCGGCGGGCAGGCGTCGACGATGCTGCCGTCCTCGATGTAGGCCTGGGCCACGCGCTGGTGGGCGCCGACGATGTTGTCGACGCCATCGGCGAAGATCCCGACGTCCTGGCTTTCGGGCCGCAGCAGGGCGGCATCGAACACCGCGGTGCCGTTGTCGAAGATGCGTCCGAAGAAGTCGTGCAGGAACTTCGAGGTGATGCGCCAGCCCAGGCGGCTCGCCTTCACCAGGCGGCCGTCATGGGTGAAGTCCTCGATGCGCTCCAGGTGGCCGCGCTTGATCAGCACATCGGCGGTGCGCTCTTCCGGCTTGAGGCGGCACCACAGTTCGGGCACCAGCAGGGACACGTCGTGGTCCATGCGGCCCTTGGGGCCGACCCAGCCGGCCGCGGTGCTGAAGCCGTCGTGCCCGGTGAGGATCATCGACACCAGGGTGGCGTTGAGGTCCGCGGTCGCGCGCAGGGCGTTGAAGGGTCCCTTGGTGAGCGCGCCCTCAGAACCTGCGCCGGTCGTGGACGGGCTCTTGCCGGTGAGGCTGCTCACGTAGTCCATGAACAGCTCGGGCAGCTCCTGGTAGTGGATCGGGTTGTAGACGCACAGCGGACGCACGCCCTTCTCGGGCGGGTTGTTGCGACGTCCGGCCAGGACCGCGTCGACCGGGATGGACAGGCCGCGTTCACGCGGGATGCGGTGCCAGAGGCGCAGGCAGATCTCGGCAACGCGGCGGGGCAGCGGATCCGCCAGGTCGGGGCGCACCTGGAGATAGCGCGGATTCTTCGAGGGTTTGCCATCGACCAGGCGCGGACGGGCGCTGGTCACGGTCCAGGCATCGTTGCTGGCGGCGCTGCGCTCGAGGTGAGCGCGCATGACCGCGGTGTACTGGTCGAGGGTGGGTGCGTCCTCGACCTCGTCGCGCACCTGGCGCGGAGTCATCGGGGCCCAGTTCGAGCTGAACAGGCCGGCGCCGGCGATGTCGGCCTCGGCCTGCTTGTCGTAGCCGCGGTGGATGGCGTCGTCGGGGCGCTGGAACAGGCGCGCCTCGCAGTTCTCGCTGAGCTTGTAGCTGCGCGAGGGGTCGAGGCCCAGCCAGATGCCGGGGACGACGACGGAGGCGGTGATGTCGTCCTCCATCTGCACCTTCTCGGCGGGGATGAAGTCCTGCCGCAGCTTGAAGGTGCGCCAGCCGCCGTCGCCCTCGAAGCCGACGCGCAGGTATTCGCCGACCAGCGGACGGCCATCCAGCTTGAGCTGGTAGCCGGGACGGCCGTTGATGCGGTCGACCGTGAAGTGGCTGCGCCAGTCGTCTCCCCACTCGGGGCGGTGGAAGCGCTTGACGATGAAGACCAGGGGCCAGATGTGCGGCGGGATCGAGCGCAGCCAGGCGTTGTACTCGTCGGTGAAGTCGTCGGCCGGGGTGAACATCTTGATCACGCTGCCCAGGCTGCGGTCGGGCGACAGCACGGTGCGGCTCTGATGCTTGCTGTAGTCCGGCCGGAACTGCGGCTTCAGGCGGTGCTCGTAGTTGCCGCTGACGATCTCGTGGACCAGAGTGAGGTCCTTCTCGATGTCGTAGACCACCATCGGGCCGTGGATGACCGCATCGGCGAGGCTCTTCGAGATCTCCGACTTGCCGCCACCCGATACCGTGCACGGCTTGTGGCAGAAGGTGCCGTAGGCCCAGGTTCCGAGCAGGCGCCAGCTGGGGGCGCCGGGATGGCGGGCGAGGCGGATCTTGTAGCCGCTGGGGTGGACGTAGACGCATTCCTTGAGCAGGCGCAGGCGCCGCTCGCGGCCGTCGCGGGTCCAGGTGACGCTGCGCGTCTTGAGGTCGAAGGCCGAGCCTTCGGGGACGAACACCACCCGCGGGTCGGCCTTCAGCACGGCATAGCCGTCGGGCTTGGCGTCGATCTCACCGGCGAGGGTGCGCAGGGTGTCGGCGAAGGTGTGGCCGCCGGCCACGACCGCGCCGCTGGCGATGAAGTGGTCGCCGAGATGATAGCTCGGGAAGGCGAGGGCGCCGCCGGAATGCTCCTCCTCGGCCAGGCCGATGAGGTTGGCGCTGTAGGAGATCTGCGTCTTGACCTCCTTCTTGCAGTAGCCGAAGTAGTTGTCGGCGATCAGCGTCACGATCACGCCGCTGGTGTCGCGGTGGGTCAGCTTGAAGGCGTTGCCGCCGTTGTAGCGCTCGCCGGGGTCGCTCCAGCACATGCCCTCGGCCTTCTGGCGCGGGGTGGCGTGGTCGATGTGCGGCAGCCCCAGCTCCTTCTTGGTCAGGGAGGTGAGGTGCGGCGCCAGGATCACGCAGCCGGTGGTGCCGGTCCAGTCCGGGTCGAGGCCGGCATCGTTGTCGGGCAGGAACGGGTCGCCGGCGTTGCCGAAGATCGATTCGACGAAGTCGAGATTGGCCACCAATGAGCCGGGGGCGATGAAGCGCACTTCCATGCGCTGCGCCGGGATCTGCCCGGGAACGGCCGGCACGACCAGGGGGCGCAGCAGCAGGGTGGTGAAGATCTCGGACGGCTTCGCCCAGTTGGCGGTCCAGGGCAGCCGCATCATGTCCGCGGGCGGCTTCAGGGCGGCGGTCACCATCCGCGCGAAGACGGCGGTCGGGACGGCGTACTTGTCGGCCGGGATGGGCAGGCCGCCCTCGGCGATGTGGAAGCTGCCCTGGGTGGTGCGGCGGTCGCTGGCCGGGTTGTGCAGGACGCCGTTGGCGAGGCGGTAGCTGCTGAGCAGCGCCGTCTCGTGGTGGCTGCCGTCCTCGGGCAGGCTCAGTTCGCGCGCCAGGCCGTGGCGGTCGAGGACCAGGCTGGAGGCGGGCAGGCGCGGCACCGGCACGCCCGAGGCGGCGAGGGTGCGCTCCAGAAAGGCCTGCACGCGGGAGTCGGCGGCGCAGTGGTGATGGATGCCGAGGCGTCCGCTCATCTGCCAGCCGGACAGCAGGGGGCCGATGTCCCCGAGGTCCGCCAAGCGGTCCTGCGGCAGCATGCCATGCGCCGCCAGCTTGGTGATGATGATGCGGCGCTGCTGGGCGCGATCGGGAATGGCGTTGCCGCCGGTGGGGTTCAGGCCGAAGGTCGTGACAGGATCCATGGTCGCTCCGCTCGGGACCGTGGTGTGCCGTCGCCCGACGGTTGCGCAATCGTGCAGTGCGCAGCCCAGACAGGCCAGGCATGCCGGGCCGCCGGTAGCGCTGGCCATCGCGCGGCGTCCCCTAGCATCCCGCGCCCATGCAGGGCACCGCCGAGTACCAGGATCTCATGCGGCTGGTCGCCGACGGCGCCATCGCCTCTGCTGCCGGGATCGCCCCCGGCCAGATCCAGCCCAGCAGCCTGGACCTGACCCTGGCCGAGGAGGCCTACCGGCTGCCCGGCTCGATCCTGCCGCTGCCCGGCGAATCGGTCGCCGGCCTCGCCCGCCAGCTGGCCCTGGAGCGCCTCGACCTGTCGCGCCCGGCCTGCCTCGCCCGCAACCAGGTCTACCTCGTCCGCCTGCGCGAGGAGCTGGCCCTGCCGCACGGGGTCGAGGCCTACTGCAACGGCAAGAGCTCGACCGGGCGCGTCGACCTGGCCACCCGCGTCCTTGCCGACGGCACGCCGCGCTATGACCGCGTGCCGGCCGGCTATCGCGGCCAGCTGTGGATCGAGCTGATCCCGCGCAGCTTCCACGTCATCGCCTGCGCCGGGGTGGCGGTGAACCAGGCCATCGTGTTCGCGCGCCGGCAGGTGCTCGGCCAGGCCGAGATGCTCGCCCGCCACGCCGCCGCGCCGATGATGTTCGTCGACGGCACGGCCAGCGCCGCGGACAGCATCTTCGACGGCCGACTGATGATGACCGCCGACCTCGATCGCGAGGTCCTCGGCTTCGTCGCCAAGCCCACGCATCTGCCCCTCGACCTCACCGGCATCGGCCGGCACCGTCCCGACGACTTCTTCGATCCCGTGCGACGTCCGCCCTCGGGCTGGCTGTTCCTGGAGCAGAACCGCTTCTACATCCTCGCCACCCGCGAGCGCATCGTCGTGCCCCCCGACCTCGCCTGCGAGATGGTCCCCTTCGAGGCCACCGCCGGCGAGTTCCGCGCCCACTACGCCGGTTTCTTCGACCCCGGCTGGGGCATCCGCGACGGCCGCGCCGTCGGCGCCCCGGCGGTGCTGGAGGTGCGTCCGCATCAGGACGGCCTCATCCTGCGCCATGGCCAGCCGATCTGCGCCATGGCCTACGAGGTCCTGTCGCGGCCGTGCGGCAGGCTGTACGGCGATTGCGGCAACACCTACGCCACCCAGGACGGGCCGCGTCTGAGCAAGCACTTCGTCGCATGAGCGCCCCGGGACCGCTGACGCCACTGCACCAGTGCTACCACCTGCCTCCCGGGGAGACGGTCGATCCGGTGCACATCCTGGTGAACTACCTCATCCGCAACCCGCAGTACGCGCGGCAGCGGCAGGACGCGTGCCCGGTGCACATCTACGTGGTCGACCATCCGGTCGAGGACCGTCTCAGCCCGCCCGTGCGCTGGCGTCGGCGCATCGACACGACCATCGGCGCCATCCGCGCCGCCGCCGGGGCGGTGACCGGCGAGGACTTCTCGAAGCCCGCCGCCACGCCCGAGCAGGTTGCGGCGCGCAAGGCCAAAAAAGCGCTGAAGAAGGCGCGGCAGGCGCAGCGCGATCGCCCCGCTGATATCTAAGTCTTTTTGAATGCGAGAGATGTATCTGTGCGGGCCGTTGTCTTGCCTGGTAGTGAATACAGTGTATACACAATCATATGAGGTACCTCCCAACGACGACTGACATGAGCACCGAGCACGACGTGGTGGTGTGCGGCGCCGGCCCGGCGGGTGTCGCGGCAGCGATCACGGGCGGTGTTCTGGTGGCATTGATCGCAACCCACTTCATCCTGATGACGACGCAACTGATGTGGATCCAGTTGATGGTTCCGGCTGCCTTGTTGGTTGTCGG
>JAFLCQ010000240.1 GCA_017302815.1 Planctomycetota bacterium
TAGAGGCCGGGTTTGCCGGCGAGAGTGCCATCGGCGTGAACGGCGGCGGCGTACCTGCCGTTTTCGGCGTCGAAGGTCAGGACCACCTCGCCACGGGCCAGCGCCAGGCCCTGGTTGAGCGCGCGCGCCTTGCCACCGCGCGGCAGGGCCAGCACGGTGACCGGGCAGCCGGGGCGGGATGCGCGGCGCACCGGCCCATCGCTCCAGTGCAGGGCGAAGATCTGCACCACGGCATCGGCGGTGCCATCGGTGGAACCGTCGTCGAGGACCAGCGCCTCATCCCCGGCCTGGAGCTCCAGGCGATCCAGGCAGTCGCAGATGACGCTGACCTCGTTGTGCGCCGCCACCAGGACGCTGATCGGAGCCACGCCGGCGGTTGGACAGGTGGCGTCTCGTGTAATGGCCCGGCATCCACGACGCAGATGGTGCAGCACCAGCCAGGTGTCGTAGGCGATCCAGCACCCCCCGATCAGCCACGACCACGGCGTCGGCAGCGCCACCGCAGCCAGCAGCAACGCGGCCAGTAGCAGCAGCCCGATGGCGAAGCAGGCGCGGAAGCCCATCACCGGTACGGTGCCGGATCCCAGCCGCCGGTGGAGTGCCCAGACGGGTGGGCCAGACAGGCCCGCGGATGGATTGTGATTTTCCGGTTCCACAAAGCACCGCTTATCCCGATAGTAGATGCCGAGGCAACCAGGCATGCCACTCACCATCACCAGCATCGCGGTCGAACTCCGGGGGGCGGTGGCCCAGGACATCACTGCGCTCGAGATCGATGGCGATCCGGTCGCCATCGCCGCCGACCGCAGCTGGCGGCACGTCGTCACCGTCCCACCCACAACCACCGTGGTAGCGGTCACCGCCATCGCACCGTCGCGAAGCCAGACGCGCATGGTCGAGATCGGTTCCGCAGCCGCGCCAGCGGCCCCGGGCTGAGGCGATCATGGACCACACGCAATCAGCGACGGAACCGCAGCAGGCAGGGAGCAGCACGGCCGACACCGTCCTGGCCTGCGCCACCCTGGCCGCCGTGCCGCTGGTGCTGAGCGCCTGCGGAGGTGGCGGTGGCGGCGGAGGCGGCGATGGCGATGGGGACGAGCCGGCGCCCCTCGGCCCGGCGATCACCTTCACCGGCCTGACGATCGCCGTCACCACCAGCACCGCGGCGGCCGTGCACATCGATGCCGTCGCCGCCGATGCCGAAGGCGCCGCCGCATTCCGCCTCGACGGCGGCAGCGGCACCGTCAGCCGGCCCCGCGACCCCGGCCACCGGCAGGCCGAGAGCCTGTACGAATTCGCGATCAGCGCCGAGGGCGGCATGGGCAGCGCGACCGGGACCTGCGTCGTGCGCATCAATCCCGCCCCCGAGGACATCCTGTCGGAATCCGATGCGCGGGTGCTGTCCCTGCGCCACCTCTTCAACCGCATGTCCTTCGGCGTCGGCGAAGAGGAGCTCGGCCGCTGGCTGAACGTACCCTATGCCGAGGCGGTGCAGCGCATCGTCGACGCGGCGGATCCTTCCCAGACCACGCAGCGGCCGCCCTCGGCAGCCACGTTCCACGTCCTGACATGGACGGAATACGACCGCCTCTCACCGGCCGAGCAGCAGGCCTACGGCGACAGCAAAGGCGATGCGATCAGCGGCATCTACGCCTGGTGGTGGCGTGAGATCATCCGCACCCGGCAGCCGCTGCTGGAGAAGATGGCCCTGTTCTGGCACAACCTGCTGGTGGTGGCGGCCAGCGACGTCTTCGAACCACGGGCGATGTGGGGCTATCTCGACCTGCTGCGCAGCAACGCCCTGGGCAGCTACCGCGACCTGATCCTGGCCATCGCCAGGGATCCGGCGATGGTGATGTTCCTCGATTCCAACAGCAACGTGAAGGGGCGCCCGAACGAGAACTTCGCCCGCGAGCTGCTGGAGCTGTTCACCCTCGGCGAAGGCCATGTCTACGGCGAGGCCGATGTCGTCGAGGTCGCGAAGTGCTTCACCGGCTGGGGCATCACCGACCGCCAGGTCTTCGTGCTCCGCCAGGATCGCCACGAGCCCGGCGCCAAGACCGTGCTGGGCTCGACGATCAGCTTCGCGGACGACGACCCCGAGCAGGTGCGCAAGGACGGCGAAGCGGTGATCGAACGCGTCCTGCAAGAGTCGCGGGTGGCCGTGTTCATCTGCGAGAAGCTGTGGGACGAGTTCGTCGGCGGCGCCCGCGATGACGGCATGATCGCCGGATGGGCCGACACCTTCCGCGGCAGCGGCGACTACGATATCCGCCGGGTGCTGAAGGACATCTTCACCTCCAGCGCCTTCACCGCAGCCGGCAATCGTGGCAACATGATCCGCTCGCCGGTGGAATACGCGGCGGCGATCTTCCGCGCCACCGGGCTCCAGCCTGGCAGATACATCGACTACTACTGGCGCGCCAGCCAGGAGGACCAGGCGCTGCTCAACCCGCCCAACGTGCGCGGCTGGGTCGGCGGACTGCAGTGGATCTCGGCCAAGACCCTGCTGGAGCGCCGCACCCACATGGCGTGGACCGGCTGGGAGTTCTACAATCACGGCAGTCAGAAGGTGCCCGAGCGCCTCGACGGCGTCCTGGAACTGCTGTGGTTCGCCACCCCGGTGGCGCAGCGCGCCTACGTCGACGATGCGGTCCTGATCACCTGGGACCCGCGCGGCGAGCGCATCCGACGTCTGCTGACCGACCCCGCCCTCAACTGCAAGTGACGGAGACGCATCCATGCCGCTGACCCGCCGCGAGCTGCTGCGCATGTCCCTGGCGACCGGCGTCGCCTTCGCCATGCCATCCTGGCTGTCCGCCGCCGGCGCCAGCCCGTCGCCGACGTGGACCCGCCGCCTGGTGCTGGTCGAGCTGGACGGCGGCAATGACGGACTGAACACCATCATCCCCTACGACGACTACGCCACCTACGACGCGAAGCGCCCGACCCTGGCGGTGCCGGAATCCGGGCTGCGCGCGCTGGCAGGCGTCCCGTCGATACGGCTCAACTACAACCTGGTCGATGGCCCCGGCAGCGAGCGCTTCCGCCGGCTGTGGAACAACGGCGAGCTGGCGATCGCGCTGGGGGTGGGCATGCCCGACCAGAGCCGCAGCCATTTCCGCGGCATCGACGTGTGGAACAGCGGCTCATCGGCCGGCACGGTGTGGAACACCGGCTGGCTGCAGCGCTCGCTGACCGCGGCCGCCGGGATCACTGCCGACACGGTGGCGCATGGAGCCATCCTCTCGCGCACGACATCGAATCCGCTCGCCGGCCCCGACGTCAACGTCCTGGCGCTGTCGAAGTCCGATCCCTGGGACTCCTATGCTGAGACCTTCATCGGTCAGGCCGAGGACCTCGCCGCGGCGCCGATCGCCGGCACCGAGGCCCTGCAGCACGTCCTGCGCGTGCAGTCGGGGATCATCACCGCGCGCAGCCAGCTCGACGACCGCTTCGCCTGGGATCCGCTGCTCAACGACGACCACGGCCAGGCCACCGCCATGCCGGTGTTCACTGGCGACAGCGGCAACGCCCTGTTCCCGTCGGGTGATTTCGGCAACCAATGCCGGGCGGTGGCGCAGATGATCGCCGCCGACGTCGGCATCCCGGTGTACAAGATCCACATCGGCGGCTTCGACAACCACGCTGGGCAGCGCGCGAAGCACGATGACCTGCTGGCGCAGCTGGCGCACGGCCTGACCGGGCTGCGCGATGCGCTCCAGGACAAGGGTCGACTGGCAGACACCCTGATCATGACCTACAGCGAGTTCGGCCGCCGGGTCGAGGAGAATGGCAGCGCCGGCACCGACCACGGCACCCTGGCGCCGCACGTCCTCATCTCGGATGCGAGCAATTTCAGCGGCGCCAACCGGCTGCATGGCACCTACCCATCGCTGACCGCCCTGGACGGACGCGGCGACCTGGCGTGGGTCGACGGCACCTCGATCGACTACCGCCGCCTGTACGCCACCGCGCTACGCTTCCTCGGCATGCCGGAAGACGTGTTCGACGCGACCTACGCACCGCTGACCGGGCTGCTGACAGCCTGATCAGAACTGGGTGCGGTTCACTTCCTTGTAGGCCTCGACCAGCTTGTTGCGCACCTCGACCGCCAGCTTCAGCGACAGCTGGGCCTGGCTCTGGGCGAGCATGACGCGGTGGAGATTGTCGGTCTCGCCGCGCTCGACGGCGCGGATCGCGGCGTCGTAGTCCTGCTGGCTCTGGTCGACCTGCTTGACGAAGTCGGTGAGGACGTCCTGGAAGGTCTTGCCGTCCTCGGTCTTCTGGACCTGCTGCGCGGGCGGCGCCGCCGGCTGCACCGGCTGCGACCCGTAGAGTCCGCGCATGGGATCGAGTGGCTGCGGCATGTCCTACCTCATCATCCCTGGAAATCGCCGAGACGCAACGCGGTTTCGTGCATCCGCATCAGTCCGCGGGTGGCGTTGGCGTTGGCTTCGTAGCTTTTGCTGGCGGTCATCAGATCGACCATCTCCAGGATGGGATCGATGTCGGCGCTGGTGACCACGCCGTTGGCGTCGGCATCGGGATGGTCGGGGTCGAGCCGCTGCTGGTAGCGCGGGCTGGCGACCGCCTGCGCCTGGACCCGGCCGGTCTGGCGGCCGGCCTCGTCCAGTTCGGTGCGGAAGACCACCCGCTGCCGGGCGTAGGGCAGGCCGTCGGCGAGACGGCGGGTGGAGTCGGCGTTGGCCAGGTTCTCGGCGGCGACGGTCATGCGCAGGCGCTCGGCGCTCATCGCCGAACTGCCGATGTCGAAACCGCGGAACAGTCCTTCCGGCATGATCAGCCTCCGGGCGCCGCCGAGATGGCGGTGTTGATCAGGCGCATCTTCCCGCGCGCCATCTGGACGTAGGTGTCGTAGAGGAGCTTATTCTTGGCCAGGGCCGCGACCTCGCGCTCGCTGGAGACGTCGTTGCCGTCGGGATCCGACTGGCTGGCCAGGGGCTGGTAGACCTCGGCATCGACGCGCATGGCGCTGTCCAGGCCATGCTCGTCGAGGGCCTGGTTGAAGGCGTCCTCGAAAGCCACCGCCCGGGCCTTGTAGCCGGGGGTGTTCTGGTTCGCCAGGTTGGCGGCATGCACCTGCTGCCGCTGCATGGCCACATCCATGAGGCGTTGCAGGACGGTGAGGCGCTGGTCATCCATGGCTGCCTGAGCGAACGCAAAGGATGGGCCAATGGTTTAGCCATTGCCACTGGGGTTGGGGATTGGGGGTTGGGGGTTGGGGTTCGCAGGTCGAAGACGGCTCGGCTGTGTCCAAACGATCACATGCAAACAACGTGAAGACAACATCTTAAGCATCATCATCACGACCCCAATCCCCAACCCCCAACCCCGAGGGGCAATGAACAACCTAACCCATTATCCCAACTCAAGTCTCCAGCCAAACCGCCGATGCTGAACCCGGCGGTACCGGTCCGCCTGCCACGGAGGGCACCATGGGCGACATCGACATCCGCGCTGCGCGGGATCGCATCGAGACCGTCGAGAAACGCATCGCCGCCATGCATGACGCAGGTGTCGATGTGGCAGCGCTGCGGGCGCAGCTCGCCTTCGCCCACCACGCCCTGCGCGAGGGGCGGCTGGCCGACATCGAGGCGATCTGCGACGAGGTCCTGGGCGCCGCCCGGCGCCTGGCCGAACTGGGTTCGCGGGCCTCGCAGGTCCGCACCCCCGCCCACGGCACGCCCGCGATCCCGGCGCAGCCGGCAGCGCAGCCGACCGCAGCCCAGGAGACCGGCACCGAGGCGTTGCGCCGGGTGCGGGTGGGCCGCGCCCAGCTCGCCGACGAGGTGCGGGCCGCGATCGATGCCGAGGTGAAGTCGCAGATGCAGCCGACGGCCGACCCCGCCGCGTCCCAGCTGCTGCAACGGCTGGAAGCCATCGAACGGCGCCTTGCGGCGCCGCCGTCGACCCCCGATCTCTCGCCCATCGCCGCCAGGCTCGACGACCAGGTGATGGCCTACAACGTCTTCAAGCAAACTTTCCCGCCGGTTTTTTTCG
>JAFLCQ010000241.1 GCA_017302815.1 Planctomycetota bacterium
CGCCTTGGTGGCCGGGACGGTTGCACGAACGGCAGCGGGTGCTGACCCGATTGTGCGCCGTCTTGCCCGTTTGGCGTGTGCGCGCGGGAGGATTGTCGGCCGGTTCGCGCGCCGCTGCGCGCCGCCTGCCCGCACACGTCCTGCTCGGCTAAGACGCGCAGCACCGCGTCGGCCGCCGCCACCGCCATGGCGTTGCCGGCGTAGGTGTTGGAGTGCAAGAAGGCGCGTCGGCTCTGCCAGGTGCCGAGGAAGGCGTCGTAGATGCGATCGGGAGCCAGCACGCAGGACAGGGGCAGGCTGCCGCCGGTGAGGCCCTTGGACACCACCGCCAGATCCGGCAGGCCGCCGGGTCCGGCGAGATGCGAGGCGAGCATGGCGCCGCAGCGGCCCATCCCGCTGGCGACCTCGTCGGCGATGAGCAGCACGTCGTGCGCGTCCGCCCACGCGCGCAGGCGCGGCAGGAGGTCGGGCGAGAGGATGCGCATGCCGCCCGCGCCTTGCAGCACCGGCTCGTAGATGATGGCCGCCAGGCTGTCGGCCTCGGCATCGAGGCGGCGGGACAGCGCCGGCCATTCCGCGGCGGCGTCGAGCCAGCGCGGATCCTCCGGACCGTGGCGATAGGGCAGGCCGTCCAGCGCCAGCACCGGGAAGAGGAGGGGGCGGTAGGGATCGGCGTAGAGGCCGAGGTCGCTCACCGACAGGGCGCCGACCGTCTCGCCGTGGTAGCCGTTGGCGAGGACGGCATAGCGGATGCGTCCCTCCCGGCCCATCAGCCGCTGCCAGTGCAGGGCCATCTTGAGCGCGACCTCGACCGCGGTCGAGCCGTTGTCGGCGAAGAAGACCTTGGCGAAGCCGCCGTGACCGGCATTGCAGGCCGCCAGCAGCCGCTCGGCGAAGCCGACGACCAGTTCGGAGGTGGTGTTGGCGAGAATGACATGTTCGAAGCGCTGCGCCTGCCCGGCGATGGCCCCGACCACGGCGGGATGGCCATGGCCGAGGCTCTTGCACCACCAGCTGCTGATCGCGTCCAGGATCCGCCGTCCATCCGCCAGTTCGAGATGGCAGCCGCTTGCTCCCACCACCGGCAGGGGCGGGAAGTCGTCGTAGTCGGCCATCTGGCTGCAGGGGTGCCAGATCGAGGCGAGGTCGCGTTCGGTAAGCGATTTGCCGTTCACGAAGGAGACTTTCGCTGTCAAAATGGCAATGCCAGGGCGAACTAGGCTCCGAAACGACGACATTGACGACAATCCATCCGCGGCGATAGCAAAACGCGGGTCGACAGTGCAACATACTAGATGGATGCGAGTAAATCGCGGTTGACTTGTGAGAGCAAGCCAAGTAGAAGGGTTCTCTCTGGCAGAGAGGTGTGTCGCGGCGCATCCATTGCTGCGACAAACCATCAAAACCGCCGGGTACGGAGAGAGCGATGAACGCAAAGGTCACGACAGGCGGCGAAATGATCGTCAAGTGCCTGGAGCGCGAGGGCGTCGAGTACGTCTTCGCCTACAGCGGTGGCGCCGCCATGCCCATCTTCGACGCCTTGTATGACTCGTCGATCAAGCTGGTGCAGGTCCGCCATGAACAGGGCGCGACCCACATGGCCGACGGCTACGCCCGCGCCACCGGCAAGCCCGGCGTCGTCCTCGTCACGTCCGGTCCTGGCGCCACCAACACGGTCACCGGCTGCCTCACCGCGCTGATGGACAGCGCGCCGATGATCGTCCTCTGCGGCCAGACCATCTCGCCGATGCTGGGCAAGGACGCCTTCCAGGAGGCGGACGTCACCGGCATCACCTACCCGGTGGTCAAGCACAGCTACCTGGTCAAGAAGAGTGCCGACATCCCGCGGGTGATGAAAGAGGCCTTCCACCTCGCCACCACCGGCCGTCCCGGCCCCGTCCTCCTCGATCTGCCCAAGGACGTCACCCAGGGGCCGTGCACCGCGCCCATGGTCGATGACGTCTTCCTGCCCGGCTACGTCATCCCCGGCCGCGCCGACCCCAAGCTGCTCGACCAGGCCGCCGCCCACATCATGAAGGCGAAGCGCCCGCTGCTCTACGTCGGCCACGGCGCGGTCATCAGCGGCGCCGGCCCCGCCATCGCCCTGCTCGCCGAGAAGACCGGCGCCGCGGTCGTGAACACCCTGCTGGGCAAGGGCGCCGTCCCCGAGGACAAGCCTTACAACCTCGGCATGCTCGGCATGCACGGCACCGCCTACGCCAATCGCGCGGTCGAGCACTGCGATCTGATCATGGCCATCGGCGCGCGCTGGGACGACCGCATCACCGGCAAGCTGGCGTCCTTCTGCCCCGACGCGATCAAGATCCATATCGACATCGATGTCGCCGAGTTCGGCAAGATCATCCGGCCGCACGTCTGCCTCGCCGGTGACGCCAAGCTGGCGATCGAGGACCTCATCCCGCGCGTCGGCAAGCTCGATACCGCGGCGTGGTGGAAGGACATCGAAGGCTGGCGCAAGGCCTACCCGCTGAAGTACCCCAAGAAGGGCGGTCTGCGCGCGCAGTTCGTCCTCGACCGCCTCGACAAGCTCGGCGGCCGCGACTGCATCGTCACCACCGACGTCGGCCAGCACCAGATGTGGGCGGCCCAGTTCTGCCGCACGGTCAAGAACCGCCACTGGATCAGCTCCGGCGGCGCCGGCACCATGGGCTTCGGCTTCCCGGCCGCGGTCGGCGCCAGCCTGGCGACCGGACGCAAGCCGGTGTGGGCGGTCGTCGGCGACGGCGGCTTCCAGATGACCCTGTGCGAGCTGGCCACCGCCGCCTGGGAGAAGGTCCCGGTCAAGGTCCTGATCATCAACAACCACTACCTGGGCATGATCCGGCAGTGGCAGGAGCTGTTCTTCGACAACCGCCTCTCCGGCGCCGACCTCCCGGGCAACCCGGATTTCTGCAAGCTCGCCGAGGCCTACGGGGTCAAGGCCTTCCGCATCCGCCGCGCCGCGGATGTCGACAAGGTCCTCAAGAAGGCGATGGCCTACAACGACGGCCCGTGCGTCGTCGAGGCCGAGGTCGTGAAGGAGGATAACGTCTTCCCGATGATCCCGGCAGGCGCCGGTTACGCGCAGATGATCGTCGAGAAGCCGAAGGTGAAGATGGAGAAGCCGACCGGATCGACCTGAGGACATCGTCCGATCGTCCGATCGTCAACATACGAGACAGGCATACATATGAACGCCATCGCCGCCCCGCCCCTGCACACCATCGCCCTGCTCGTCCGCAACAAGCCGGGCGTGCTGGTCCGCGTCGCCCTCGTCTTCTCGCGCCGCGGCTACAACATCGAATCGCTGGTCGTCTCCCCGGCCTTCGATGCCGAGATCGCCGGCTACAAGTCGGCCGCCAACGAATTCTCGCGCATGACCATCACCTGCTCCGGCGACGAGGCCACCCTCGAGCAGATCGTCAAGCAGCTCGAGAAGCTGATCGACGTCGTCCACGCCATCGACCACAGCGGCCAGGCCGTCATCGAGGGCGAGCTGGCGCTGGTGAAGGTGAAGGTCGGCCTCGCCGACCGCACCGCCGTGCTGCAGATCGCCGAGCACTACAAGGCCAAGGTGGTCGACTACGGCCACGACTCGCTGATCCTGCGCGTCGAGGGCGAGAGCGAGAAGCTCGATGCCTTCCTCGCCCTGCTCAAGGGCGGCGGCGGCATCGTCGAGCTGGTGCGCTCGGGCAAGATCCTGATGGCGCGGGGGCTCGAGACGACTTAAGCGTCTAGGGGGCGATGCCCCCTAGGACCGCTGTTGGCATCTAGGGGGCTTTGCCCCCTAGGACCCCCGACGGCCTTTGTCGCGGCTCGATGTTCTCGCTGCGCTCGAACATCGTGGGCGGATCGGCTTCGCCGATTGTATCCGCCCACCGCCGCTCGGCGGTCCGATGTCGCATCTAGGGGGCGATGCCCCCTAGGACCCCCGAACGGCCTTTGTCGCGGCTCGTTTTCTCCGGCTGCGCCGTCGAAAACGTGGCGGCATCGGCTGCGCCGATTGTATGCCGCCACCGCCGCTCGGCGGCCGGTCGCGCCCGCAGGGCGCTCCGATGTCACGCGGGGCTGGCGCCCCGCACCCCATCAGCCGCGCAGGCGCTTGGCGAGGCCGACGGTGCGCAGGGCGACCAGGGTGTACCAGCCGATGTCGATCTGGTGCCAGCGCAGGCCGAGCTTGGCGCGGCCGGGTTCGCGGTGGTGGTTGGCGTGCCAGTTCTCGCCCTGGAACATGTGGATCAGGGCCAGCCAGGTGACGTTGCGGCCGGTACCGTGCTCCTCGCGGGCGCCGAGGTGGCAGACGCTATTCACCGAACACTGGGTGTGCAGCGCCCACACCAGGCGGACGGGGCCGATCCAGGCGGCGCTGGCCACGGCCAGCTCCCAGCCCAGCCAGGGCGCCAGCAGCAGGCCGCCGAAGATGCTCAGGGCCAGGGTCGGGTAGAGCAGGGTGTCCCACATGCGGTAGCGCAGCTTCAGCATGTCCGGAGCGTAGGTGCGCGAATCGACCGGTGCCGCCTGCCACAGCCAGCGCAGGTGGGCCCACCACATGCCGTGGTCGGGCGAGGAGATGTCCTGGTCGGTGTCGCTGTGCTTGTGGTGGTGGCGGTGGAAGGTCACCCAGCTGCGCGGGGTGCCGCTACCGTTGAGCACGGCGCAGAAGATCAGGAATTGCTCGATCACCGGGTTGACCTTCGCTCCGGCGTGGGCCAGCGTGCGGTGGTAGGCGACGGTGGTGCCCAGGCCGCCGAGGAAGAGCAGGCCCGCGGCCACGGCCAGGACCTGCCACGGCGGCAGCGGCAGGAGGATGGCGCCGGCGAGGGCGGCGAGATGGATGCCGATGATCCACGCCAGGGTCGGGATCTCGCCGGGGGCGCACCACCACCACGGCCGGGACCAGGGACGTGGTGCGGTGGCTGCTTGTTCGGTCACGGAGTCTCACGGTGGCCCGGAGGCCATAGGGGGTGCGAAGGGCGCAGTATGCGCGGCGCTGATGCATCTCAATGCAGGAGGACCGGGACCTGCACGCTCTGGCGGGCTTTGCCGGTCGCATCCGCCACCCCGGTCGCGAGAGTCCCGCCCATGGCCGATGCCCCTGCTTCCACGACCTTCGCCGCCCTCGGCCTGCCCGATGCGCTCACCGCCGCGCTCACCGCGCGCGGCATCATCACCCCCACGCCCATCCAGACCGGGGTCATCCCCCTCGCCCTGGGCGCTGGCGACATCCTGGCGCAGGCGCGCACCGGCTCGGGCAAGACCCTGGCCTTCCTCCTGCCGCTCACCGCCCGCATCGCCGCCGGCGAGATCCACCGCGCCTGGGTGGTGTGCCCGACCCGCGAGCTGGCGCAGCAGTGCGCACGCGAGGCGGCGACCGTCCTCGGCGAGGGCAAGACCGCCGTGCTGGTCGGCGGCGTGCCCGCCTACCCGCAGGTCGCCGATCTGCGCCGCAACGTACCGCTGGTCATCGGCACGCCCGGCCGCATGTGCGACCACCTCACCCGCGGCGCCCTGAAGCCCGACGCCGAGATCATCGTCCTCGACGAGGCTGACCAGATGCTGGACCTCGGCTTCGCCGAGGACCTCGAACGGCTGGTGAAGGACCTGGGGGAGAGCTGCGCCCGCTGGCTGTTCAGCGCCACCTTCCCGCCGCAGATGCAGGCCGCGATCGCGCGCTGGCTGGACAAGCCGCGCGAGGTGCGCCACGACACCGGCGCCGCCTCGACGCACGTGCGCCAGTTCTACACCGTCGCGCAGCGCAACGCATCCATCCCGGCCCTGGCCCGGCTCCTCCACGCCCTCGAACCGTCGCGCGCCATGGTCTTCGTGCGCACGCGCGACGAGGTCGATGGCGCGGTGCGCGCCATCTCCGGCGAGGGCATCGAGGCGGCCGGTATCAGCGGCGAGCTGGCGCAGGACGCGCGCGAGCGCGTGCTGGCGCGCTTCCGCGAGGGCAAGCTGGCGGTGCTGGTCGGCACCGACGTCGCCGCCCGCGGCATCGA
>JAFLCQ010000242.1 GCA_017302815.1 Planctomycetota bacterium
ACCATGCGCAGAGCATGTCGCACTCGTCGCCGAATGAGCACGCGAGGTGCCGCGACCGCGGGCGTGAGCACTCCGCAGCAAGCAGCATCGAACGCCTGAACCAGAGTGGGTGTTCGTTCGCGACGTCACGTGTGCCCTCGAGGGCCCGTGTTGCGTGTCGTCCTCCTGCGGCGGCGTGTTGCACAATGAGGCCATGTGGGAACCGCGACGCCTCGTCCCCGTGCCCTTGCTGCTCGCCTTCGTGCTGGTCTGGTGGCCCGCAGGCTCGCGCGCGCAGGATCTCGAGGCGACGCCCGCCGCAGAGGCAGAGTCGGCCATCCCTGACGAGCTCCTTCGCGCATGGCGCGCTGGCTGGCGCACCGCGAGGCTCCGCCGGAGGTGCCGGAGGCCGAGCTGCGCGCCTTCCAGGTCGCGATCTCGGACGGTGCGCTGGAGCTTCTGGTCGCCTGCCTCGCCGTGCTCGTGCCGGTGCTGTGCATCGGCGGGGCCCTCCTGGCCTGGCTGGATCAGCGGAGGTAGGCGTCATTGCCCCTGTCCGGGGTCCGGGGTCCGGGGTCCGGGGTCCGGGGTCCGCAAGATACGAACGCCCAGGGCGCGAAACATGCTCTCCAGCAATGCCATGTCGGCATCCCCGGTCTGGATCGATGCGTACCGACCTCGGACCTTGGACCTCGGACCCCAGGGGCGATCACCCCTTGCGCAGGCCGCCGGCGCCGCGCCGGATGATGGTCGTGGCGCGCATGTCGCCCTGCTTCTCCGCGACCTTGGCGGCCTGCTCGAAGAGTTCGATGGCGACGTCCTCCTGGCCGAGCATGGCCTGGGCGTTGCCGAGGTCGACGAGGATGCGCGGACGCAGCTTCTCGTCCGGGTTCGCGGCGAGGGCGGCCTGCAGATGCTGCAGGGCCGGGGCGGCGCGATTCTGCCTCAGCTCGATGTTGCCGATGCGGTACAGCAGCTGCGAGCGGGTGCCGTAGGCCGGCAGGTCGCCGAGCAGTTCGAGCGCCCGCCGCAAGTGGTCGAGGCCGCCGTCGAGGTCGCCGCGACGGACGATCATGACGCCGAGGTGGTGATGGGCATCGATCAGCTGCACGCGATGCGCGGGATCGCCGCAGGCGGCGATGAGCTCGCGCAGGGCCTGCTCGGCCGAGGTCCAGTCGCCGGTCTGGCGCGCCACCTCGACCTGCTCGCCCAGCGCCTTGATCTCGTGCTCGTGGTCGCCGATGCGCCGCAGCACCTCGGCCCAGCGCCGTAGCGACAGCATGGCGCCGGAGGCGTCGCCGCCCGCGCGCTGCTGCCGCACCACCGCCGACAGGGCCTCCTCTTCCAGCCGGCGGTCGCCGCACTCGTGGGCGAGCTCGACCGCAAGCAGCAGCCGGCGCAGGCCCTCGGCCGCATCGCCGCTGCGGATCAGGGCGGCGCCGATATGGAAATCGGCCTGCGCCATGCCCAGGCGGTCGTCGGCGGCCTCGCACAGGGACAGGGCGCGGCGGAAGGTGGACAGCGACTCGCCGTGGTCCTGCTTCTTCGCCAGCACCATGCCCAGATGCAGGAGGGCGTGCGACTGCAGGCCGCGATTGCCGGTGGCCTCGTGGCTGGCGATGCGCTCGCGATCCAGCGCCACCGCCTCGCTGAACGCGCCGCGATCGCGCTCGAAGTCCGCCCAATGCGAAAGCACCGCGTCGGCGTCGGCATGGCGGCCCATCTCGGTCATCGCGGACACCGCCGCGCGGAAGCGCTTCGCCGCCTCGGCGGCGTCGCCGGCGAGGGCGGCAGCCTCGGCGAGGCGCTCCTCGCAGGCCGTCCGCTGCAGCGATTTGCGGAAGGCGGTGAAGGTCGCCAGCGCCGCCTCGGCGGCTGCTCGCGCCGCCGCCGCATCGCCGCGCGCGATGTGGCAGCGAGCGAGATCATGCCGCACCTGCGCGAGCTGGAGATGGTCGTTGGCCTTGTCGGCGAGGGCCTCCGCCCGGCACAGCAGCTGCAGCGCGGCATCGCGGTCGCCATGCGCCAGCCGGGCTAGCCCGGCCTCGCTGGCGGCGGTGATCGCCAGCGTGAGGTCGCTCTCATCCTCGACCATGCCCAAGGCCTCGGCGAAGACGGCGGCCGCCTCGGCGGACTGTCCCAGGCGCAGATGCACGCGGCCGAGATCGACCATGCATTCGGCCCGGCGCACCATGCGCTGCTCGCGGCCGAAAAGATCGGCCGCCTCGCGCAGATGCGGTATCGCCGCGGCCAGGGCCTGCCCGGTCCTGCTCTCGACGATCATCAGGCCGAGTCGACGGGCATCGTTGGCGCGGTCTTCGAGTTCGCTCATGGGTTTTCCGGTACGTGCGATCCTGCACGTCCGCGGCAGCAAGACGACGCTTGCGAATGTCGCTGTTCGCCGCTGTCTGACGCGCATGTGCGCGGGGTCCATATTGACAAGGGTCGTTCCGGTCCCTATAGGGGCAGCATGAACACCTCCCTTCCTCCCGGCCAGTCCCGCATCCTCGCCTTCTTCGCCGATGCCGAGGACGCCGGCCGCCAGCCCAGCCGCGCCGAGGTCGCCGAGGCCCTCGGCTACGCCTTCCCCTCCGCCGTCTCCAAGCACGTCGAGGCGCTGGTGCGCAAGGGCATGCTCGAAGCGGTGCCGGAGAAGAAGCGCAACGTCCGTCTGACCGATGCCGGCTGGGCGTCGCTGGGACGGTCGCCGTCCCGCCGCGGCGTGCCGGTGATCGGCGCCATCGCCGCCGGCGCCCCCATCCTCGCCCTCGAGCAGGTGACCGAGCACCTCGCCGACGTGACGCCGCAGGCCGGCCGCGTCGCCCTGCGCGTGCGCGGCGACAGCATGAAGGATGTCGGCATCCTCGACGGTGATTTCGCCGTGATCCAGACCGGCCCGCTGGTCGAGGACGGCCAGATCGCCGCCGTCGTCGTCGATGGCGATGCCACCCTGAAGCGCTGGCGCACCACCGCCGATGGCGTCGAGCTGCTGCCCGAGAACGCTGCCTACAGCCCGATCCGCATCGCACGCGAGCGCCTTGAGACCGTCCGCGTCGTCGGCGTCCTCGCCTTCGTCTACCGCGTCGTGCACTGAACCGCCCCCTGCGGCAAGGTGCACGCACCGCTGCACGCAGGACGCCCGCCAGGGCTCACCATACCCACACCACACCACTGACCAACCCACCCCGATCCGGACCACCGCACATGAGCCCCACCCCCGCAGCCGCAGCCGCCCACGCCCCCGCAGCCACCGCCAAGAAGGACGCCCCCGTGAGCGCCACCCCGCCGCCCAAGAAGGCCGATGCCGCCCCCACCCCCGAGCAGCTCGCCCGCCGGAAGGCCATCGAATCCGCCCTCGATCAGATCGACAAGCAGTTCGGCAAGGGCACCATCATGCGCCTGGGCCAGGTCGAGAAGGTCGACGTCGGCGCCATCTCCACCGGCTCGATCTCCCTCGATCTCGCCATCGGCGTCGGCGGCGTCCCGCGCGGCCGCATCGTCGAGGTCTTCGGCCCGGAAAGCTCGGGCAAGACCACCCTCGCCCTGTCGATCGCGGCGCGCGCCCAGGCCGAGGGCGGCACCGTCGCCTTCATCGACGCCGAGCACGCCCTGGATCCGAGCTGGGCCGAGAAGATCGGCGTCAAGCTGGACGACCTCCTGGTGTCGCAGCCCAACTACGGCGAGCAGGCGCTGGACATCTGCGACCTCCTGGTGCGCAGCAACGGCATCGACGTGGTGGTGGTCGACTCGGTCGCCGCCCTGACCCCCAAGGTCGAGCTCGACGGCGACATGGATGACACCACCGTCGGCGTGCAGGCGCGCATGATGAGCAAGGCCATGCGCAAGCTGGTCGGCGCGGTCAGCCAGAGCAAGACCACCGTGGTCTTCATCAACCAGATCCGCGAGAAGGTCGGCGTCATCTACGGCAGCCCCGAGACCCAGCCCGGCGGCCGCGCCCTCAAGTTCGCCGCCTCGCTGCGCCTCGACATCCGCCGCGTCACCTCGATCACCGACGGCGACAAGACGGTCGGCAACCGCGTCCGCGTCAAGGTGGTCAAGAACAAGGTCGCCGCGCCCTTCACCAAGGCCGAGTTCGACATCATGTTCAACGAAGGCATCAGCTACACCGGTGACGTGATCGACCTCGGCGTGCTGGCCAAGGCGGTCAACAAGAGCGGCGCCTGGTACACCATGGGCGAGGTCAAGCTGGGCCAGGGCCGCGAGAACGCCAAGCAGTACCTCAAGGACAACCCCAAGGCCTGCGCCGAGATCGTCGCCAAGATCAAGTCGGCCAACCTCAACCTGCTCGAGGCGAGCAGCGGCGACTGAGGCCCCTCGCCAACCTGCCGCGCGCGCAGGCCGATCGGCCGGCGCGCGCGAGTCCCCCATACGCCCCTGGTCCGGAATCGGATCGGGGGCGTGTCGTCAGCCAACCGTCCTCATTTCACCAGAAGGATGGGAACAACAGGGTTTGCATCATGGAGTACCGCCTACTGAGCATTCACCCTAAACGCAGCGGTCCGAGGTCCGAGGTCGGGAAAGCCAGACGCACCTATGGGATAGGGATCCCATGCCCCGGTCGTGGGTGTTCACCGGGCGGGTGATGGCTGTCTGCTCCTGCTGCGGACGCGCAGTACCTTGGCGCGTACGGTCTTGCGGACCTCGGACTGCGTTTTCAAGGTTCACTGATGGCTTGGCGCTCTTGGCGTAAACCAACCTGAATCGAAACGCTCAGAAAGCGGCGGGTGCTCCTGCAAGCCAGGACGCCTCCGTTACCTTCGTTCCTCCGCGTGCATTCGACTGCGATATCACGGGTGACACGGATCAGGCGTAGGCGAAGCTCGCCTCGATCGTCACATCCGGCGACACCGACAGGGCGACCGGGCAGGAGTGGGCCGCCTTCTCCAGCTTGGCGCGCTGGTCCGGCGTCAGGGCTGCGGGCATGGCGAAACGCAGCACGATACGGGCCACCTTGCGCGGCGGAGCTGCCGTCATGTGCTTCTCGACCGCGATCTGCACCCCCTGCAGGGCGATCCCGTCGCGCTTGGCGACGATGCCCATGATGGTGGTCATGCAGGTGGCATAGGCGGTGGCCAGCAGATCGGTCGGGCTGAACGACTCGCCCTTGCCCTGGTTGTCGACCGGGGCGTCGGTGATCAGGCGGACGCCGCTCGGGCCATGAACGGCTTCGCAGCGCAGATCGCCCAGGTAGGTGACGGTGATGGGAACCATGCGGACTCCGGATTCAGACGGCGATGGAAAGGACGACGACCAGCCAGGCCACCGCCTCGGCCAGCAGCAGGCGGTTGCGCCAACGCCAGCCGCTGTCGGTGCCGGCGCAGGCGACGATGGAACCCCATAAACCGGCGGGCACCACCGCCCAGGGCGAGGCCGACCACAGCAGCACGGCGAGGGCCGGCAGCTGGAGGGCATGCGCCAGCAGGAGGCGGAGATGCTCGGAGGCGCGCGGAGTCACGGGGTCGGATCCGGTTGCAGGATGGCGAGCAGCTCCGCCGCCACGCGCTCGGGATTGGCAGCGCGGCAGACTGCACCGGCGATGGCGGCGCCATGCGGCAGGCGCGGCCGCAGCCCGCGCAGCCGCTCCGCATCCAGGCCGCCGATGGCGTAGCTCGGGACGCGCAGACTGCCGCGGACCGCATCCAGCAGCTCGGGACCCCGGCAGGGCTCATGCGGCTTGGTGCTGGTGGCGAACATCGGCCCGAGGCCGAGATAATCGGCGGCTGCCTGTCCCGCCGCCGCCTGCTCTGCGGTGTGCGCCGACACCCCGACGGCGCAACGCGGGCCGACCACAGCGCGGACATCGCGCGGATCGAGGTCATCCTGGCCGACATGCACGCCATCGGCATCGATGGCGCGCGCCACCGCGACATGGTCGTTCACCACGAACAGGCCGCCGGCGCCACGCACGGCGTCCTGCGTCCGCGCCGCCAGCTCGCGGTAGGCGCGCAGCGGCATGCCCT
>JAFLCQ010000243.1 GCA_017302815.1 Planctomycetota bacterium
GCACTTCAACGGCCGCGCGCACGTGGTGCTGATGGGTGACGCGGTGCACACCGCGCACTTCGCCATCGGCTCGGGCACCAAGCTGGCGATCGAGGACGCGATCGAGCTGACGCGGCAGTTCAAGGAGCTGGGGGATTCGCCCGAGCACATCGGCCAGGTGTTGGAGCGCTACCAGGCGCTGCGCCGCGTCGACGTGCTGCGCCTGCAGAACGCCGCCTGGAACGCGATGGAATGGTTCGAGAACGTGGGCGAGCGCTACGCCGACCAGCTGCCGCCCGAGCAGTTCATGTACTCGATGCTCACGCGCAGCCAGCGCATCAGCCACGAGAACCTGCGGCTGCGCGACAAGGCCTGGCTGGAAGGCTTCGAGCGCTGGTTCGCCGAACGCGCCGGGCTGCAGCTGCCGGCGCACGTGCCGGCGCCGCCGCCGATGTTCACGCCCTACACCTTGCGCAGCGTGACCCTGAAGAACCGCGTCGTCGTCTCGCCGATGGCGCAGTACTCCTGCGTCGACGGCCTGCCCGCCGACTACCACCTGGTGCACCTGGGCGCGCGCGCCATGGGCGGCGCCGGCATGGTGTTTGCCGAGATGACCTGCACCTCGCCCGATGCGCGCATCACCCCAGGCTGCCCGGGGCTGTGGAACGAGGCGCAGCGCGACGCCTGGAGCAGGGCCAGCGATGCCAGCGCCCAGGGCGCGGCGGCGGCGGCGATCGACTTCCCGGAGGAGCATCGCGCGGCGATCCGCGCCTACCTGCGCCGGGTCGGAGGTGGACGATGAGGATGCTCTTGGCGCTGCTGCTTGTCATGGCACCGGCAGCGCTGATTGCCGGCGAGGTCCCGCGCAGCGTGCCGCTGGCGATCGAGCGCGGCCTGACCTGGCTGCGCGGGCAGCAGCAGGGCGATGGCGGGTTGGGGGGCAGGCACCGCACCGCCGTCACCGGCCTGGCCACCATCGCCCATCTCGCCGCCGGAGTCACCCCGGACCTGCCCGAGCACGGTGCGGCGGTGCGGCGCATGATCGGCTACATCCTCGCCCAGCCCGACGCCAAGGGCTATCTCGGCAACGACGGCTCGCGCATGTATGGCCACGCCATCGCCTGCCTGGCCATGGCCGACGCCATCGGCACCACCCGCGACGACGATCTCGACGAGCGGCTGCGCACCGCCCTCGCCCGCGCCCTGGCGGTGACGGTGACAGCGGCCCGGGTGGCGAAGCCGGACGACCAGCGCGGCGGCTGGCGCTACAATCCCGATGAGGCGGGCAGCGACGTCAGCGTGACCGGCTGGCAGCTGATGTCGCTGCATGCCGCCCGCCGCATCGGCATGCCGGTGCCCGACGATGTGGTGGAGGCTGCCCTCGCCTACCTGCGTTCGCGCATCGACGACCAGGGACGCATCGGCTACACCGCGCCGGGCGAGGACCGCCAGGCGATGCGCGGCCTGGCCCTCATCGCCCTGTCGTTGCAGCCGGGGCCGCGAGCGCCGTTGCGCGATCGCGTGCTGGCGCGCATGCGCGACGAGCCGCCGGCCTGGACCGGTCCGTGGTTCTTCTACCGCGCCTACTACGACGCCTCGGGCCTGGCCCGCAGCGAACCGGCCTTCTGGGCGGCCTACCGCGAGAAGCTGCACGGCCTGCTGGTGGCGAACCAGGCCCCGGACGGTTCGTGGCCGGCGCCACCGGGCGACAACGAGCGCGAGAACGGCACCGCCTACGCGGTGGCGATGGCGGTGCTGGCGCTGACGGTGGATTTGCGGTTGTTGCCGGGGCATCAGCCGTAGGCGCGGTGCGATGAAAGCCAGTTACTGGGCATTCACAGACAGGTAGACAGGTTGGGAGTCTTGAACCGCCAAGGTCGCCAGGCGCGCCAAGGATCAGAATTCACGGATGGCTTGGCGCTCTTGGCGCAAACCAACCCGTGATGTCAACCTGAATCGAAAAGCTCAGTAGCCACCAGCCACCTGGACGACACGGAGCGTGCAGGGTTGCCGTCTCGGAATTTGCTGGCGTTTGAATCATCGGACTCTGTCGGGATCGCTCCAAGGATCCCCAGTATGCATTTCGTTTCCAGCCTCCTCTTGGCCTGTGCTGTCACTGCCATCCCGGCAGCGGAGACCGCTTCGCTGCTGCTCGATATCCGCAGCGGCTCCGCCGGCTCGGAGGCCGGTGGATTCGCCCGGGTGGGCGACGGACGGGTGTTCTTCACCGCCACCGCTGACGGGACCAGCCGCGGCTGGTATGCGATCAGCGCCGACGCCAGCACGGTGACGGCGATCACCATGCCCAATGGCTGGACGGCGCCGGCCGCCTCGCCGTTCCAGCGTGTGATCGATGCCGGCTCGACGATCTGGCTGCCCGCCTTTCACCCCGACTTCGGCTGGGAGCTGCTGGTGCTGAACGCCGGCGTGGCCATGCCCACCTCCGAGTTGCGCACCGGCACGGACGATGGCGTGACCGGCGTCGGCGCCCTCGTGGTGGGCGAGGGCAGCGGAGGCTCGGCCATCGTCCTGGCCCCGAATCCCGATAGCGGCCATACCGACGCCATGCTGATCGAGGACGGGTCGCCGCACAGTGCGATCACCACCGACGGTTCGGTTCTGGATGTGCTCTGCGTGCGCGGCAGCAGCGTCTACCTGAACACCGCCAAGCCGAGCGCCAGCTCGGGCACCGAGATCGTCCGCGTCGACCTGCCCGACGGCACGGTCACGCCGGTGACCCTGCCCAGCGACGAATGGCTGGTCACCGGGCGTCCCGAGGGCGCCCAGCCGGCCGATGGCTTCTTCATCCTCGCCAGCACCGCCGATGCCCGTGGCCCGAGCTTCGCGACCGAGGGTCTGCTCTACATCTCGGGTGCCACCGGCACCGTGGTCCACGAAACCCCGATCGGCGGCGTGCTGAACACGGCGGCGGACGCGGCCGCGACGCCGGACGCCCATACCATCGTCGAGGAGGTCGATGGCACCGACTTCGCCGCCGGCTCCGTCGTCACCGCCAGGGTCTTCGACTTTACGGACCGCTCGCTGCGCAGCAGCCATGCCTACACCAAGGCGGTCGCTGGACTATTCACCTGCGCCCTCCGCCTGGCCGATGGCCGCATCGTGGTGGCCGAGCAGACCACCAGCGGCTTTCCCGCCTCGACCCGGGCCTACAGCGGCACCGGTGCCACCCTTGCCGATTGCGGCGAGATCAACGCTGAGCCACGGTTCGACACCCTGTTCTCCGTCAGCGGGGTCTGCCTGATGGGCTTCCCCTCGGGATCGACCACCGACATCTACCGCATCGACGCCGACTCGTTCACGCTGGTCGCCCAGCGCACCGGCACGGTCAGCCGGATCGGCGCGGCGAGCCCCTTCCTTGGCGGCAGCGCCCGCGTCTGGAACCTGGAAAGCAGCGGCGCCTGGAGCTTCGACGGCAGCACCGCGACGGTCTGGTCCGGGGTCGCGCCGTCGTCGTTTGCGGAAGCGGTCGTCGCCGGCGATCCCGCCGACGGCGATCGCCTGGTCTACTTCGGCAGCGATGGCGCCACCGGCGACGAGCCCTTCCTGCTCGGCGCTCCCGCCTCCGACACGACGCCGCCCACGGCCACGGTGGCGGCACCGTCCGGTCCCACCAATGCCGCCAGCCTAGACTTCACCGTCACCTTCAGCGAAGCGGTGACCGGCCTGGCCGCCGAGGACCTGACCATCGGCAACGGCACGCTGTCCACGATCGCCGGCAGCGGACCCTACACGGTGACGGTCACCCCGACGACGACCCTCGGTACGGTGTCGGTGGCACTCGCCTCCGGCAGCGTCGTGGATGGGGCCAGCAACGCCCTGACCGCCACCGGCAGCACGCTTTCCGCCAGCGTAGCCGTCGACCGCGTGGCGCCGAGCGCGACCGTCACCGCGCCGACCGGCCCGACCAACAGTGCCAGCCTGGAGTTCACTGTCGCCTTCTCGGAGGCCGTGACCGATTTTGACAGTGACGACCTGCAGGCCTACCGCGGGAGCATCAGCTCCATCACCGGCAGCGGCAGCGGCCCCTACACCGTCACCATTACGCCGTCCGAACAAGGCGAGGTGGGGCTGCTGTTGGCCGTCAGCAGCGTCCATGACGCGGCGGGCAACGACGGGACCGATGCATCCAGCTCCCTCTTCGACGATTGCCTCTTCGACAATGTCGCCCCGACCCTGGTGCTGACCCCACCGCCGTCCGGGCCGGCCGCCGGCACTCGGACCTTCCTCGCCTCCTTCTCCGAGGCGGTCACCGGCGTCACCGCCGACGATTTCACGGCCAGCAGCGGCATCGTGTCCGTCAGCGGCTCGGGGGGCAGCTACGAGGTCGTCATCACCGGGGCCTCACCCGGCCCCCTGACCGTGTCGACCACGGCCGGCCGTTGCGTCGATGCCGCCGGCAATCTCCTGACCGGCACCGGCAGCACCCTCAGTGCGGAGACGGATGTCATCTATCCGGTGGCGTTGACCATCACCTTCTCCGCAGGCAGCATCGAGAACAGGGTCATCACCATTCAAGGTACGATCCCTGAAGGAATCTCGCTGCCGGTCAGCTTCCAGGTTTTCGACCGGCTTACCTCGGCAAGCCGGCAGGTGACCCTGACTTATCAGAACGGCTCGCCGCCCTTCCAGGAAGGACTGCTCAGCCAGGAGAACAAGGGCTTGTCTCTGGCGGAAGTCTGGACCCTGGAACCATCCCCCGATTTCACGGCGGCATGGCCCAAGGATCAGGCCTTCTATTGGGAATCCGTAGCTTCCGTGAAAACGGAGTCGGTGGAAAAGACCGTGGGATGTTGCACGTATATGGACACCAAGGATGTTGTCGTAACCAATCCCAAGCTGAGGGTGTCCCCCGTCGCCCCCACGGCGACCGCTGATCCGGTGCTGTTCCAGGAGCCTGAACCGGTGCCGCCCGCGGCGGTGGCCGCGCGCCGACCGCTGCTGGGCCCCTGGTCGATGCTTGCCGGCATGATCGGCCTGGGTTGGATCAGCCTCGGTGCTGCCTGCCTGTTCCGCCGCCACCGCTGAAGCGCTGCCACCGGGATGGCGATGGGCGGGCCTCATCGCCATCCCGGCCTGTCTGCTCGCCGTATCCTGGGGCGCTTCGCCCTGGTGGCTGTGCTGGTTTTGCGACCTCACCCTGATCGCGACCTGGTTCGGCCTGCTGCTGCCCAGCCGCCGCCTGCTGAGCGCCACCCTGCCGGCCTCGCTGAGCATCAACGCGATGTGGACGGTCGACGCCTGCACCACCCTCGCCGGCGTGCCGCTCAGCGGCCTGACCGCCTACGTCATAGACCCGGCGGTCCCGCTCTACGCCCGCATCGCCACCTGGTTCCATGTCGTCCACCCCGTGGCCCTCCTGCTGGTGGTGCGGCGACTCGGCTACCATCGTCAGGGCCTGCTGCTGGCCCTGGCCTGGATGGGCGGCGCGCTGTTCGTCCTACGTCTCGCCGTGCAGCTGGGCCTCCTGCCCGAGGAGGTGAATCCGAACTTCGTCCGGCCGCTGGCCAGCTGGCGGCTGCCCGGCTGGTTGCCGGCCTGGACCTACAACGGCCTGCAGTTCGCTGTCCTCGCCATCGGCCTGCTGCTGCCCGTGCACTTGTTGCTGCTGCGCCTGTGGCCCCAGCCGCTGGCACGGCGGCCAGCCAGCAGCGCGTCGTAACATCCAGCAGGCCGAGCCTGTCCAGCCACAACGGCGGTGGCTGCTAAACGCAGCAACCCCCGGCTTCTGCCGGGGGTTGCCACCTGTCGCTCCGCAGTGCGGATGCTTCAGGCCTTGGCTTCGGCGACCGCAGCGGCCTGGTCGACGCCGTCGATCTCGCCGGGGGCGATGACGCCCTTCTCGACCAGGATCGAGATCAGGCGCTCCAGCTTGCGCTTGGTGCGGTCGTCGGCGGCCGGGGCGGCGACGGGGCCGCGCGGGGCGGCGTCACGGCGCGGCTCGCGG
>JAFLCQ010000244.1 GCA_017302815.1 Planctomycetota bacterium
TAGGCCATCAGCGGATGCAGCTTGGCCGGTTGCTCGACCTCGTGCGGCGGGATGCGCGGGCCGGCCTCGGCGCCAGCGCCCGGCTGCGGGATCTGCGACGCGATCTCGGGCTTGTCGTCGGCGACATATACCGGCAGGCTCTTCTGCCAGCTCTCGCGCACGAAGTGCGCGATGGCGTAGCGGTCGGCCGCCTCCAGGCTGGAGAAGCCGGGCATGCCCTGGCCCCAGCCCTTGGTCAGGGTGAGGTAGAAGCCGTAGGGGCCGCCACCCCATTCCGCCTTGTAGCCTTCGGTCTTGAAGTTGCGCGGCGCCGGGTTGGTGCCGGTCATGTTCTGGTCGCCGTTGGGGCCGTGGCAGCTGGCGCAGTTCTTGAGGTAGAGCTGCTGACCGCGCTCCAACACGGCCGGCGAACGGTCGGCGATGAGGGCGGGATGGTCGACCGGCTTCGCCGCCTCGGCGGGGGCGAAGTCGACCGGGCCGGCATCGCGGCCATGCTGCATGCCGACCTCGAGCCAGTGGAAGAAGGCCCAGCCCATGCAGCCGGCGGCGGCTACGAGGCCGACCGTCCACAGGGCGGGGTGCGAATATTCGCGGGTCTTGTTCGGGGCGGGCGAGCTCATCAGTGCAGGTGCTCCGCGTTGATGGCCGGAAGGAGGCGGGGATCGCCGGTCGGCACCAGGCCGCGCCGGCGCCAGTGGCGGACCGCGAGGAGGAAGGCTCCGGCGGCGAAGCCCAGCGAGACCAGGGCCTCGGGGCCCAGCGGGCTGCGGAAGTGGTTGGGCGAGAAGGCCGGGACGATCAGCCAGTGCAGCTCGATGAAGGTCCCCAGCAGGATGGCGGCGCCGGCGGCGCCCAGGGCCCAGGACTTCGAGCGCAGCGACTGGCTCATCAGCAGGGCGAAGGGGAGGATGCAGCGCAGGACGATGCCGACGGCGTATTCCTGGCCGTAGCCGTGCTGCACGCGCATGAGGTACCAGAAGGTCTCCTCATCCATGTTGGTGAACGAGATGATCAGGTACTGCACGTAGCTGACGTAGGCGACGATGCACGACCACGCCACCAGCCAGGTGCCGACATCCTTCAGCAGATGCGGACGGGCCACCGCCGCGAGGCCGCGGCGCGACTGCCACGCCAGGGCCAGGGCGGTTGCTGCAAGGAAGGCGTGGATGGCCGACACCAGGCAGTAGCCGCCGAACACCGCACTGACGAACTGCACGTGCAGCGCCAGGATCGCGTCCCAGGTGAAGAGGGTGAAGGTCGGCACCAGGACGATCAGGGTGATCGCTCCCAGGCGGGGCGTCGCGGCGGTGGCGATGCGGCGCTGCAGGGTCGCCCACACCGCCAGGGTGACGGCACCGGTGACGAACCAGCGCAGATCGGTCATCCACGCCGCCTTGCTGCCGTGCGGATCGCGGAAGAGGTCGCCGCGCGCCGGGTTCTCCAGCGACCAGTCGTAGACGAAGGGCAGGCCGATGGCGCCCAGGGCGAGGAAGGCGACAACCGAGATCGGCAGACCGGCGCCGACCCCCTCCATGATCCGCTGCAGCGGCACCGTCCAGCGCGCGCCGCACAGGGCGTGGACGGCGAGGAAGAACAGCGAGCCGACCGCCACGTAGAGCGGCAGCATGAGGCCGCCGAGCAGGGCGGACCAGGCGCGCGGCGCCCCGCCATCGATGAAGAAGCAGGCCGCGAAGGCCCCGGCACCGGCGGCGCACAGGAGCCAGGCGATGGGCACCAGCTTGGACTGGTGCATCACCGGCGTTTCGAGCCGGTCGAGATGCTGCACGGGGTCGCTCACTTGCCGTCCTTTGGCACCGGCCAGCTCGGGCCGACGTATTCCGGAACCGCCGGCGGGGGCGGGATGTATTCGTGGCCGTCGCCGGCGGCGGCGAGACCGGCGAGGTCGGCCTTGGCCTGCTCGGCCAGGGCGTGGATCTCGGCGCGACGGTCGACCGAGCCGGTCGCCAGGGCGGCGTCGACCGCGTGGGCCATCTTCTCGACGTCCTCGACCGCGACCGAGGCGCGCGCCTGCACCTTGAGGAAGTGCACCAGGCTCCAGCGCCGCTCGGGCGGCAGCTGCGCCCGCATGTTCCACATGCGGCCCTTGCCCATGGTGATGGTGTGGAAGATCTCGCCTTCGCTCAGCAGCAGGACGTTCATGCCGTTGAGCGACGGGATGCCGCCGAAGGTCTTGGCGACGTAGCCGTTGGCGGCATCGCCGTCGCGGCCGTGGCACGGGGCACAGAAGGACAGGAAGTCGCGCTGGCCCTGCTTGAGGACCGCCGGCGTCGCCGGCAGCGGATTGCGGTGCAGCTTGGCGCCGGCCCAGTCGGTGGCGGCCAGCGGGTACGGAGCCTGCCCGCGCGGCACCGTGCCGGCCGGAGGCGTCAGCATCGCCGGATAGTGCACCGCGCGGCGGATCGGCTGGCCCTGCGCGTCGCGGGCGTCGATCTCGGTGGTTCCCGCCCCCTGGCTCTCGTAGGCCGGGGTGTGGAACATGTCGGGCATCAACTCGATGCCGCGGTCCTTCTTCTCCGAGCCGCAGCCCGCGAGGGCGAGGGCGGCGCAGGCGATGGCGAGCTTACGCATGGGTCGGCTCCGTCGCGGCGGCGCCGCGGACCTCGACGCGCTCGGCGCGGTGGTCGCTCAGCCAGCGCTGCAGGGACTCGCGCGAGTAGCGCTCGCCGTCGACCGCCAGCACCAGGCAGAACTGGTCGTCGGTGGCGCGGGGATCGACCACCTCGGCATCGCCCGGCACCAGCCGGCAGGCGTGGAAGCAGGCCATGAGGTTGACCAGCGCCCCGGCCAGCAGGGCGGTCTCCAGGATGGGCACGACCCAGAACTGCGGCGCGAAGTAGGGCTTGCCGCTGACGTTGATCGGCCACTCCAGGACCGAGCTCTGGACGAAGAAGTGCAGGCAGCCGGCGGCGCCGAGGAGGATGGCGACCATCACGGCGCGGCCGATCCAGCTCGGCTTGTGGCCCATGACCCGTTCGAGGCCGTGCACCGGCCAGGGCGCGAAGGCGATCGGGTTGGGCATGTGCGCGTCGCGTGCGGCGCCGCAGGCGGCGAGGAAGGTCTGCTCGTCGCTCCAGAAGCCGGCGACGTGGTTGGCGGGCAGCGGCTCAGGCATGGGGGGCATCCTCGTGCTTGCGGCCGCCCAGCAGCGTGGCCTTCACCTCGGCGATCGAGACCACCGGGGCGACGCGGACGAAGAGCAGGATCTGGGTGAAGAACATGCCGAAGGATCCGGCGAGGATCATGTAGTCGAAGGGCGTGAAGGCGTAGCTGGTCCACTCGCTGGGCATCTGGCCGTGGCGCAGGGACAGGGCCATGATGTTGTAGCGCTCGAACCACATGCCGACGTTGACCAGCAGGCCGACCAGGAAGAGGACGCGGAAGTCGCGGCGCAGGCTCTTGAACCACAGCAGCTGGATCGGGATGAGGTTGCAGAAGGCCATCAGCCAGAAGCTCCAGCAGCTCTCGCCGGTCAGGCGCCACCAGAACTGCTCGCGCTCCATCGGCGACTCGCTCCACCAGGCGGAGAAGAACTCCATGCCGTAGACGTAGGCCACCACCATGCCGCAGGCGAGCAGCAGCTTGGCCAGGCGCTCGAGGTGGTCGTCGGTGATGTAGGCCTTCAGCTTCATCATCTCGCGCATCGGCACCAGGATGACGAAGGCCATGGCCAGGCCGCCGAAGATGGCGCCGGCGACGAAATAGGGCGGGAAGACGGTGGCGTGCCAGCCGGGCACATGGCTGACCGCGAGCAGGGTCGCGATCGTCGAGTGCATGCCGATCACCAGCGGGGTGGCGATCCAGGCGAACTGGTTGTAGGCCCGCTCGTAGTGGTTCCAGTCGGACGAGGTGCCCTTCCAGCCCATCGCCAGCATGGAATACAGCAGCTTCTGCCACTTCCGCGTCGCGCGGTCGCGCACGGTGGCGAAGTCGGGGATCAGGCCGAGGTAGAAGAACACCACCGAGCAGGTCGCGTAGCCGGTGATGGCGAACACGTCCCACATGATCGGCGACTTGAACTGCGGCCACATGCCCAGGTCGTTGGGCATCGGGATCAGCCAGTAGTCGACCCACGGACGGCCGGTGTGGATCAGGGGGAAGAGGCCGGCGATGTTGATCGCGAAGATGGTCATCGCCTCGGTGGCGCGGTTGACCCCGGTGCGCCACTTCTGCCGGAACAGCAGCAGGACCGACGACACGATGGTGCCGGCGACCGCGACCGCGATCCAGTAGATGTAGGTGCCGATGTCGTTGCCCCAGTTGACGACGTTGTTGACGCCGAACACGCCGTAGCCGGCGATGACGTACACCGCCACGGCGAAGAACAGGGCGCCGGAGATGCCGGCGGCGGTGAGGAAGCCGCCCAGCCAGTGCACGCCGGGGAGGCTGAAGATCGGCCGCGTCAGATCATCGGTGATCTGCTTGGCCGTCAGGGGCTGCTGCTGCTCGCTCATCAGTGGGGCCCTCCCTCGGCCTGGCCATGGCCGTGGCCGTCCAGGGTGGCCAGCTCGTCGGCGGTGGCCGGCCGGTTGCGCAGCTTGCGCAGGTAGGCGACCTTGGGCCGGGTGTTGGACTCGGCGTCGAGGGCCAGGTAGGCGCGCGGATCCTCGGACTTCGCCGCCACCGCCGACTGCTGGTCGTTGAGGTCGCCCCAGGTGATCGCCGCCGTCGGGCAGGCCTGGGCGCAGGCGCTGGTCAGGTGGCCGTCCGCCAGGCGGCGGCCCTGCCGCTTCTCATCCGTGCGCCAGCTGCGCTGGCGCTGGGTGCAGAAGTTGCACTTCTCCATCACGCCGCGGTGGCGGACGGTGACCTCGGGGTTCAGCATCAGCTGCAGCGGCTGGTGCGCCAGCTCGTGGGCGGCCATGTGGCTGCCCTCGGTGATGGCGTTCTTGACCAGGCGGCCGAGCGGATCGCCCGACTGCTGCGGGCCGGCGCGGTACGCCGAGTACTGGTACCAGTTGAAGCGGCGCACCTTGTAGGGGCAGTTGTTCGAGCAGTAGCGCGTGCCGATGCAGCGGTTGTAGACCTGCAGATTGACGCCCTCGTCGCTCTTCATCGTCGCGTTGGCCGGGCACACCGCCTCGCAGGGCGCGTTGTCGCACTGCTGGCAGAGCATCGGCTGGTGCAGCACGGCGACGTCCAGGCGGGCGTCGGCCTCGGCGGCCGGCGCGCTGAAGTAGCGGTCGATGCGCATCCAGTGCATCTCGCGGTTCTTGCGCACCTCGTCGCGGCCGACCACCGGGACGTTGTTCTCGGCGCTGCAGGCGACCATGCAGGCGCCGCAGCCGGTGCAGGCGTCGAGATCGATCGCCATGCCCCAGCGGTGGCCGGGATAGGTCTGGTGGCTGCGCCACAGCGACAGGCGGCCGCCGGGCTTGCCGTCGGTGCCGGCCTCCCAGGCGTGGGCCTTGTGGCTGCGGCGGGCGGCGCCGGGGTCTTTGCGGTGCAGTTCGAGCACGTCCTCGACCGCGATCTTCTCGCCCGCCATGCGGTGGTGGTGCTGCGTCATCGCCAGCTCGTAGCGCTGGCCGGTCTTCGCGATCGCCACCGCCGCGCCCCAGCGGCGGCCGCCGGCGAGGAGGTAGGCGTTGGCGCGCGGCGCATCCAGGGTCAGGTCGGCGACGGTGCCGGCCGAGCGGCGGCCCCAGCCGAGGAAGACCTCGACGGTGCCGGGGTGCTGCCCATCCTGCACCAGCGCGGGCAGGCGGATCTTGGCCTCGGCGATCGTCAGCTCGACGACATCGTGGGTGGCGATGCCCTGCTCGCGGGCGTCAGCGGGCGAGAGGGCGGCCCAGCCGTCCCAGCACACCTTGCTGACCGGATCGGGCAGCTCCTGCAGCCAGGCGTTGTTGAGCTGGCTGCCGTCGCCGACGCTGCGCGCGGCGCTGCACACCAGCGACAGGCCGGCGGCGGCGGGGGCCGCGGC
>JAFLCQ010000245.1 GCA_017302815.1 Planctomycetota bacterium
CGGCCGCCGAGGCCGCCCCCGTCGCCACCGCGCAGCCGCCCAAGGCCCTGCCGCTGACCGACTACCTGGCCACCATCAGCGCCCCACCCAAGGCCTCGCCGGACGCCGGCGCACCGCTGTCGGCCGACGGCCTGGCGCGCATGACGCTGACCGAGCCGGGCGAGTTCAAGCCCTTCCAGTGCTACGGCAACCTGGCGGCCGAGATCGCGCAGCGCGACGGCGCCGCGGTGCTGAAGCTGACGCTGGGACAGAAGAACAAGGAATGGGCGGGCGGGGCGTGGTGGAACGTGCCGACGCCGGCCGGGTTGAAGCAGGCCGATGTGGCCGGCATCGCCTTCGGCTTCCAGGGCGACGGCACCATGCCGCGCGAAGCCTTCCTGACCGTCAAGCTGAAGGATGGCCGCAGCTTCAAGTCGAACGCCCAGGCGAAGATCTTCGAGGACACCGCCTGGCGCGAGATCGTCCTGCGCCCGGCCGATTTCGCCGGCAAGGATGGAGAGCCCGACCTGTCGCAGATCGCGCGCATCGACTTCTCCTGCGTGGGTCCGCTGTTCGAGTCGCGCAACACGGCGCAGCTCGGCGGCTTCGCGCTGCTGACCCGCGGCGCAGCCGAGCCGCGCGTCGAGCGCCTGGCCGGCAGGCTGCCGGCTCCGAAGGCCCTGGACAAGGCGGTGCTGACCCTGCCGATGGTTGCCGAGGCGGTGATCACCGCCGACGGCGATCCGTCCGAGGAGGCCTGGGCCAAGGCGGTCGGCTTCACCATGGACGAGGACGCCGTCCCGGCCTGGCAGAAGATCGGCTCGCACCTCGCCGAGGGCAGCCGCAAGCAGGGCGAAGGCGCCCGCTTCTGGCTGCTGGGCACCAAGTCCGGCCTGGCGCTGGTGGCCGATGTCGAGAAGGGCGAGGGCGCCCCGGTCGCCGGGGTGAAGGACTGGTACACCGGCGACTGCGTCGAGCTGTTCGTCGATGCCAAGCTCGAACGCAAGAAGCCGAGCAAGCAGGTCTTCCTCGCCTATCGCCGCCCCGGATCCGACCGTCCCGCCAGCAGCGCCGCCAACACCTCCATCGGCCGGGTGCGCACCGCACGCGGCTACGCCCTGGAGGCGGTGATCCCGTGGAGCGAGCTGGGCTTCGCCGGCGTGCCCGCCGGCGAGTTCGGCCTCGACCTGCAGCTCGATGTCGGAGACGCCGATGGCCGCCGCCTGCAGCTGACCTACGCTACCGGCACCAATGAGGCGTGGATCACCGCCGAGCGCTATCTCACCGTCCGCATCGCCCCCTGAGGAGCCGCGCATGACCCCCGTCCGCACCATCGCCATCCTCGCTGTCCTGGCGGCGACCGCCGCCGCCGCCGATGGCGACACCCGCATCGCGAAGTGGAAGGACGACAAGGCGGCGGCCATCATCCTGATGTTCGACGACAGCTGCGTCAGCCACGTGAAGAACGTGGTGCCGGAGCTGGGCAAGCGCGGCCTCACCGGCACGTTCTACATCAACCAGGGCTCGGGCCAGTACGCCGCCAACCGCCAGGCCTGGGAGAAGGACATCCCGGCTGCCGGCTTCGAGCTGGCCAACCACACCCTGACCCACAAGGGCGGGGCGACGGTCGCGGACGTCACCAGGGAGATCACCGCCGCCAACGAGGCGATCCGGGCGGCGACGCCGGCGATGAAGTGGCCGCGCTTGGTCTCGTGGGGCCAGCCCGGCGGCATCAAGAAGGAGATGTGGCCGATCTCGAAGGACGAGCTGGCCGCGGTACTGAAGGACAACCATCTGGTGACGCGCCCGGATTTCGGCGGCCGCGGCGCCAGCATCGCCTTCAAGAAGGGCGCCGACTATGTCGCCCATGTCGACAAGGCGATCAAGGCCGGGACGATGGAGTGCATCATCTACCACGGCGTCGGCGGCGACTGGCTTGCGGCGGGCATGCCCGAGTTCATCGAGCTGGCCGACGCCCTGGTGGCGCGCAAGGACGCGGTGTGGGTCACCGGGCACATCCCGGCGCACCAGTACGCCACCGAGCGCGACTCGGCCAAGGTCGCGGTCGGCGCCAAGGATGCGGCGAAGATCAGCCTGACCCTCAGCACCGCCGCCGACCCCGCATTCTACGACCAGCCGCTGACCCTGGTCACCCAGGTGCCGGCGGCCTGGAAGGCCTGCACCGTCACCCAGGGCAAGCGCAGCGCCGAGGTCGCCGTCGACGCCGGCGCGGTGCGCTATGACGCCCTGCCCGGCGCCGAACCGATCGTCATCACCAGGAAGTGACCATGCTCCGCCACGCCGCCGTCCTCCTCGCCCTTGCCGGCTGCCTCATCGGTGCCGATACCGATCCCACCGCCGGTCCGCCGGACAAGGCCCTGCCGTCGGTGGCGGGCTGGGGCTTCTGGCCCAAGTACCCCAAGGACTGGATCCGCACCTTCGAGGGGCAGCTGAAGCAGGCCAAGGCTGGCGGCATCGGCGTCGTCTTCCTCGGCGACTCGATCACCAACGGCTGGAGCGCGGCCGGCAAGGCGCAGTGGGATGCCCGCTTCGCGCCACTGAAGGCGGCGAACTTCGGCATCGGCGGCGACTCCACCCGCCAGGTGCTGTGGCGCATCGAGCACGGCCTGCTCGACGGCATCACGCCCAAGGTGATCGTGGTCGCTATCGGCACCAACAACCTTTACGGCGACTACAACGCCGGCACCGAGGCCGAGATCGCGGCCGGCATCAAGGCCTGCGTCGACGCCGCGCGCGCCAAGGTGCCGACCGCGAAGATCCTGATCGTGGGCATGCTGCCGCGTCAAAACGCCTATTTCTGCGACCGCATCGCCACGGTGAACGCGATCACCGCCAAGCTCGATGACGGCGCTGCGGTGCGCTACGTCGATCCCGGCGCCGCCTTCCTGGAGGCCCCGGGCAAGGTGAAGGCGGATCTCTACCGCGAGGACCAGGTCCACCTCGTCACCGCCGGCTATGCCGTGCTGGTCGAGGCGGTGGCGCCGCTGGTCGAGGCGATGGCCAAGTGAGGATCGCGCTGCTCGCCCTGGCACTCGCCGCTGCGGCGCAGGCCGCCGATGGCGACACCCGCATCGCCACCTGGCAGGACGACCGCACGGCGGCCTTCCTGCTCATGTTCGACGACGGCTGGCCCAGCCACTGGCAGGTCGCCGCGCCGGAGCTGCAGAAGCGCGGCCTGATCGCCACCTTCTACATCAATCCCGGCAAGGGCGAGTACGCCAAGTTCCCCAAGGAGTGGGAGAAGGTCCGCGCCATGGGCATGGTGATGGCCAACCACACCATGACCCACCAGGGCGCCGCCACGCCCGAGGCCGGGGTGAAGGAGATCGAGGACTGCCAGAAGGCGCTCTACGCCTTGCAGCCCGAGCCGGCACCGCGCCTGATCTCCTTCGGCATGCCGGGGGTGAAGGAGTGGAAGCTGCCGGGCGACCAGCACCAGGCGACGCTGAAGGCCAACCACCTGGTCGACCGGCCGCCGTTCACCGACCATGGCGCGGTCTACCACCTGAAGACCACCGCCCAGATGCTGGCCCTGGCTGACAAGGCTATCGCCGCCAAGGGCATGGAGTATCTGGTCATCCACGGCGTCGAGCGCATCCAGCCGAACTGGGGCTACCAGGACTTCTGGGCTCTGAAGCAGGACGTCTTCCTGCCCCTGCTCGACGCTTTGAAAGAGCGCAGCGAGCGCGGCGAGCTGTGGATCACCGACCACGTCAGCTGGCACAAGTACAAGGCCGAGCGCGAGGCCGCGAGCGTGCGCGCCGCACCGGCGGGCTCCGGCTTCACGGTCGAGCTGTCGGCGACCACCGACCCGGCCCTCTACGACCTGCCATTGACCCTGATCACCAGCGTCCCCGCGGACTGGACGCAGGCCGTCGTCACTCAGGGCGCATCCCCGATCACCGTCGCCGTCGCCCAGGGCGCGGTGCGCTATCGCGCCCGTCCCGGAGCAGGTCCCATCACCATCGCCAAGGCACCATGAACCGCATCCTCGCCTGCATCCTCGCCATCGCCGCGGTCCACGCCTCGGAGGCCCTGACCGAATCGCCGCCGACGGCGGCCTGGCGCGAACAGGCGATCACCATCGACAACGGCAGCGTGCGGGTGGTCGCCGACGCGCTGCACGGCGGCCGTCTCATCGCCTACGGGCCGAAGGATGGCAACATCCTGCAGGACGACACCGAGCACCCGGCCTGGATCTTCCCCGGCAATGTGCACTGGACCGGCCCGGCCGGCGGCCGCTTCGACCTCGGGCCCGAGGAGGTCATCCCGGCGCATCCGACCCTGTGGACCGGGACGTGGACCGCCGAGCGCCCGGCGCCGCTGCACATCCGCCTGACCAGCCAGCCCGATCCCGCCGCCGGGGTGCAGCTGGTGCGCGACTTCGTCCTCGATGCCACCGGCACGCGCCTGCGCTGCACGCAGACCATGCGCAACATCACCGACCGGCAGATCCGGCGCTCGTACTGGGGCCGCTCGCTGGTGCGTGGGGGCGGCATCACCCTGGTGCCGCTCAACCCGGACAGCCGCTTCCCGGTCGGCTACCTGACCTATTCGGGCTGGAAGACCAACCTGATCGCCCTGAAGCCGAAGGATCCGGCGGTGAGCATCCGCGACGGGGTGGCCATCGTCGCGCCGACCCTGGACACCAAGCTCGGTTTCGACGGGACGGCCGGCTGGATTGCCTATCTGGCCCCGGGCGGCACCATGTTCGTGAAGGGCTACAGCGTGCACCCGGCGCGGCGCTACACTGGCGTCGCCGGTCTGACCGCCTCGCTGTGGTCGGATGGCAACGGCCTGCTCGAGGTCGAGCCGCTCGGTCCCGAGGAGATCCTGGATCCCGGCGCCAGCGCCGCGTTCAGCGAGGACTGGTGGCTGGTGCCCTATCCGACGCCTGCCGATCCGGCGCAGGTCGACGTGCGCGAGGTGGTCAACCTCGTCACGCGCACGCGGGGCTGATCAGCGGCGCTTCGACGCCGGCACGGTCGCGAAGACCGCGGCATGGTGGTCGAAGGACTCGGGCAGCCGCTCCTGCCAGTACTGCCAGTTGTGGCTGCCGGCGTATTCGCGGTAGACGTGCGGGATGCCGCGCTTCTCCAGGTGGGCGTGCAGCTTGCGGTTGCAGGGCAGGAGGAAGTCCTCGGTGCCGCAGTCGATGTGCAGCTTCGGCAGCGGCCTGGCGCGCAGTGCCAGCTTGAAGAGGTCGGCGTTGGCGGGGACGCGGTCGCCGAAGACGCGGCGCATGTCGTCGCCCAGCACGTCGCCGGGCTTGCGGTCGGCCATCAGGCCGACCGCATCCAGGGCGCCGGAATGCGACACCGCCGAGCCGAAGAGGTGCGGATGGCGCAGGGCCAGCTTCAGCGCCCCGTAGCCGCCCATCGACAGGCCGCCGACGGCGCGCCCGCGGCGGTCGGTGATGGTGCGGAAAGTGGCGTCGACGTAGGCGATGCCTTCCAGGATGTGCTGCTCCCAGTGGCGGTGGCCGGCGACGTCGTCGTGGTAGAACGAGCGCTCGCCGCAATGCATCGCCACGATCGCGCCGATGCGCTCGGCGTGCAGCTCGATCGTCGTGCGGCGCAGCCAGATGGTGTGGTCGTCGCTGTGGCCATGCAGCTGGTGCACCACCGGCAGCGGACCCGGCCGCTGCGGCACGACCACCCACATGCTGCTCTGCATGCCGATGGGCTTGGAGTGGAAGAAGATCTGGTGCAGGGCCATGGTCGGGGGAGGTTAGCCGGCCGCCGGCCGGGGCAACCCGGGCCCCCGCTTGCCGTGCGCCGCGATGCCGGTGGGATGCGCGCATGCCCAAGGACCAGATCCGCCGCGGCCGCGCCCTGCCCCACGCCACCCTCGGCAAGCGCCGGGCGACGCCGTTCATCTACGCCCCCCGCCTGCTCGAGGCGGTGCCGCTGCCGGTCGGCCGCGCCTTCGCGCAGCCCGG
>JAFLCQ010000246.1 GCA_017302815.1 Planctomycetota bacterium
CCGCATCGGCGCGGTGGTCGCGGCCGCACTGGTGGTCGCCGGCCTGGTCGCCGCCCATCGTCGCGGCGCTGGCGATCGCACCCGCCTGGCGCTGTCCGTGGCGGGCACCTTCGTCGCCCTGCAGGCGGTCCTCGGCATCGGCTCGGCGGTGGTGCCGCACGGCGAGATCGCCGTGCCGCTGGCGCACCTGTTCCTCGGCCATGTCCTCTTCCTCGTGCTGGTGATGGCCTGGCGCGACGCCCGCCGCGAGCAGCCGCAGGCGGCGGACGGGGCGGTGCCGGCATGAGCGAGGCCGTCGCCGTCATGCCGCGTTCGCATCTGGCCGGGGCTGGCGCCTTCGCCATGGACCTGCTGCGCCTGGCCAAGTTCCGCATCACCCTGGTGGCGGTGTTCACCGGCTACGCGGCGGTGGCGGTGCATGGCACCTACGCCGCCGACTTCGGCCATCTCTGGCCGCTCATCGTCTGCCTATTCACCACCGGCGCCTCGGCCAACGCCCTGAACCAGCTCTTCGAGCGCGACAAGGACGCGAGCATGGCCCGCACCCGCCAGCGCCGGCCGCTGCCCTCGGGGCGCATCGGCGTGGTGACCGCGGTGGTGTTCTCGCTGTGCATGCTGGGCGCGGCGGTCGCCATCGAGCTGCTGGTCTACCGCAGCTGGCTGGCGGTTGCCTGCTCGGTGGTGACGGTGGTCTACTACGCGTTCATCTACACCCTGTGGCTGAAGCCGCGCTACTGGATCGCCACCGTCATCGGCGGCGTCCCCGGCGCGATGGGCCCGATGATCGCCTGGGCGGCGGTCGACAACGCCCTGCCGCCGGCGGCCTGGGCCCTGTTCGGCCTGATCTTCCTGTGGACCCCGCCGCACGTCTGGGCCCTGGCCATCCGCCTCAAGGACGACTACGCCCGCGCCGGCATCCCGATGCTGCCGGTGGTGCGCGGCATCGACGCGACGACGAAGCAGATCCTGATCTACGGCGTCGTGCTGGTGCTGTTCACCGTCGCCCTGCCCCTGCTGCCCGCCTTCAGCCGCAGCTGGATCTACCTCGGGCTGGCCTGCGTCCTCGGTGCGATCTTCCTGGCCTGGTGCGTGCTGGTGCACGTGCGCCGGCCGGTGCCGCCGACCATGCCGCTGTTCCGCTTCACCATCATCCATCTCGCCCTGTTGTTCTGCGCCCTGATCGCCGACGCCTTCCTGTTCGGGAGCGCGCCATGAGCGTGGCCGGCATGCCGCGATGGAAGCTGGCCCTGCTCATCGCCGGGCTGCCGGTGACGATGGCCCTGCTGGCGTTCATCGCCATGCCCAGGCTCTATTCGCTTTGGTGCACCATCACCGGCACCGGCATGAACCCGAACAACGCCGCCGTCGCAGCCGCGCCGGACGCTCCGACCGGGCGCTTCGTCGAGGCCTTCTTCGAGGCGCGGATCTACGACGGCCTGCCATTGCGCTTCTGGTGCGAGCAGCCGTCGGTGCAGGTCGAGGTCGGGCGCGAGGCGCACAACGTCTACTATCTCGAGAACACCGGCGACCGCGTCCTGCACATCCGCCCGATCCACCAGGTCAGCCCGATCTCGGCGACTCCGCATTTCGGCATGCGCCTGTGCTTCTGCTTCAACGACCAGGTCCTGCAGCCCGGCGAGCGCAAGGAGTTCCCGGTCGCCTTCACCTTCTCGCCGCAGCTCGATCCGCGCACCGCCACCGTCTCGGTGTGCTACAGCCTGTTCGCCATCGATCCCGGGGCGCCGCGCTCGGACGAGCAGCTGCGCATCCAGCGCCAGGTCGAGGGTGCGGGCGGCGTGGTGTCGCCCGGCTTCAAGGTCATGAGCGAGGCCGAGATCGAGGCCATGCGCCGCAGCGAGCGGCAGGAGCGGACGCCATGAGCGAAGCACGCATCAGCCCCACGGCGCTGGGCCTCGCGGTCGGCGCTGCCGTCATCGCCCTGACGGTCGCCCTGATGATCGTCTTCAAGGCCTACGGCCTCCCCAAGGACCCCAAGGAATGGAGGCGGATCGAGCAGCAGCGGTCCGCCATCGGAGCACCATGAGCGACCATCCCGATACGCACGCCGCAGCCCCGCATGACGCAGCGCATGAGGACCCGATGTCCCATGTGCCGCCGCCCAGCCCCTGGCCGCTGATCGTCGGCGTCGGCCTGACCATCCTGCCGTTCGGCGTCGTCTCGCTGCTCGGCGGCTTCAAGGCGGCCGGCTGGCCGTTGCTGGCCAACCCGTCGGTCGGCCTGCTCGCGATGCTGCTCGGCTTCGCCATCTTCGCGGTCGGCCTGATGGGCTGGAGCCACCAGATCATCGTCGAGAAGCGCCTGTCGCACGACCCGGTGGCGCAGCAGAAGGACCTGCAGCTCTTCGTGCTGCTCTTCCTGGTCGGCGAGCTAGCCGCCTTCGGCGCGGTGTTCGGCTACATCTTCCACCGCAACTACTACGACCCGAGCTTCGGCCCGCCCCATATCGAGGGCTTCCACTTCGGTGGAGCGCTGGTCGCGATCGCGACCTTCCTGCTGCTGTCCAGTTCGATCACCTGCGAGTTCGCCCACCACGCCATCGAGCACGGCCGCTACCAGCTGGGACGCTGGCTGCTCATCGGCACCATCGCCCTCGGCACCGTCTTCCTCGGCTTCCAGGGCTACGAATGGGGCGAGTTCATCCAGCGTGGCTTCTATCCGATGAACATCCCCTCGGGCGGCGCCTCCAGCTTCGCCGCCTCCTTCTACACCGGCACCGGCTTCCACGGCCTGCACGTGGCCATCGGCCTGGTCATGCTGTGCATGGTGTGGTTCCGGCTCGAGACCGGCGGCTTCCGCAGCGGGCGTACCTTCGCGCTGACCGCGGCCAGCTGGTACTGGCACTTCGTCGACATCGTGTGGGTGCTGCTCTTCATCACCATCTACGTGCTGTCGTGATGGGGGCTTCGCCCCCACGGATGGTCTGGTAGCCGCGCATGTCCCGTCCCTCGGGCCTCGGTGCCATCTTCCTCGTCCTCTTCGTCGACCTGATCGGCTTCAGCCTCGTCTTCCCGCTCTTCCCCGGGATGCTGGAGTGGTATGCGGCGCAGCCGGAGGGTCTGCTCGCCCAGCTCATGCGCCCGGTGGACGCGCTCTTCCCCGGCGTCGACCCCTGGCAGCGGGCCGCCCTCTTCGGCGGCCTGCTCGGCGCCGCCTACGCGGCCCTGCAGTTCATCGCCGCGCCGATGTGGGGTCGCCTGTCCGACCGCCACGGCCGCCGGCCCATCCTCCTGATCTCGCTGAGCGGTTCATTCCTCTCCAACCTGATCTGGATGTTCTCGGGCGACTTCGCCGTCCTCCTGCTGTCGCGCCTGCTTGCAGGTGCGATGACCGGCAATATCGCGGTCGCCAACGCCGCGGTCGCCGACGTGACCACGGCCGAGAACCGCTCGCGCGGCATGGCCGCGGTCGGCATGGCCTTCGGCCTCGGCTTCATCCTCGGACCGGCGCTGGGCGGCCAGTTGGCGGCGATCCGCCTCGACCAGGCGCTGCCGGCGCTGGTCCCCTATGGCCTCAACCCCTTCTCGACCCCGGCCGCCTTCGCCGCCGCCCTCGCCGGGCTGAACCTGCTATGGGTGGCATTGTCCTTCCGCGAGACCCTGCCGCCGGAGCGCCGCGGGCAGGCCGACAACCAGCGCAGCCTGAATCCGCTGCTGATCTTCCGCAATGACCTGCCTCCCAAGGTGCATGCGGTGAACCTGTCGTTCTTCGCCCACACCCTGCTCTTCGGCGGGCTGGAGATGACCCTCGGCTTCCTGGCCGCGCAGGAGCTGGGCCTCGGCTTCGGCGCCATCGGCCTGATGTTCGCCGGCATGGGCCTGGGCTCGGCGGCGGTGCAGGGGGCGCTGGTCCGTCCGCATGGCGAGCGCATCGGCATGCATCGCCTGGCGCAGGCCGGCTTCGCCCTGCACATCCTCGGCTTCATCCTCCTCGCCCTCATTCCGCTGCATCCGTCGATGGCCCTGCTGGTCGCCGGCATCGCGGTCAACGCCGTCGCCACCGGCCTCGTCTTCCCGTCCCTCGCCACCCTGGTCAGCCTCGCCGCCCCGCCGGAGCGGCAGGGCTTCGCCATGGGTACCTTCCGCTCGGCGTCCTCGCTCGGACGCGCCATCGGTCCGCTGGTGCTGGCGGTCGCCTACTTCGCCGCCCCTTCGGCGCCGTACTGGCTCGGCGCCGCGGGCATGCTGGTGCCGCTGATGCTGGTGCGGCGGATGGCGCGCGCACACTGATCCCGATGCGGCCGCTCCTGCTCCTCCTCGCCGTGGCCCTCCTGGCGGGCGCCGAGGTCGACGATCTCTGGTTCCTCGACGAGGCGCGCGGCCGCAACCTCGGCGTCAAGGTCTACCATCCCGATGCCGGGGATGGGCCGTGGCCGGTCGTGCTGGTGTCGCACGCCCTGGGCGGTTCGCAGTGGGGCTATGTCTACCTCGGCCGTCACCTCGCGGCGCATGGCATCGTCAGCATCCACTGCACGCATCCCGGCAGCGACTGGCTGCTGTGGGATGGCAAGGGGATGGGCACCGCGCTGGGCAACCTGCGGCGGGCGGCGGCCGATCCGGCGGTATGGCGTGAGCGCCCCCGCGACCTCGGCTTCCTCCTCGACCGCCTCGATGAATTCGAGCGCCGGGTGCCCGCCCTCGCCGGTCGTCTGGCCCGCGATCGCGTCGCCGCGATCGGGCACAGCCTGGGCGCCTACACCGTCCTCGCCCTCGCCGGCCTGCGGCCGACCCTGCCGGAAGGCGAGCTGCGCCTCGACGATCCGCGCTTCCGCGCCGTGGTGGCGATGTCGCCGCAGGGGACCGGAGACTTCCTGCCCGCAGGGTCGTGGAGCGGCATCGTCCGGCCGGTGCTGCTGATCAGCGGCACCCGCGATGACGAGCCGATGGCCGGGCGCGGCCATGGCCTGCCCTGGCGCATGCAGGCCTGGGAGGGCATCCCGGAGGGGGCGAAGCATCTCTTCGTCATCGACGGCGCCACCCACATGACCTTCGCCGCCGGAGGGCTGGGTGAGAAGGCGGTGCCGGCGCATCTCGACCTGATCTGCACCGCCACCTCCGCGTTCCTCGCCGCGGTGCTCGCCGATCCGGCGCGGGAATTCTCGCCGCCGGCGCTGGCCGGCGCGACCTGGGATCAGCCGCTGCGCGCGCGGTAGGCGCTGGGCGTGACCCCAGTGAGGCGGCGGAACACCTTGGTGAAGTAGCTGGCGTCGGCGAAGCCGACCTCCAGGGCCACGTCCAGGGCCGAACGGCCATGGTCGAGCAGCTCCTTGGCGCGGTCGATGCGCGCGCGATTGAGCAGTTCGTTGAAGCCGCGGCCGGCATGCGTCCTGATCAGGCGGGTCAGGCGCGGCGGCGAGATGCCCACGGCGGCGGCGACCGATTCGCGACCGAGATCCTCGTCGCAGTGCTCGTTGATCCAGCGCAGGGCGCGCTGGTACAGCTCCTCCTCGGGATCGCGGCGGTGCACGCGCTCCAGGCTGTCGAAGATCGCCTCGAGGGTGCGGCGCAGCCAGCGCGCCAGCTCCTCGTCGTCGCGGATCGCACCCAGGGCCAGCAGGTCGACCCCGCCGCCCAGCAGCACGTCGCGCCGCCCGCCCGCCTCGACCGCGGTGCGCAGCAGCATCACCACCAGCTCCAGCAGCAGGGCCTTGGCGTGCTCGACGCTGCCCGCGGCCTGGTGGTAGATGCCGGTCAGCATGCGGTTGAGGATCGCGCGCGCCTGGCCGCGCTGGCCGGCGCGCACCGCCGACAGCAGCGAGGCCTCCTCGCGCAGGTAGGTGGCGGCCAGCCCTTCCAGCCCGCCGCGCTTGAGCGCATGCAGGAAGGCGGCGCGCTGGCGCTCGCGCTCGTGCACCTCGCGGGCGCGTTCGAGCAGGGCGGCGTTGGTGAGGT
>JAFLCQ010000247.1 GCA_017302815.1 Planctomycetota bacterium
CATCCGTGGTGGCGGGTCGAGGCGCAGGGGGTGGCCGTCCCGGTACAGGCCGCCGCCGTCCTGCGCGGGGCTCCGGCCGGGCTGGCCCGCCTGCTGGCCGACGCCCCGCTGCGTCTGCATGTGGCGGCCGGTCTGGCGATCGATCCCGTCGTGCTGCCACGCCGCCCCGGTGCCGTGGCCCAGGTCGCCGGTGACGGGCTGGAACTGGATCTCCCGGGTCCCGGGGTGTGGACGGTCGCGCTGCGCGATCGGCCGGAATGCGCCTTGCACATCGCCATAGAACGGCCCATGCGTGGCGCCGGTTCGCGGCTGGAGCTGACCTTCGGTCCCGGCGTGCACGAGGTCGACCGCATCGATCTGCGCGACGGCGACACGCTGTGGATCGATGCGCGCGCTGTCCTGCGTCCCCGTCCGCCGCGTGCGGACGAGTCGCCCATCCAGATCAGGGACTGGGCCGGGCTGCCGGTGTGGCGCCCGTTCATCCTCGCCGCCGGGGCGAGGCGGATCGCGATCCGCGGCGGCGGCGTGATCGACATGTCGGCCCTGCCCTGGCATGCCCGCACCGCCATCTGCTTCTGGCGTTGCCGTGAGGTTACCGTCGACGGAGTGACCATCCTCGACGCTCCAGCGTGGGGGGTGATGCTGCACCGGGTCGAGACGGCGATGGTGCGCGATGTGCGCAACATCTCGCCGCGTGAGAACAGCGACGGGATCGACCTGTGCAATGCGCGCAACGTCCTGGTCGAAGGGTGCTTCCTGCGCACCAATGACGATGGGGTGTGCGTGAAGACCCTCGACGCGGCGCCGGCGCCGCCCAGCGCCGATATCACCGTCCGGCGGGCGACGGTGTGGAACGAGCGCGCCCGCGCTCTCGGCATCACCAGCGAGACGCGGCAGGACATCCATCGCGTCCGCTTCGAGGACTGCGACATCATCCGCGACTACAGCGCCGGCGGGGAGTGCGCAGCCCTGGCGGTGCTGGCGGCGGCGCGCGGCGCCATGCGCGACATCGCCTTCCGCCGGATCCGGGTCGAGCATGGCCTGCACACCCTGGCCCTGCTGCGCGTCGCAGAGGATGTGTGGGGCCATGATGCGCAGCGCGGCAGCATCGCCGGAGTGCGTCTGGAGCGCATCGCACTGGGCGATGGCGTCCCGGCGCTGCTGCGGCTCGATGGCCATGATCCCGGCCACCGCATCGATGACGTGGCGGTTTCAGGCATGACCCGTGCGGGAGCCGCCATCACGCCCACCGTCGAGGCGAACGCCTACGCCGCCTGGGGCAGCGAACCCTGACCTAGGGATGCAAATGGCGGCGGAGGAATCCATTGAGCGCGATCATACAACGCAGGGTGGTGACCGTGTCGCCCATGTCGTGGCCGCCATCGTGCAGCAGCAGTTCGGCCTCGGCCCCGACCTTGCGCAGCGCGGTGGCGTAGGCCTCGGCCTGGCGCCATGGCACGAGCTCGTCGTTGCGGCCCTGGATCAGCAGGACGGGCGGGGCGCCGGCCGCGACCTGTAGCAATGGCGAGGCGCTGCGCGCCAGATCGGGACGATGCGCCGGCGGTCCTCCCAACAGGCGGGCGATCTGCTGATCGGTCCACTCGCCCTGCACGACCTGTCCCACGTAGGACTCCGAGAGATCGCTCGGGCCGCACATGTTCACGATGCAGGTGGGCCGACTGGAGACTCCTGCCAAGGCCGGATCCTCCTCCCGCGGTTCGGGCCCGATTCCGAGGCAGGCGACGATGTGTCCGCCAGCAGATCCGCCGATGGCGCCGATGCGCTGCGGATCGACGGCGAAGCGCGCCGCATGTGCCCGCACCCAGCGCATGGCGCGGGCGGCGTCCTGCAGCTGCGCCGGCCAGCGGTTGCCGGTGTCGGTGACCAGACGATAGCCGATGGCGAAGAGGACGTAGCCCTGCGCGGTCAGCATCGGGGCGATCTGCTGCCATTCCGACCTGTCCCCTGCGCTCCAGGCCCCGCCATGGATAAGCACCAGTCCGGGCCGGACGCCGGTGGCACCGGGCCGGTATACGTTGAGGCGCAGTTCCTGCCCATCGGCGATGCCATAGAGGAGATCGCGTTCGTCGGCGCTCTCGCCGGCGACCAGGGCGACGCAGCAGACGATGGCGGACAGGATGATGCTGCAGCTGCGCATGCCGGCATTCTCATCGGGCGCCGGGTCGGCAAGGCGCTGTTTGCCGGTCGCTTCATCGACCAAGCGGATCGGAACGCGGCACTCCGTCGTGCGGCCTTGGCATAGGGGGCGGAAGACGCCATGACCAGGGTCGCAGGTTCATCGGCAGGACCTCGGCCCGTGCCACGGTGAACGGCTCCTGCGGCCGCACGATGCGAACATTGCGCCGCATCCGGCCAGCAGAGCGGACATAGCACCCAATCCGCAACCGCCGGCAGAGCCGCCGTCCCCGGCGTCCGAGGACGAGGCCGGTGCATCCGTGGCCGGCGCGGCCGCGTGCGTCGTCGCTGCGGCCTCCGCCGAGGCGCCCGACAGGTTTCCCGCCGCGTCCACGGCCCTCACCGTGTAGGTGTAGGATGTCGATGCAGCCAGGCCGGTGTCCGTGAACGAAGTGCCAGCCGGCGAGCCGATCTGCGAGGCGCCACGGTAGACGCGGTAGCCGACGACGCCGACGTTGTCGGTCGCCGCCGACCAGGCCAGGTCGATCCGTGCGGGTGCGACCGCTGTCGCGGTCAGCGCGGTGGGGATGGCAGGGGGCTGGCTGTCGGCTGGCGGTGTGGAGAAACCGGCGTCGCGGCCGTACGTCGCACGCCAGGGCGAATCCGCCGGCAGGCGGCCGTCGTCGTCGAGCACGACCGTGTCCTGGACGCCGTGGACGTCGACGCCGCTGGCGCGCAGCCCGCTCCAGTTCATCACCGTCGTGGTGTAGCCCGCCTTGATGATCGCCGCCGCATCGACCAGATTGTAATCGCACCAGACGAAGCGCCAGCGGTTGGCGAAGTCGATGCCCGCGGGCACCCGGCTGGTGTAGAAGCTCGCGCCCGCACCCGCCGGCCGGGCGATGACGTTGGCCCAGGCGAAGACGAGGCGCTGTTCGCGTGGATAATCGCGGACAACGGCCTGGCACTCCGGATCGGCGGGTCCGTCGAGGGCCCGGCCGGCCGGATCGACGACCTCGGGAACGCGTGCGCCGCCGCCCATCATCTGCAAGGCGCCTCGCACGGCGTTGTGGTGGAACCAGATGTTGCGCATCCACCCCGGCTGCTTGCCGAGCATGACGGTGCCGTTGAAAAAATTGTGGTGGATGTCGATGCCGTCGGCACAGCCCTGGCCGGAGATGTTGAAGTCGCTCTGGAACACGTTGTTGCGATAGGTGTTCTCCCAGCCGTTATCCTTGTCGCTGAGCGTCACGCCGTATTGCATCGGTTCGAAGCGGTTGTCCTCGATCAGGCTGCCCTGGGTGGTGTACCAGGTGATGCCGCCGCCATGGCCCGACTGGTTGATGGTGTCGTAGGGGCGGTCGGAGAAGGTGCACTCCTGGACCACCGTGTTGAGGTAGGGCTGGGCCAGCGGCCGGCTGCCCCAGGGACAGGCCTCCTCCTGCGATTTCCCCTCCATGCCAGGCATCCGCTCATAGGTCCGCGCTGCGGCATAGCCGAAGATGAACGAGGGGTTCTCGCCGCCATCGGCATACAGGTGGTGGAGATTGCAGCGTCGCCACGTGAGGCCGCGTCGCTGCCCGTTATACATCACGAACATGTAGTAGTTGGCGTTCCTCACCTCCAGACCGTCGAAGAGCAGATCGTTCGTGCCCGCGTCGATGAAGACGCGATGGCCGTGGTTCATGGTGGTGACGCCGCTGTATTTCTTGGCGGGATCCGCGTCGGGATCGGCGGCGAACTTGGCATCCGCCTCGGCGATCAGAGCGGCCAACGTGCTCTTCCACACCGCCTCGGTGAACCCCAGGTCGATCACCGGCCTGTCGCCAGGCCAGGCCACCCAGCGCCGCGGAGAGGTGCTGGTGATGCGCAGCACGTTGCTGTTGGTCTTGCCTGGAGTCGGTGGAGCTTCGACCGGGTAGGTGCCGGAGCGGAGGTACAGCGTCGCCCTGGCGGCATCGGCCACCGGCTGGGCGGCGCGCACCACCGTCTTCCACGGCTGCGCGAAGGTGCCGGGGTTCGCATCATCGCCGGTGGGGCTGACGAAGTGGAAGCCCTCCGTCCCTACCGTGACGGTGAAGGTCTGCTCTGCCGTCCTTCCTGCCTGGTCGACCAGCGCCAGGGAAACATGCACCTCGCCCGCGCTCGGCTGAGCCATCCACGTGACGGTGCCTGTGCGTGCATCGACCGCCATGCCCGGCGGGCCGGCACGCAGGGTGAAATGGTATGGCCAGGTGCCGCCGATCACCGCCGGCCGCATGTTGAATTCGATGCCGGGATAGGCCCGCGGCAACGGCAGGGAGACAAAGACCGGCTCCCGGAAGTAGGGCGCATCCTCGGGCCGGACGAAGCGGTCCACATCCTCTGCCATAGCTGACGCACAGGCGCAAATCAATGCTAGTACTATAGTTTTAAGCATCGCCTCGGCTCCGTGGTGATTGGTATTTGAGCACCATAGGTGCACCATTTTTCCGTGTCAACGTCATCGTCACGACATGCGATCCGGGTACGTCACGCTCCAAGCAGGATCACAACTGCAGCGCGATCATCCGCGCTGCTGACGGACACGGGGAAGCCCCAGTATTTCAGGTGCGGACGATGCGCACGCCGACGACCCAGTCCTGGTCTTCACCCCGGCTCTGCCGATAGCCTCGGGGACCCGGGCGGGGCCATCCTCCTGCCTCGCATCTCCGAACCGGATCTGTGATGGACCGGCGCTGAAACGAAAAAGCCCTGGATGATTCCAGGGCTTTTCGTGTGGTGGTCTTTACAGGACTCGAACCTGTGACCCCTACCATGTCAAGGTAGTGCTCTAGCCAACTGAGCTAAAAGACCGTCTCGACGCATCCACCCTTGCGGGCGGGCGAGAAGCATGTCGGGCATCGTTCCTCCTGCAAGAGGCTTCCTCCAGCAGTCTTGCCCGGGGCCGGCAGGGGCTCTGATGCCGCGCTTACCCGCAAGGACCGCGCATGATCCCCGTTTCCGGCGACCGCATCGTCTTCCTCGGCGACTCCATCACCCAGCAGCAGCTCTACACCAACTACGTCGAGAGTTACCTCGCCGCGCGCTTCCCGGCGCTGAAGCTCAGCTTCTGGAATGCGGGCTGGGGTGGCGACACCGCTCCGGGCGGGGTGAAGCGGCTGGAGCGCGACGTCCTCGCGCTGAAGCCCACCCTGGTGACGGTCTGCTATGGCATGAACGATGGTCGCTACACCGCTTCGACGCCGGAGATCAGCGGCGCCTACGAGGGCGGCATGCGCGAACTGCTGGCGTGCCTGAAGGCCGCCGGCTGCCGCGTGGTGGTCCTGACCCCGGGCTGCGTCGACTACGACCGCAACCCGACCCACAAGGTCAACGACTACAACCGCGGACTGCGCGTGCTGGCCGATATCGCCCTGCGGGTGGCCGCCGAGGCGGGGGTCGTCGGCTACGACCTGCATAAGCTCATGCTGGAGGTGCAGACGCGGGCCAAGGCCGCCGATCCCGCCTTCACCATGATTCCGGATGCCGTGCACCCCGATCCGGCCGGGCAGCTGGTCATGGCCTACGCCTTGCTGGACGCCCTCGGCGTGCCGACGCGCGCAGTGGCGGTCGAGGTCGACGTCGCCGCACGCAGCGCTGCCTGCGCCGGCGGCCGTTCGGCGCGCATGCGCCGCACACCGGATGCCCTGCAGGTGCAGGCGCAGCTGACCGTCCT
>JAFLCQ010000248.1 GCA_017302815.1 Planctomycetota bacterium
GACGTGCTCGGCGACCGGAGGCACCGTGTCATCCGCCGCCAGCCAGGACAGCTCGCGGGCCCGGGGAGGGGCGTGCGCCACGCGGCGGAGGCCGCCGCCGAGCGCCGCCAGCACGGCGCTCTTGGCGAGCCCATGCGCATCGAGAACCACGTCATAGGCCTCGCCGCGGACGGTGCGGACCAGACCGAGGAGCGCCTTCACCCGCTGCCCGGGCGGCGCCGTGCGCATGATCCTGCGGGGGAAGCGGTGGATGCGCCCGACCGCCGGCGAACCCTCCAGGATGCACGCCCAGCGGTCCTCGCACAGCCAGTCCACGGCATGTCCGGCGGCGACCAGATCCCCCGCCAGCGGCAGGGTGTGGACGATATCGCCGAAGGCGCCGAGACGGACGACGAGGACCCGCATCGGCGGCGATCCTTGCGTCCAGGCGTGGAATGGCCACCCCCTCACCCCGCCGGACACGCTCCCACGGCTGCTTGCGGGAGGAAACACCGGGGGTACCCTGGCACGCTGCATGGGCGATGCGGAGCACCTCAGCCTGGGCAGCGTCGCCAAGCGCTGCAATGTCAGCCGGACCACGGTCTACCGCTGGATCATCTCCGGGCAGCTGAAGGCCTACAGCCTGCCCAGCGGGCATTTCCGCGTCATCCCGACCGACCTCGACGAGTTCTGCGCCTCCTTCGGCATCACCCAGACCGACGGCGAAAGCTCCAGCGGCCGCCGGCCGGTGCCCAACAAGCTCAATGTCCTGGTCGCCGACGACCACCCGGACGCCCTGCTCCTGTTCAAGCGCGTCGTCGAGCGCTATCTGCCGGAGGCCGCCATCCACGAGGCGGTCAACGGCGTCGACACCTGCATCGCCGTCGGCACCCTGCGGCCGCAGGTCCTCATCCTGGACATCATGATGCCCGGCATGGACGGGTTCGCAGTGCTGCAGGAGCTGCTGCACCGGCCCGAGCTGTCCGCCAGCCGCGTCGTGGTGGTCAGCGCCTACGAACCCTACGCCCGCATCGAGGAGATGGCCCGCCTCAACCCCCAGATCGTCGCCTGCCTGCGCAAGCCGATCCGGGTCGAGGACCTCGGCCGCATCCTGACCGAGCTGGCGGAGCAGGTGCCCAGCGGCGGTCCGCCCGCCGCCGAGGCGCGATGATCGCCGCCTTCCCGGCCCTCGCCGATCAGTTGCACGCCGTCGAACAGGCCATGGCCGCCGCCCTGGCCAGCCGAGAGCAGCGCGTCGCCGGCCTGATCGAGGATCTCGGCCCCTTCCACGGCAAGCTGCTGCGCCCCTCGCTGTGCCTGCTGGTGGCCGCCACCATGGGCGCGGTCGACGAGCGCCACCACGCCCTCGGCGCCGCCCTGGAGCTGATCCACACCGCCACCCTGGTGCACGACGACCTCATCGACGACGCCGACACCCGCCGCGGCCGCCCCACCGCCCACACCCGGCACGGCAACACCACCGCCATCCTGCTCGGCGACTTCATGTACACCCGCGCATTCTCGCTGGTGGCCGAGCTCGGCGAGCTGGAGCTGGTCAAGCGCCTGTGCGCCGCCACTAACACGGTGTGCGAAGGCGAGCTGCACCAGCAGATGGCGGCGCGCGATGCCGACCTCTCCGAGGACGAGTACCGCCGCATCATCTACGGCAAGACCGCCGCCCTGACCGAGCTGGCCGCCTACTTCGGCGCCATGGCCGGCAGTGAGGCCCAGCGCCGCAGCGCCGCCGCCTTCGGCCGCGATCTCGGCATGGCATTCCAGATCGCCGACGACTGCCTCGATGTCGCCGGCGACGCCCAGAAGGTCGGCAAGACCCTGGCCACCGACCTCGAACGGGGCCGCGTCACCCTGCCGCTGATCCGCATCCTCGCCGGCGCCTCGCCGTCCGAGCGCCCCGACGTCGAGCGCCTGCTGCTGCATCCCAGCGGCCGCGATCAGGTCGAGGCCGCCCGCACCCTCATCATCCAGCGCGGCGGCGTCGCCAGCGCGCTGGGCACCGCCCGCGAACTGGTCGCGGCGGCGAAGACCCACCTCAACCGCCTTCCCGAATCGCCCGCGCGGGCGCAGCTCGCCGAGCTCGCCGACTTCGTCGTGGCCCGGGACTTCTGACATGGAATCACTGGTGACCGAACCCCGCATCATCGCCCGCGCCGACCATCCGATCTCGCGCCAGGACGTCGACAAGGACACGCTGCGCGTCCTCTACCGCCTCAAGGACAGCAACTACGACGCCTTCCTGGTCGGCGGCGCCGTGCGCGACCTGCTGATGTTCCGCAAGCCGAAGGACTTCGACGTCGCCACCGACGCCCGCCCGCGCGAGCTGCGCCGCCTGTTCAAGAACAGCCGCGAGGTCGGCCGCCGCTTCCGCCTGGTGCACGTCTTCTTCGGCCCCAAGAACGTCGAGGTCGCGACCCTGCGCAGCGCGGTCGAACCGGTCGACGCCGATGGCGACCTCTACGTCGACGAGGACAACCAGTGGGGGACGCTGGAGAGCGACGCCTTCCGCCGCGACTTCACCATCAACGCCCTCTACTACGACATCCGCGACTTCGCCATCATCGACTACGTCGGCGGGGTGCAGGACATCGAGGCGAAGCTGGTGCGCGCCATCGGCGATCCGCGCGTGCGCTTCCAGGAGGACCCGGTGCGCATGCTGCGGGCGATCAAGTTCGCCGCCCGCTTCGGCTACACCCTCGAACCCGCGACCGCCGCCGCCCTGGCCGAGCTGCACGCCGACGTGCTGAAGGCCAACCGGCACCGCGTCACCGAGGAGTTCTTCCGCATCCTCACCCAGGCCAACCGCGCCGCCGGCATGCGTCTGCTGGCCCAGTACGGCCTGCTGAACGACCTCTATCCCGACTGGGTCCACGCCATCGGCCAGGGCGGTATCGACCAGGTGGTCGAGATGCTGGAACGGGTCGACGACGAGGCCGAGCAGGACCGCTACTACAGCATCGAGACCATCGCCGCGGCCCTGTTCATCCCCCTCCTCGACACCGTCGATCCGGCCAAGGACCAGTTCAACCGCGTCGCCGGCCGCGTCACCCAGGAGGTGCGCCAGCTCGGCATCCGCATGGATCTGCCCAAGCGGCTGATCAACACCGCGGTCGAGCTGCTGCGCGGCCAGCTGTACCTGCTGTTCTTCGCCCATAAGGAGCAGCGCGTCCGCCGCTTCGTCGAAAGCCCCTGGTTCGATCCGACCTGGCGCCTGCACCTGCTGGCCTTCGGGGCCATCCCCGAGCTGGCCGAGCTGCGCAACACCTGGCTGACCTTCCGCAAGCGCCTGGGCAAGCCGATCGGCGGCACCGTGCCCTCGCCCGATCGCCGCGACATCTTCAGCTTCCGCGGCCGCACCGGCGGCGGGCGCAACGTCGATCGCGGCGGCCGTGGCGGCCGCGGCGGCGGCGACGGGAACGACGATGATGACGGCCAGTGGGCCGAGCCCGAACTGGTCGACGACGAATCATAATTGCCCCACGGGGTTGGGGGTTGGGGCACTGCCCCTCCATTGCAGCGGGGGTTGGGGGAAGGCATCGTGAGCACGCTCGGCGACCGCCTACCAACCCCAACCCCCAATCCCTAACCCCCAACCCCCGGGGGCAATGCGCGGCAATGACCAGATACCTCCTCGATCTCGAACTCGACGGGCGCGGCTTCGCTGGCACCCAGGTGCAGAAGAACCAGCGCACGGTGCAGGCCGAGCTGGAGGCGGCGGTCGCCGGCCTCGACGGCCAGCTCCGCCACGTCCGCCTCGCCAGCCGCCTCGACAGCGGGGTCGATGCCGAGCACCTGCCCGGCGACGTCGAGCTGTCGCGCGACTGGAACCCGGCCATCCTCTGCCAGGCCCTGACCGACCGCCTGCCACCCGACCTGGCGGTGCGCCGCGCCGCAGTGGTGGCGGACGGCTTCAACAGCATCTCCGACGCGAGCGGCAAGACCTACCGCTACCGCATCGCCTTCCGCCCGGTGCGCCCGGTGCGCGACCCGCGCTGCTGGTGGCTGCGCCGCCTCGACCGCCTCGACCTGCTGCAGCCCTGCGCCGACCTGCTGGTGGGGACGAAGGACCTCAGCGGCTTCGCCAACCTGCGCCACGACGACAGCGACGGCAACGATCCGGTGCGCCGCATCGACTGGGCGCGCTGGACCATCGAGCGCGAATGCGACGGCATGCGACTGACCTTCCGCATCGCCGGCGCCGGCTTCCTCTACCGCCAGGTGCGCGGCTTCGTCGGCGCGATGGCAGCGGTGGCGACCGGCCGCTGGCCGATGGACGAGTTCGCCGCCTGCTGCGCCGACGGCCGCACGGCGGCCAAGGTCGGCAACGTCGCCCCGCCCGACGGCCTGTGCCTGGAGGAGGTGCGCTACGCACCCGAGCCGGCGTGGGTGGTCGCCGCCAGCTGAGTGCAGATGCACACAGAGCACCAGAGGGACCAGAGGCCCAACCACCTCCTCTGGTCCCTCTGATGCTCTGTGTGCCATCAGGCACCGGCTTGGGTGGTCGCCGCCAGCTGAGTGCAGATGCACACAGAGCACCAGAGGGACCAGAGGCCCAACCACCTCCTCTGGTCCCTCTGGTGCTCTGTGTGCCATCAGGCATCCGGCATTGGACACGGCACCAACCACGGCAGCCTGCCGCCATGGCATTCACCCCCCGCTGCATCGATTCGATCCGCGCCGAGTGCGCCCAGTTCGCCGCCGAGCGCGACTGGGACCAGTTCCACAGCCCCAGGAACCTCCTGCTGGCGGTGGTCAGCGAGGTCGGCGAGCTGGCCGAGGTGGTGCGCTGGTCGGGCGACGCCGAGCCGGCGATCACCGACGCCAACCGCCAGGACTGGGAGGACGAGCTGGCCGACGTCTTCATCCTGCTCACCCGCCTGGCCGACCGCAGCGGCGTCGATCTCACCAGGGCCTTCGAACGCAAGCTGCAGAAGGCGCGCGAGAAGTATCCCGTCGATCAGTTCAAGGGCTCCAGCCGCAAAGCGCGCTGAGGCTCAATCCACGACTGTGACGATGAAGCTCTTGCCGTTGCGGTTGCGGTACTTCTTCAGGATGTAGACAGCCATGTCGATGGCCTGGGCATCCAGGCCCTTCGCCTGCATGGCGGACAGGCTGACGGCGGCATGCTTCGTCCCGGTCACGGTCACCGGGATGGAGTGGCGGGCCTCGCCGATCTCCAGCACGATGCGCTTGTTGACGTGGTCGTAGCCGCCCTGCATGTCCGCCATGGCGCCATCACCCGCGCAGCGCGGCGCCGGTCGCGGCGACGGCGGCGATGATGCGTTCGCGGACCGGCACGATGTCGGCCTCCTCCAGCGTCTTGTCCTGGCTCTGCAGGGTGACGCTGACGGTGACGGCCTTGCGCCCGGCGGCGTAGGGCGCGCCACGGTAGATGCCGACCAGATCGCAGGCGCTCAGCAGCGGCCCGGCGGCCTTGCGCACCGCGGTGGACAGCGCAGCGAAGGCCAGGGCCTCGTCGCACTCCCAGGTGAAGTCGTTGGCGACGCTCTGGAAGCGGCTGGGCATCGCCAGGCGCACCGGGGCGGGCTCGCCGGCGGCGGCGAGCAGGCGCTCGAGGTCGATGCGGAACCAGCCCACGCGCTCGGGGCAGCCGGCCAGCTCGCGCAGGCGGCGCGGGGCCTCGGACGCCATGCCGACAGCCTTGCCGCCGACCAGCAGCTCGACGCTGCGTCCGGCGGTACCTTCGACGCCCGGTTCGCAGGGGCGGAAGCCGGCGTCGTGGCCCAGGGCGGCCAGCGCCGCCAGGGCGGCATCACGGGCGGCGAAGAACGGCGCCTGGTCGCTGGCAGCGGCGCAGACGCCGGCAACCACCAGCTCCTCGTCGCAGCCGCGGCCGATGCCGGCGCCGTAGCGCTTGCCGATCTCGTAGCAGGCCAGGG
>JAFLCQ010000249.1 GCA_017302815.1 Planctomycetota bacterium
GCCACGGTCCCCAGTCCGCGAGCAGGTCGGCCATGGCCGCCCCGGCGGCCCCGGCGGCGGCCCCGGCGACGGCGAGGGGGATCGCGCGACCGAGCTGGTAGAGCAGTATGCGCGCCCCGCCGCGCAGCCAGCCGCCTTCGCCCAGGCGCAGGCCGGCGACGATGGGCCCGCACATGCCGCCGCAGTGCACCATGATCCACACCGTGCCCGGACCGAGGAGCTGCAGGTAGAGGGGGGCGACGGCGTCCACGAGGGGCAGGTTGGGCACTGCCGTCAACCACGCAACGTGACGGAAGCCAATGGGATGTACCATGCATGCTTGGTGTGCATGGGACGACTATGGCCATAAGACTTCTCGTCAAAGAAACCTGTTTATCCATTTGCCAGCTGCCCAGGCGCCCGGAGGCTCCGCGGCAGCCATGCTCTACCTGCTCACCGGTGTCGGCCTCGCGCTGTTTGTCGTCGCCGTCGCCGCGCTGGTCGGACTGGTGCGCAGCGGACAGCTCGACGACCTCGACACCCCGCCGGCGCGCATGCTTGCCGACGATCCCGAGAAGCCCTCCACCCCGGCACACGGAACCCGGAAACCGGACTCCCCATGAGCGATCCCGCCAGCCCCATGCCCGCGCCGCGCGAGGCAGAGCTCGACACCGTCACCTATGACGACCGCATCGTCCTGTGGTTCATCTGGGCCTCGCTGGTCTTCGGCGTCATCGGCCTGCTGGTCGGGGTGGTGCTGGCCTTGCAGCTGGCGGTGCCCGGGCTGAACCTCGACCTGCCGTGGACGACCTACGGCCGCCTGCGGCCGCTGCACACCAACGCGGTGATCTTCGCCTTCGCCGGCAACGCCATCTTCGCCGGCTTCTACTATGCCACCCAGCGCCTGCTGAAGACGCGCATGTGGTGCGACAAGCTGAGCTGGTTCCACTTCTGGGGCTGGCAGGCGATCATCCTGTCGGCCGCGGTGTCGCTGCCGCTGGGGCTCACCTCGGGCAAGGAGTACGCCGAGCTGATCTGGCCGATCGACATCGCCATCGCCGTGGTGTGGGTGGCGTGGACGGCGAACACCGTGGCCACCATCTTCATCCGCCGCGAGCGCCATCTCTACGTCGCCATCTGGTTCCTCCTCGCCACCCAGATCGGGGTGGCGATGCTGCATGTGGTCAACTCGCTGGCCATCCCCACCGGCCCGCTGCACGCCTACAGCGTGTTCAGCGGCGTGCAGGACGCCCTGGTGCAGTGGTGGTACGGCCACAACGCGGTGGCCTTCTTCCTCACCACGCCCTTCCTCGGGCTGATGTACTACTACCTGCCGAAGGCCGCCGAGCGCCCGGTCTACAGCTACCGCCTGTCGATCATCCACTTCTGGTCGCTGATCTTCCTCTACATCTGGTCCGGCCCGCACCACCTGCTGAACCAGGCCACCCCGGAGTGGGCGCAGACCCTGGGCGTCACCTTCTCGATCATGCTGCTGGCCCCCAGCTGGGGCGGCATGATCAACGGCCTGCTCACCCTGCGCGGGGCCTGGGACCGCGTGCGCCAGGATCCGGTGCTGAAGTTCTGGGTCGCCGCCGTCACCTTCTACGGCATGGCCACCTTCGAAGGTCCGCTGCTGTCCCTGCGCACGGTCAACGCCTTGTCGCACAACAGCGAGTGGACCATCGGCCACGTGCATGGCGGCGCCATGGGCTGGAACGGCCTCATCGCCTTCGCCCTCGCCTACTGGCTGATCCCCAAGCTGTACAAGACCAAGCTGCACTCCCCCGGCCTGGCCAACCTGCACTTCTGGACCAGCACGGTGGCCATCTTCCTGTACATGGTCGCGCTGTGGATCGCCGGCGTCGCCCAGGGCCTGATGACCCTGCAGTTCAACGACGAGGCGCGCCTGATGTACCCGGACTGGATGGAGATCGTGCGCACCACGATCCCGTTCTACTGGCTGCGCGCCTTCGCCGGCCTGCTCTACCTCACCGGCATCTTCCTGTGCATCTACAACGTGGTCATGACCGTCCGCAGGGCCGGCCAGCCGCTCCAGACGGTGACGGTGCAGGTGCCGCGCCTGGCTCCCGATGAGGAGGTCGGCAAGCACATCGACGCCGCCCTCGACAAGCCCACCACCCGCGAGAAGGGCAACGCCCTGCACGCCCTGGTCGAGCGCTGGCCCACCCTGATGATCGTCCTCATCACCGTCAGCCTGGTGATCGGCGGCTTCTGCGAGATCGTGCCGCAGCTGATCCAGGGCGCGGTGACGCCGAAGATCGCCAGCGTCAAGCCCTACACCCCGCTGGAGCTGGCCGGCCGCGACATCTACATCCGCGAGGGCTGCAACACCTGCCACACCCAGATGGTGCGCACCCTGCGCGCCGAGACCGAGCGCTATCGCGGCTCGGAGTATCCGGGCGGCGCCTCCTACACCCGTGCCGGCGAGACGATCTACGACCGTCCCTTCCTGTGGGGTTCGAAGCGCACCGGCCCGGACCTGTGGCGCCTGGGCGGTAAATACAACCATGCCTGGCACTGGGCCCACATGGAGCGTCCCGCCGACGTCGCGCCCAGCAGCACGATGCCGCGCTATCCCTGGCTCTACACCGACGCGATCGACTATGCCAGCCTGCCGAGCAAGATCCGCGTGCTGTCCATGGCCCCGCTCTACACGCCCTATAGCCGCGAGGACCAGGCCGATCCGATCGGCGCCGCCAAGGCGCAAGCGGCCAAGGTCGCCGACGAACTGCGTGCCCAGATCGACCCGGCCGATCGCGCCAAGGTCGATCAGGACAAGGAGATCATCGCCATGATCGCCTACCTGCAGCGCCTGGGAACCGACCTGCAGAAGGCCAAGCCATGATTCGCGAGGTCTTCACCAGTCCGAATCCCTGGGCCGTGCTCGGCATGATCGGGTTCGTCGCCCTCTTCGCCGCCATCATCTACTACGTCGCCAGCGACCGGCGCCGCAACCACATCGCCCGCATGGAGAACCTCCCGCTGGAGGACGACCGCCATGGCTGAGCCCACACCCGATGCCCACCAGCCCGACACCCTCAAGGATGGCGGCCACGCCTTCGACGGCATCCAGGAATACGACAACAACCTGCCGCGCTGGTGGCTGTGGCTGTTCTACGCCACCATCATCTGGGCGGTGTGGTACATCCCCTACTACCATGGCGGCGGCGCCAAGGTCGGTCCGGCCCGGTTGAAGGATGACCTCGCCGAGCTGGCGGCGGAACGCGCCAAGCTCGCCGCCGGTGGCGCCCTGGATGAAGCCGGTCTGCGCGCGCTGGCGGCAGATCCCGCCCGCGTCGCTGCCGGCAAGGCGATCTATGGCCAGAAGTGCGTCGCCTGCCACGGCCCCGAGGGGCTCGGCGGCGTCGGCCCGAACCTGCGCGACCGCCACTGGATCCTCGGCTCGAACATGAGCGACATCGTCGCCGTGCTGGAGAAGGGCGGCCGCCCCGGCAAGGGCATGGCCTCCTACGCCTCGGAAGGTACCGAGGGCATGCGCAATCTCGCGGTGTACATCGTCTCGCTCAACCGCGAGGGCATCAAGGCGAACCCGGCCAAACCGCCCGCCTCCGATGAGAAGGAAGCGCCGCTAGACTGGTGACATCATGAGCACGCTCCCATCCGGCCCGGAAGACTTCCGCAGCGTCCTCGCCTCGGTGCAGCAGGATGGGCAGCGGAAATGGGTGGGGGCGCGCATCCTGTGGGGGCGTTGGCGGGCCTGGCGCATGGCCCTGGCGGTGCCGCTGACCGCCTTCTACTGCGCCATCCCCTTCGTCAGCGTCGGCGGCAAGCCGGCGCTGCAGTTCGACCTCGCGGCACGCAAGTTCTACGTCGCCGGCGTCGCCTTCTGGCCGCAGGATCTCAGCTACTTCGTCATCCTCGTCCTGCTCGGCATCGTCGGCACCCTGCTGACCGTGGCCCTGCTCGGGCGCGTCTTCTGCGGCTGGTTCTGTCCGCACAACGTCTTCCTCGAGATGGTCTTCCGCCCGGTCGAGCACCTCGTCCTGGGCGGGCCCGGCTCGCCGCAGAAGACGCCGTTCTGGCGCGCGGCGCTCATGTGGCTGGTCTTCGCGGTCATCGCCGGTGGGCTCGCCAACGCGGGCACCGCCATCTTCGTCGGTGCCGACGCCTTCCGCCACCATCTCATCCTCGACTGGGCAGGGCATCCCTATGCCGCGGTGTGCTGGGTGGTGTTCTTCGGCATCATCCTGTTCAATTTCGGCTGGTTCCGCGAGCAGACCTGCACCATCGTCTGCCCCTACGGCCGCTTCCAGACCGCGATGCTGGATCCGCACACCCTGACGGTGGCCTACGACGCCCGGCGCGGCGAGCCGCGCGGGCATCTGCAGCATGCGCCGGCGCCGGATGAGCCGAAGCTCGGCGATTGCGTCGACTGCGGCATGTGCGTCCGTGTCTGCCCCACCGCAATCGACATCCGCAACGGCAACCAGCTGGAGTGCATCCACTGCGCCGCCTGCGTCGACGCCTGCGACATGGTGATGGGGAAGCTCGGTCGCCCCAAGGGCCTGGTGCGCTATGCCGCCGAGGTGCAGCTGGCCGGGCAGAAGCGCGCCATCGTGCGGCCGCGCACCATCCTCTACACCGTGGTGTGCTGCGTCCTGGTCGCCCTGCTGGTGTGGCGACTCCAGGGCCGCAGCGAGGTGCTGGTCGCGCCGCTCAGGCAGACCGCCATCCCGGTGCGCGAGGCCGACCCCGACGGCCGCGACTGCGTCCGCGCAGCCCTGCCGTTGTCGCTGGTCAGCCGCTCGGACACCGCGTTGCGCGCGCGCATCGTGCTCGGCGACGCCGTCCAGGCCAAGATCATCCTGCCGCAGCCGGTCGTGGAGCTTCCCCCTGGCCAGCGCGTGCTCGCGACGCCCATCGTGTACATCCCCCGCACCATGTTCAGCGGCCGCCATCTCGACGTCGACGTGCGCATCCTGGCCGAGGACGGCCGCCTCCTCGGTTCGACCGAGGTCGGGATACGCACCCCATGACCTTCCGCTGGTGGATGGCGCCGGTGATCGGCGTCGGGCTGGTCGCGGTCGCCAATGGCGTGCTGATCTTCACCGCCGTGAAGGTGCGTCCGCAGAAGTCGGAGGCGCGACCCTACGCCGCCAGCGCCGAGGAGGATATCCGCACCGCCGAGCGTGCCGCCTTCCGCGAGCGCGGCTGGCGCATCGACGCGGCGGTGCGCGAGGGGGACCTGACCCTCACCCTGCGCCTGCCGTCTGGAGCGCAGCCCCCGCTGGCGGGCCTGGTGCGCCTCTTCCGCCCCGATGACGTCGGTTCCGATCGCGCAGAAGCCTGGTCCGATCCATCCAAGCCATTGTCCTGCAAGCTGCCCCGCGCCGGAGCCTGGACCGTGCAGGTGGAGCTGCGCGATGCCGCCGGGGTGACTCTGGTCGACAGCCAGCGCATCCAGCGGCCCTGATTCACCTGTCCATGCAGGATCCGTGTGCGTCGCCATGCATGAGGCCATGCACGACCGCGGTGCCGCTATCCATGAGTTTTCGTTATCTGTACGGCGGCGCGAGTCGACAGTGGTTGGCCTGCGCCGCGGCGCCTAGGATGAGACGTCCGCACTGACGCGGCAGGAGGCAGCGATGAATTGGCCCGACATGCTCTGGACCATGTGGCTTGAGATCGTCACCGGCAGCTCGGCTGCGGGCTGGATCGTCGCCCTGGGCATCACCATCGCCAGCGGCGTCGCCCTGGGGCACATCAAGGTCTTCGGCGTCTCCCTCGGCGTCACCACCGTGCTGTTCACCTCCATCGCCTACAGTTGGGCGGTGTGGAATCCGCACGGCATGGCCAACCGGGCCCTGGTCGAGACCAAGGTCGAGGTCGAGGCCGCCAAGCAGCAGGCGGCGCTGGACAGGGCGCCGCCGC
>JAFLCQ010000025.1 GCA_017302815.1 Planctomycetota bacterium
CGCGCTGGGCGCCTTCGCCGCCGGCCTGGCCCTGGGCGGGCGCGGCACCCGCGAGGCCATGGAGAGCTCGACCCGCTCGCTGACCGGCCTGTCCGCGATCCTCTTCTTCGCCGCCATGGGCGCCCTCTTCGACGTCTCCTTCGTGGCCAGGCACTGGTGGGAGGTCGGCTCTCTCGCACTGGTCGCCGTGGTGGTGAAGGCCCCCCTCGCCGCACTGGCGATGCGTCTGGCCGGCATGGACTGGCGCCGCGCCTTCGGCTGCGGCCTGCTGCTGGCCCAGGTCGGCGAGTTCGCCTTCGTGCTGGCCGCCGGCGCCTTCGCCAAGGCCGACGACCCCGAGCTGCAGCACCTCTACCAGCTGGTGATCGCCACCACCTGCATTTCCCTCGCCAGCGCACCGCTGCTGGCCTGGCTGGCGCAGCCGCTGTTACCGGCCACCAGCCTGGCCAGCCTGCGCCGCACCGGCGACACGGTGGTGGTCGCCGGGCTGGGGCCGGTCGGCAACACCGTCGTCGACACCCTGCGCCGCTCGGGCGTGCCGCTCCTGCTGATCGACCGCAACGACCGGCTGCTCGCCCCCTGGGAAGGGGTGACGGGCGTGCGCATCCACCGCGGCCGCATCGAGGACATGGAGGACTGGATGCCGCTGATCGGCCACCGTCCCCCGCTGGTGGTGCTGACCTTCCCGGTCGCCGACGCCTCGGCCGTGGTCGCCCGCCGCCTGCGCACCCTGGATCCGAACCTGCGCATCATCGCCCGCGCCCCCTTTACCGCCCAGGTGCAGCTGCTGCGCGACGCCGGGGCCCATGAGGTGATCTGCGACGAGGCCGAGACCGCCCGCGCCCTGATGCCCATGCTCCAGCGCACCCTGGCCGGCGTGCCCGGCCAGAGCGACCGCATGCGCACGACCAATGCCACCATGCCGGGGGTTGACAGCCCAGCATGAAGCGACAGATTTCCGCCCGTCCGACGGGCTCCCATCGTCTAGAGGCCTAGGACAGCGGATTCTCAGTCCGCGAACAACGGTTCAAATCCGTTTGGGAGTACCAAGTCATAACCCCCGGCGAAAGCTGGGGGTTATGCTTTTTGCGGCACCTAGATCGCTTAGGGGCTTCGGGGCTCCATCCCACCGCTGTCCCACCGCCGGCGGCGGCGTCCAGATACGCAACATGCCCGATCGGCCACCGGTCATGAGGGCTCAACCGGCCCGCCAGGCGTCGGATCCTCAACACGCAAATTAGTACGGCCCCCCTTCGGGGTGGATGTTCCCTCCCACGCCGGGAGGACCCGCGGCCCGGCGGCTGCGGCCGATGGGGCGATGATGCCCGGCGCATGCGTCAGCCTGCCAGGGTGCCGGCGTGGCATCCGTGCGGCCATGCCTAGGCGAGCGGGCCTCGCGCGCTCGACCACAGCCTGGCCCCAATGCAATCGGCCGGACCTAGCTGCACCTCCGTGCCGCCACTGGTTGGGTCTGCTGCCGGCCTCGGCGGTCTGCAGGGTCGAGCCGTCGACGTGCGAGCCGATGGCCAGGCCGGTGCCATGGTGTGCCGGCACGTCCAGACTTGGCGGCGTTCGGTGCGGCGTTCGGCCTGTGCGTTCGGTGCGGTTATGCGTCCCACGGACCGCCGCTGGTCGCATTCCCTGCATTGTGCTCCGTGTGCGTTTAGTGCAGGTTTTACCGTATGTGCAGCGCTGTGGGCGGGGTTCGCAGTGCAAGTAAGCTAGACTTATACGTCCTGGCCGCGTCTCTTGGCCCGCTGCCGCTCCCGCCACCTGGCCTGCGCAGCGCGGTTCATCTCGGCGGCACGCTCGGGGTTCGCCTCCCGCCATCGAGCCTGCGCAGCACGGTTCAGCTCGGCGGCGCGCTCGGGGTTCGCCTCCCGCCACCGGCGGGTCGTCTGAACGGCCTTGGCTGGATCGCGCTGCCCGCGGCGGCCTGGATGCGCCTCCTGCCACGCACGCACCCGCGCGATGATCTCTGATCGATCGCGGGCATAACGATCCCTGGCGTACTCCTGGACGTGCTCCCGATGGCGTGCGCGCCAGCGGCGGCAGGCCTCTGCGTTGCTCTTGTTTTTGGTCATGATCGTCATCCTCCCTCTGAAACGATGGCCTATGGCTGAAGTTGTCGTGCTCCCGGCGCCCTCACCCCTCGGGAAAGACATCCTCGCCGGCATGCGGCCTCTGGCGCAGCCGGGAGCCCCGTCCGTGGTCTGCTGCCGGCCGGGGCGTCTGCTTGGCCGGCGTGGCGATGATGCCGGCCTCGGCGGTCCGCAGGGTCGAGCCGTCGAAGTGCAGGCCGATGGCCAAGCCGGTGCCGCGACCCGATCGGGCCTTCAACACCCGCAGGCGTCGATTGCAGGAGGCGACAACCGCGCTGCCGTCAGCGGTGACCACCGGCACCGATTCCGCCTCCATGGCTTCCAACCACAGCACGGTTGAGGCAAAGCGGGCATAGGCTGCGCCGCCGGCCAGGCTGTCGAGGTCTGGCGGCCCCTTGGCCGGGCCGCTCTGCTTGCGACCGTGCGAGGTCAGCACCAGGGATGCGCCATGTTTCACGGCGGCACGTTTGGCCCGGAGCATGAATGACTCAGCGGCGAGCCATGGCTTGCCGTCTCCAACGCTGGCCGCGGTGATTGGATCGGCGCAGATGACGCGGGCGCCGGATTTGGCCTGGTTGTCGATCCAGTCCCCCAGCCCGCGCAGGTCGATGCCCTGCGGCGGCGCGCAGGTGATGCAGGCGGCGAGGTCATCTAGCGCCTGTCGATGGTCGGCCAGCAATCCGCGGGCACGCTCCGCGTTGGCGGCGATCCAGGCTGGATCGGTGAACGATCCGATGCCAGCGGCCAACGCCAGGGCGCGGGCAAGCCAGAATGCGGCATCCTCTTCCAACTCGTACATGGCGACCCTCCAGCCCTCGGATCGCCACCACAGGGCGGCTTGCAGGATCCAAAAGGACTTGGTCGCGCCAGGTGAGCCAACTAGCAGCGTTACGGCGCCAGGCAGCAGGGCTTGCGTCAACCCGGACACCGATGGCCAGGGCCAGGGGACGGCAACCAGTTGCCCGGCAATGGCCTGCTCGATGCGCTGGCGCAGGGGCTCGGCCGATGGCGCATCGGCCCGCGGCGCCGAGGCGTCCTGCCGGATGACCCAGGCGGCGGCCTTGGCGACACTGGCTGCGTCTGGCCGCAGGTGTTCGGGCCATCCTGCGATAACGGCGGCGAGGACGGCGGCTGCATTGTCGAGGACCACGACTCCGCCCAGGTCGACCAGGCCGACGGCGACAGCGTGCAGGCTGGCGCTTATTTCGTCGGGTTCGGCGCTGCGCGGCTCCGGGCATTGGGCGGCCAGGATGTCAACCCGCATGGCTACGCGATCATCCACAGGCCAGCCCTTGTGCAGGAAGGTTCATCATGGACCGGATCTCGTCGGCGGTCACCGCGCGTTCGGTGAAAGTCAGGCCGGCGGGGTCGGCGACCGGTGTACGTTCACGGTTGCGGGCCTCCCAGGTGCGGACACAGGCCCGCCAATCCCGCACCGGTGTCTTGCCCATCCTCCAACCGTTGGCGGTGTAGTAGTCGAGGAACCGTTGCGGGTCTATCCCGTTGCGCCTCTCTTCGCAGTAGGCCGTAACCTCATCAACCGATGGCGGAGCGAAGCGGGATGCCCCTCCCTCTTCTCTTCCCTCTTCTCTCCCTCTCTTGGGGGGCGACTTCCGCAGGGGGTTTTTTGCGACTTCCGCCCCCCCTGACGGGGCGAGGTCCGCACCCGGTGCGACTTCCGCAGGGGGTGCGACTCCCGCCCCCGGTAGGACCAGCCTCCATCGGTAGGTCTGGCGGCCCCGCGGTCCGTCCAGCTCCCCACGGACAAGAAAGCCGGCGGCCTCCAGGGCGCGAAAGGCGGTCGTCAATCGCGCTGCGTCGCACCCAATGGACCGCGCCAGGTTCCCGCGCGACGGCCAGGCCCTGCCGGTGCCGTCCTTGGCCGCCTCAGCCAAGTGCGCGGCGAGCCGATAACAGGTCGCCGGCAATCGCGCGGACGCCACAGCCGCAGTCCACCGAATGCGTTCCCCTGGGCTCATGGTTGGGCCTCAATGGGCACGAAGTCGGCCGCCTCGCGCGCGGTGGACATGATCTCGGCCACATCGGCGACAGGTGCCAGCGTGCGGACACGATTGGCCATGATGCCGGCTAGCACCTCGTCAGCGACCTCCGCAATGCCGATCGGGCGCAGGTATATGGGGTTCACCGCGCGCCCCCTGCGGTCGGCCGGCGCCACAACTGTCCGTGCGTGCCGTGGCAGGTGTTCCACGGCGAAGGCTCATGCCAGCCGGCCGGCTCGATGCGCCCGGCCTTGTACAGCGCGATGGCAGCAGCGCCAGAGGTGCGGGGATCGACGCCAGCGGGGGCACGCACGCCGTGGACATGGCGTGCGCGGGCCATGCTGCATGGGCCGTGCTCCGTCTCCCGCAGCAAGGCGGCGGCGCAGGCGGCGACATAGGACATCGCGTCTGACCGTTCCACCCTTGGCGCATCCGCCACCGGCGGCGCCGTGATTCCCGGTAGGTCGAACAACGTTGATTGCCCGGCAATATTGCCTGGTCCGGGGACCTTGCGGCGCGGGGGCATGGCTAGCGATCCACTCGCTGGCGAGGCAGGTTGACGACTTCGACCTGCATGGGGCGGCCCTGGTAGGGCAGGACGCCAAGTTGTGACAGCATGGCAACCTTGCCGGCTGTGGCTTGAACCGTGCGCTCAAAGAAGTTGCCGTCGCGCATGGTCTGCAGTTCGGCATGCTCGCGGTCGATGCTGCGTTTTTCGGAGCTAATAGCCCGCGTCTGGTCGCCCGTTGCCAGTGATGCCTCAGCCATGCCCAAGGCCGAATTGCGCAGTTTCTCTAGTTCGCTGACTGCTGACTGCTGACTGCTAGCACGCTGGCGGAATTCTAGGTACTTCTTGTGTAGTGCTGGGTCCTGGTTGAGGAACGGCATGCCGGCATCCACTGCGCCTATATTCGTGCCTGATCCCTGGGCGGCGGCCAGATAGTCGGCGACGCCCTCCACGCCGCCGGACAGTTGGCCGCCGGCCAGTAGTGCCTGGATCTTGGCGCCCTGGTCCTTGGTCAGCGTTCCGCCGCGGGTTACCAGCCGATACCGCTCAGCCAGGGCCAGGGCGTCAGAGCTGCTCATTCCATATGACCCGGCCACAAGCGCAGAGCCGGCCGCACCGCGCTTGGACTTCTCCAATATGGAAACCACCTGTTCACCGGTCATGCGTCCGCTGCCTTCGCTGGCCAATGTTTCCAGCGCCCCGGTCAATTCGGCGCTGCTGAGATTACCAGCCAGGGCGCCAACCCGGGCGCCCAGCTCGTCGGCACCGTCGACACCGGCCAGGCGTAGGGCCTCGCCGCGGCGTCCGGCCAGTTCGTTTGCGCTAGCAGTGCGGTCGGTCAGTTTTTGGTCTAATTCTTCAATTCTATTCAACACCTTATTAACCAGTATCATGGCCGCAGCGATCGCGGCTGCTACCGCTCCCGCCTTTGAAGCCGCTCCAAGGGCGGCGCTGACTCCGTCGTCGGCCCCTCCATCGCCACCGGCCGGCCTGCCGAATTCCTGGCGCTGCTGGGCCTCGCGCTGGGTGCGCTTGGTGTCGGTGCGCGCCCGCTGGGCCATCTCGGCCATCGTCCGGGCCTGGTCACGCTCGGCCTCGCGGATTGCGGCAGATGCAGCCTTGGCCGCGGCGGTGGCCTCGGCGTAGGCCTTCTTTTTCGCGTCCAGCCCTTCGCGGGCGGCCTGCACCGCGGCCTTGGCTGCGGCCTTCTCGGCGGCGGTGGCTTCCTTGGACATGGCCTGCTGCGCGGCCTTGGCCTCGGCAACCAGGCGCTTTTGCGCGTCCAACTCGGCGCGCAGGGTTTGTGTCGCGGTCGAGGCGGCGGACTTCAACCCGCTGGCGTCGCCGTCGATGTGGATGGTGCGGCGGGCCATGGGTCAGCCCTCCACGCGGCAGCGATCGAGGAATGCCAGTAGGTCGGACTCGCGGTAGGCGACCCGGCGTCCGATTTTGCAATGAGCGATACGCCAGCGGCGGCGACAACGGTCCAGGGCCATGGACTTCGCAGCTACACCGATGCAGGCAGCCGCCATCGCCGTGGCGTGCATGCGGTCCGGCGCTTGGCCAAAGGGGGGATTGAGGGTGGAAGGATCGGCAGGCATGGGAGGCTCCCGGCGCGGTTAGGTGATACCGCGCGCTCCTGGAACCATCGGCGGACCCTGCTGGCCTAAACTTCCTTCCTCGGTTACTTCACGGAAGGAAGCCTAGGTGGGTTCCATTTCCACTTCCCCCTGCCTGCCATCAGGTGCCGGCGCGCCCAATCTTTCGTCTCGGCATCACACCCCTTTGACGAAGCCAGCAATGTACCAGTGTCGATGCCTGAGCGACGCAAGTCCGCGGTCGTGAGCGTTTGGCCAGACTTTCGCAGGGCTTCCGCCATGACACGAAGCCGGGCCGGTGTGCCCCATGCATCGGGCGCGCAGTCCGGCGCCATTCTGTCCACCCAACCCGCGGCATCGGAATGGGCTATGCTCTTACATAGCATCCCCAAGTAGTCCGCCAATTCTCGCATTTCTGCGGCCTTTCCCTTTGCATCAGGCCAAGGCGACCGCGAATGCAGTCGTTCCTCTATCTCATTCGCGTGTCTCATCCAAGGCGATAGTGCGCGCAATTCAAACCGCTCGGCATGCATTGGCATGAAGGCGTCAAGCCAGTCTCGAACGACGGCGAGGTCGTATTGCACCACTGATGGCGCAATGGACTCGCGCAGCCACAAACGCCACCACTGGCAGGGCGGAGCGCCAAGCCGCTGCATTACGTCAGGGAACCTTGCGAAATCGCCAAGCAATGTCTTGATTTCGGGAGGAACATCCAACGGATAGGAGATAAACGAATCTAGGAAATCCCCTGCTTTTCTAATGCTCGTTGCAGCATCGGCCGTGGTTTTCGACATGCTACTTTTTGCAATATCGTACGTCTTTGTTGGCTGCCCCAACACCGCCTCAAATTGCCCTCCAATAACGACATTTGCCAGGGCTGAAATCGGCTGCGATTCTGCCTGCGCCCACGATGGATTATCCTTCGGTTGCCACAAATTGCGGTACAAAGCCAATGGGACAGCGGCTGTAGCGGAATCACGAAGTGCTCCATCGCCATCAGACTCAGCAGCCGCAATCACATATGCAGCCCGTAGGCCGAATGAAGCCCCCGGATCAGAATTTACGGCCATAGATTCCCGCAGTTCGCTACGGTCGCGGCCCGGCCCAATCGCAGGCCGACGGGTGGATTCCTGCGCCTGGTCTGCTGATTCGTTATGTGCAGTGCGGTCAGGCATGGCGCGCCCTTAGCCTCCTGCGGACAGATGCCGTCATGCGTTCACTGGTCGCGCAATCCATAACCACAACCCGGATATTGTTCACCTTAACGCCGGCCGCGGTCAGCCGAGCATCTATGGTGTGCAAAAAACGCGCGCGCAGGTTATTTGCCCATGTTTCGGTGGGGCACGTTAGCACCACCTCCCCCGCCCTTGTCCTGCGCGCCAACACCCGGAGCGGGGCCTTAATCCACAAACGCTCGCTGGGGTCAGTAATGCCGGCGATGTATGATTGCCAGACTTGTTGGAATCGCATTGGCGCCCTTTCTGTTGGCGTTTTTCCGCTGTATTGCGGTGCATTATACGGGTTTTTCAGCATTTTTGGCCGGGCTTCTCTGTTCTTCCACCGTGGCTAGTAACCGCCCGGCATTGTCGGCCAGCATGCGTCGGACCGGATCGTCTGACAGATGGCCATAATGGGCTTCCGTCACGCGCGTGTCTGCGTGCCCTAGGCTGGCGGCTACCACCGCCAGGGAGGCGCCCGATTGCACCGCCCAGGATGCGGCCGTGCGGCGAAGGTCGTGCGGGGTCAGGTCGCGCAGGGCCAACGGTTCGGGATCTACGCCAAGGCTCCTGGCCGCATCGCGCAGCAGCGCCACGCCGCGGACCAGCGGCGATCCCTCGCGCTTTCTGTCCTGTCCCCGGCCGGCCCACGAATCCAGGCGCAGCCGATCGAGACTGGCAAGGAACGCAGCGAAGCGGCGGCGACCGTCCATCCCCTCGCGCGGCGCGATGGCGTCGCACAGGCGCACCGCCTCGGCCAGCAGTAGGGCACGCGCCCATGCATGCTGCACGCTCACCACCGGGCCATCATCGTCCGTTTTCCTGCCCGCAGTCAGCCCGCGCGGGAACACCCATTCTGCGGGATTCTGCGCCCTCCAATCACGCAGGATGCGGGCAAGCGGCTCGGCAATCGGCATGGCCAGCAGCTTCCGCCCCTTGGCCTCATCGGCGGCCACCGTCCACCGGGCGGGCCGGTCTAGGTTGAGGTCTGACCACCGCGCCCTGGCCAGGTTGCCCCGGCGCAGCGGAGCCAGCAGGCAGCACATCCAGAATACACGCCACAACATCGGCTCGGCGTCCAGGCCGCGCAGCAGGGCGCCCAGCTCGGCGGCGTCCATGAAGCGGCGGCGGGGCTCGATGCTCGGCTTTTGAATCGTGCGGCCGTTGGCATCGCGCGGCATGCGCCCGCCCAGCAGCACTACCAGCAGCGCCAAGGCCCGGCGGGTCTGAGCCGGCCCGACCTTTCGCAGCAGCGTGCCGCGGAGGCTGGCCACCGCCTCGCCGGAAATGTCCGTCATCAGACGGGCGCCCATGTACGGGCGCAGATGGTCCCAGGCTGAGACGTAGCTGCGCCACGTCGCCGGCCGCAGCGGGGCGCCATCTCGGCGCCTCGTTGGGTTGGCTTCCAGGGCCGCCCAGGCGTCGGCCAGGGTTTGCGCCTCCCGCTGGGCTCGGCGGGCCTCGGCTGCGGCAGCGGGGTCGGCGGCGATGCCCTTGGAGCCGCGATCCCCGCGGACCTTGGCGCGGGCGGCCTCCACGGTCACGGCAGGCCATGGCCCCAAGTACAGCTCGACCGCTGCGCCTGCGCGCTTGGCCCGGAAGTAGAAGCCGCGGCGCTTCACGCCGACATGGCATTGCAGTCCAGGGCAGCCGGCATCGTGCAGGCGGACCCGCCCAGATTGGGGCGCCGGCCAATCTCGGATCCTGGCCTCCGTGAAGGCGATCCGCGTCGCGGGGTCGATTGCGGGCAACGGTCCTCCATCCCACCGGCGGCGCTTCCATCCCACCACCATCCCACCGCCAGCGGGTATTTATGGTGCGTTTGGGAGTCGTCCGGTGGGATGGATACTGTGTAATTCCTTGATTATACAAGCATCAGGAGTCTACAGGAGTCCTCGGGCACCGTTGGGGTTTGCTGTTTCTCAGTCCGCGAACAACGGTTCAAATCCGTTTGGGAGTACCAAAGCATAACCCCCTGCGAAAGCAGGGGGTTATCTTTTTCCTCAGGCTCACCGCCGATCATGTCGCAGTGGCGGCGGCTCGGCGGCGCTGCTCCAGCCGGGCGCGTACATCCTCCATCATCGCCGCCGTGATCGGGAAGTAGCAGGCCAGGGCGAGGGCGACCGCAGAGAAGACGATCTTCGGCGCGAACCCGTACCACAGCAGGTTGGTCAGCACCTCGGGCGGCTGTTCCACGCCCTTGGCGACGTCGAAGCCCGACCACGCGACGAGATAGCTGCTGAGCAGGATGCACAGCGAGTTCTCGATCTTGGACACGAAGCTCATCACCGCGGAGAACAGGCCCTCGCGGCGCTCGCCGGACTCGAGTTCGTCGAGGTCGCAGATGTCGGGCATGACCGAGGACATGAAGAGGTTCAGCACCGCCGCCAGCACGCCGAACAGGATCATGTGCGCGAGCAGCAGATAGGGCATGCCAGGCTGGTTGCACAGCGGCATGGCCGCCGCCCCGAGGAGGACGATGGCGAAGCCGGAGATGATGCCGTTGCGCTTGCCCAGCCGGCGGCTGAGCCAGACCGAGAGCGGGACCAGGGCGAAGGCGGTGGCGAAGCCGACCACGCCATTGATGCCCGAAAGCGAGGAGAAGAGCGATTTGTCGCCGCCGCAGACGTAATAGGTGCCGATGAAGAAGCCGATCGAGGCGTACAGCGACACGCTGAGGGTGTGGGCGATGCGCAGGAGCAGGATGATCACGAAGGGCCTGATGCGCAGGGTGGCGCGGATCGCGGGCAGCAGCGGCACGTGCTTGCGGTTCGCGTCCTGGAAGCGCTCGCGGGTGCTGCGGATGGTGACCAGCGCGGCGCCGATGATCACTGCCGCGAGGCCGACGGATATCCATCGGATGCCGTTGATCTCGCCGCCGAACTGGGGCCGCAGGGCCAGCCAGTACAGCCAGCCGCCGGCCATCGCCGTGATGGAGAAATAGAGGCCGCGCACCGCCATCACCTTGGTGCGGACGTGGTAGTCGTCGGACAGCTCATAGCCGAGAGCGACGTGCGACATGCTGTACATGCCATAGCAGATGTAGAGCACGATCGATGTGACGAGCAGCCAGGTGAACTTCGCCATCTCGCCCCAGTCCGGCGATGGCCACCACATCAGCATCAGCATGCCCGCACCGAGCACCGCGGAGACGGCCAGGAAGGGGCGGCGGCGCCCCCAGCGCGTATGCAGGTTGTCCGAGAAGTGGCCGAGCAGCGGATCGATCAGCGCATCGGTTATGCGCGGCAGGGTCAGTGCCCAGCCGACCATGCGCGGATCCAGGCCGAAGCCGGTGGTGAAGATGGGCAGGATCAGGGCGTTGAACGCCACGAACAGCATGTAGTCGGACATCGCCCCGACCGCCCAGAGATGGATGGTCCTGTCGCCAGCGCTGTAGGCGGTGCTCACGATGCCATCCTCCGCGGCGGACGGACGCCGCGAAGGAGCGCCAGCGCCTGATCCGATGCTATTTTATTGTAATATTTCGTGTTACTAAATAAAATTCCGCTGTCAATCCTCTCGCAATGCGCGGTGGAGGGATCGGCGCGGACCTGCTTCCGTCGCCGGGCGCAGCCTCGATCCGCGCCAGCACTGCTGTGGAATACACGCATGTCATGGATGGCGAAATCGCGCAGCTTAGGTTGCGGACAGCGGCCAGCCGCCAAGGCCGGGGCGACGGTCCCTTACTCCCGTCCAGCAAGGTCATCCGCGCAGCCATGGGCCTTGGCTGCACCGCGCGCCTAGGATGGGCGCATGACCACCGCCACCCGCCCCTCCCTGCAACCCCTCAGCGACCGTCAGATCGCGGCCTATGCCCGCGACGGCTATGTCGACGGCGGCGCCCTGCTCTCCGACACCGAGGTCGGCGAGCTGCGCGCCGAGCTCGACCGCGTGATCGCCGGCCGCGGCGCCGCGGATGCGCCGCAGCCGGTGCAGATCGTCAACATGAGCGGCCAGGCCGACCTGGAGGTCTGGCAGGTGGTCAACATCTGGCAGGCCAGCCCGGCCTTCGCACGACTGCTGCGCAACCCGCGCCTGGTGGCGATGCTGCGCCAGCTGGCCGGTCCGGACGGCGCGGTGCTGCGGCTGTGGCATGACCAGATCCAGTACAAGCCGGCTGGCCATGGCGGGGTGAACTGGTGGCACCAGGACGCGCCCTACTGGCCGGCGCTGGGCCCGCTGGACAGCCTGCTGACGGCGTGGATCGCGCTGGACGAGGTGTCGCTCGACAACGGCTGCATGAGCATGGTCCCCGGCAGTCACGCCTGGGGCGACGCCATCGACCACCTGCACGCCTGCGGCGACCGCTCGCGCGACTTCTGGCGCTCGCTGGGCGCGGACTACCGCGACCAGCCGGTGCGCGTGGTGCCGCGTCCGGTCGTGTGCGGCGGGGTGCACTTCCACCACGCCCTGACCTGGCACGGCTCGCACGAGAACCGCAGCTCGCGTCCGCGCCGCGCCATCGCCCTGCATGTGATGACCGCCCGCACCGTACATCAGCCCAGGGGTCCGCACGTGATGTCGCGCTACATCACCGCGCAGCCGGGCGAGGCGGTGACGGATCCGGCCTTCCCTCTGCTCTGATCGGCATGGCGCGGCTGGGCGGGAAGCCCATCACGCGGCGGAACACGCGCGAGAAGTGGAAGGGGTCGGCGAAGCCGGCCCGCGTCGCGGCCTGCGCCACGCTGAGGCCGCCGACGTGCAGGTCGTGCCAGGCGCGCAGCACCCGTTCGCGCCGCACCACGTCGCCGGGAGTCATGCCGAGGCCATGGCGGAACACCGCGTTGACGTGCTGCGGGGTGATGCCGAAGGCATGCGCGATCTGGTTGCGGCCGATCGGCCGGTCGAGGTTGGCGCGGATCCACTCCAGCATGGCGGCGGTGCGTGCGGAGGGAGCGGCGGCCGCGTCGTCGCCCCAGGCCTCCAGCAGATGCAGCCAGACCAGGCGCACGAGATCGCCGGCGATGGCCGTACGCTCGGAGCCGTAGCCCTGCCACGCCTCGGCGAGACGGCGGAAGGCGGCGATGATGACGGGGGCCTGCCCCATGGCGGTGACCGTGCGCGGCTCGGCCGCCAGGCGGTAGCCGCCATCGGCCCAGGTCGAGCCATCGTCGAGCAGTTCGCCGTGCCAGCACGACAGGCCCCAGCGCGCGCAGCCGGGGGCGGGCTCCAGTTCGTGTTCCACGGTCGGCGGGATGAGCAGGACGCTGCCGTCGGGCACATCCTGCCAGGCGGCGCCGACCAGCCGGTAGCGGAAGCGGCCGGCCGTCACCAGGCACAGCTCGGGATCGTGCTCCCAGCGCGGCCCCCAGCGCTGGGTGCGGCGCACCTCCAGCCAGTTGGCGATGCGCACCGTCGGCCGCAGATCGCCACCGCGCAGCGTTCGCATGCCCCTGGTCGTACTCCCGTCCAGGCCGGGCGCATCCGCCGCCATGCCCCGGCCCGCGCCCGCGTATGATCACGACCATGGACACCGCCTCCACTGCCGCCGCGATGACCGACCGCGCCCGCGTCCTCGCCATCCTCCACGACCGTCCGGCCGACCGCATGCCGGTGGTGCACTTCGGCTTCTGGCCGGAGACGCTGGAGCGCTGGGCCGACGAGGGCCATCTGCCGCGCGACCTCGCGCGCGCCTGGGGCGACGGCAACGACGCGGACGCCGAGATCGGCCGACGCCTCGGCTTCGACTTCAACTGGTATAGCTGTTTCCACATGCACACCGGCCTGCGCCCGGGCTTCGCCCGCGAGGTGGTGCGCGAGCTGCCGGACGGCTCGCGCCACGTGCGCAACGGCGACGGCGTGACCGTGCTGGAGACCCCCGAGGCCGGCTCGATCCCGGCCGAGATCGCCCACCTGCTGACCGACCGCGCCAGCTGGGAGCGGCACTACCGCCACCGCTATGCCTGGGACGACGCCCGCGTCGACACCGCGGCGGTACGACGCAGCGCCGGCGACTGGGCGCCCTTCGCCGCCGGCGGCGAAGCCTTCCTGCGCGAGGACCGCCGCACCTTCCATCTCGGCATCCACTGCGGCAGCCTGATCGGCTCGATCCGCAACATCATCGGCGTCGAGGGGCTCAGCTACCTCGCCGCCGACGATCCCGATCTGCTGGCTGAGATCGTCGCGGCCAACGCCGACGTCTGCTACCGCGCGGTCGAGCGCGCCCTGGCCGGCGGCGCCCGCTTCGACTTCGGCCACTTCTGGGAGGACATCTGCTACAAGAGCGGTCCGCTGGTGGCGCCGCGCGTCTTCGCCCGGGTGGTGGCGCCGCACTACGCCCGCATCACCGCCCTGCTGGCGCGCCATGGCGTCGACATCGTCTCGGTCGACTGCGACGGCAAGATCGACGCTCTGGTGCCGATCTGGCTGGAACACGGCGTGAACACCATGTTCCCCATCGAGGTCGGGACCTGGCGGGCCAGCATCGCACCATGGCGCGCGGCGCACGGCCAGCGCATCCGCGGTGTCGGCGGCATGGACAAGGTGGTGTTCAGCCGCGACGCGGTGGCGATCGATGCCGAGATCGCACGCCTGCGTCCGCTGGTCGAGGGCGGCGGCTTCATCCCCTGCCCCGACCACCGCATCGCACCCGACGCCGAGTGGGACCTGGTGCGGCGCTACTGTGACGGGATGCGGCGGATGCTGGGCTAGCGCGACGTCTGCGCCGATTCGCTCCATTGCGAGAACCTTGGCCTCTGGACTGCGACCGCGTGGCCGCAGACCGCGGGCACGCGCCACACCACCAACCGCGGCCTCAGCTCCTGTCCACACGATGATCAATTCGTGTTATATGTTATTTAGCAAATACTTGGAAAGTGCGTCACAAAGTTGTATATACGTCGTTACATATTCAGCTGTGCCGCCCCCTTCTGCTTCGTAACCTGTACGTCAGGATACCCGCATGATCCCCTCCGTCCGCTCCTGGTGCCGCTCCGCAACCCTCCTGGCCATATTGGCCGGCCCCCTCGCCGCGGTCGACCCGACGCAACGTCCTCTGGTCGACATCAGCCAGCCGGGCAGCGAGGCGCGCTTCATCAACAACGCCGCCGAGCAGGTGACGATCGCCCGCGCCGCCAACAACGCCGGCATCGACATCGCGATCAAGCCGGGATCCAACGGCTATCCCGGCGTCGCGATCAAGCCGGAGAAGGACGGCGAGACCTGGGATCTCTCCAAGGTCGGACACGTCGCCGTGACGGTGACCAATACCGGATCGGAGACGGTCGGTTTCAGTGTGCGGGTCGACAATCCCGGCGACTGGAAGGCCAATCCGTGGAATGGCGAGAACGGCAACGTGAAGCCGGGCCAGACCAAGACCTGCGTCGTGTATTTCGGGTACTCGTGGGGCAAGAAGGGCTTCGCCCTCGACCCGGCCAAGGTCAGCCAGGTGCTGATCTTCACCGGCAATCCGAAGAAGGACCTCGCCTTCCGCATCGACTCCATCACCACCGGCGGCGAGCCCGGCGAAGGTCCGGCGATCCCTGCCGACCAGGTGCGGGTGAAGCCGAAGGACGGCATCATCCTCGGCGCCGGCAGCGCGCTGGAGGCGGCCCAGGTCGAAGGCAAGGGCGTCGCCGCCACCCTCGCGGCCGACGGCGGCCGGCAGAGCCTGCGCATCGCCGCCGAAGCCGGCAAGGACGGGCGCGCGACGATCAAGCCGACCAAGGGCCGCTGGGCCCTGCAGGACCATCTCGCGGTGCGCCTGAAGCTGCGCAACGACGGCGCTGCGGCCGTGCAGGGCAAGGCCATCCTCGAATCGAACGGCGGACCGAGCGACGCCATACCGGTGCAGGTCGCAGCCGGGGCCAGCGCCGAGGTGGTGGTTCCCTTCGGCGCCGCCGCCCACGTCGATCCGGAGGTGAAGAACAGCGGCACCCGCTACACCAGCGACGCCGCCTCGGCGGTGGTGCTGGCTCTCGACAAGGGCGACGCGGCCCGCTCGCTGGTGGTCGAAGAGGTGGTGGCCTTCGTCCCGCCACAGGACATCCCGGCCTGGGTCGGGGTGAAGCCGCCCGGCGACGGCGAATGGACGAAGACCTTCAGCGACGAGTTCGACGGCACCGCCATCGACACTGCGAAGTGGAACATCTACACAGAGAACTACTGGGACAAGCGTACCCACTTCACCAAGGACAACGTCATCGTGTCCAACGGCACGGTGAAGCTGCGCTACGAGAAGAAGACCGGCTACCACAACGACGATCCCAAGCGCCATCAGACCGACTACGCCTGCGGCTTCCTCGACACCTACGGCAAGTGGACGCAGCGCTACGGCTACTTCGAGGCGCGCATGAAGACGCCGCGCGCACCCGGCCTGTGGCCGGCCTTCTGGACCATGCCCGACCGCGGCGTCGAGGCCGGCGAGCAGTGGAAGCGCGCTTCGACCCACAACGGCGGCATGGAGCTGGACATCTTCGAGCACCTGACCCGCTGGGGACCCTGGCGCTACAACATCGCCCACCACTGGGACGGCTACCAGAAGGAGCACAAGGCGAACGGCACCTCCAATGCGTATGTCGGCCCGGACAAGGATGGCTTCATCACCATCGGCGTGCTGTGGGAGCCCGGCCGTGCGACCTACTACGGCAACGGCCGGGTGATGCTGCGCTGGGAGAACGCGCGCGTGGGCAGCGTGCAGAGCTACCCCATCCTCTACATGGTCTCCGGCGGCTGGGACAACAGCCCGCTGGACGATGCGCAGCTGCCGGCCGACTTCGAAGTCGACTGGATCCGCATCTGGCAGCGCAAGGATCTGGCCGAGGCGCCGGCTGCGGCGAAATAGCAGCCCTCCGTCCGGCCCGAACGGAATCGACCGGAATCGCACCCCCTTCGCCCAGGTGGAGATCGCCGCCTGGGATGAAGGCGGGGGGACGGCTACGAGGCGGTATGCTCCCGCCGCCCCGCCACCACCGCCACCAGCAGCACCCAGAAGCACAGCACGATGCTGAAGATCGGCACCTGCAGGGCGGAGGGCAGGCTGTAGACGAGGCAGACCGACGGCGCCCACACCATCCAGGCGGAGAGGATCACCGCCGGGATGCGCACGCTGAACATGCTGCGGTCCAGCCGGGCGCGGAAGGCGGTCCAGTCGCGGGCGCAGTCCTCCCACCAGAAATAGGCCAGGGTGGTGGTGGGGATGCTCCAGAACGGGGTGTAGACCAGCATGTCGAAGGCCATCTTCTTCAGCACGATGGCGGCATCGACCGCGCCGCTGGCGGGGTCGCGCGCCTCGCCGAACAGCCAGCCCTGGAACTGGTAGAAGAAGGCGACCTCGACCCCGCGGTAGATCCAGAAGATGACCAGGAACGCGAACTGGATACCGCGTTCGTCGCGGCGGATGCGGCGCAGCGCGATCAGGAACAGCCACGGCAGCACGCCGCCGCACAATCCCGTGCTGAGAATGGAAAACCATAGGCCCCAGTCGCGCTGCCAGCCCTCCACCCGGTCGTAGACCGGGCGCGCAGCCGGGACCAGATAGTAGAGCAGCACCAGGGTGCTGCCCACCGCCCACAGGATCATGCCCGGGACCAGGTTCTGGCGCATGCCGGCCAGGCCGGCGGCCAGGGCCCGCCGCATCGCGTGCTCGCCGCTCATCGCGCGGCAGCAGATCAGGCGGGGAACGCTACGCCAGCTTGCCGCACATGGCCAGCAGGCGCGCCAGGGGCAGCCAGGCACGCGGCGGAACCTCGCGCGGATGCCCCTGCGGGCTCCAGCCCTGCTCGGCCCCCTGCCGTTTCAGCTGCACCGCGCTGGCGATCCCGCGCAGCGCCTCCGCCACCGTGCGCGGACCTGCGAAGGCGCGCGCCAGCAGCATGTCGACGGCGGCGAGATCGCGCTGCGACGCATCGCGGTCGCGGCGGAAGCGCCAGACCGCCAGGTTCACCCGGCTGGGCGGATTGGTCGCTTCGCGCGGCAGGCGTGCAACGAAGGTCGCCTCGCCAGCGCAGGCCAGCAACGCTCCGGAGCGCGTGCCGGGAGCGGACAGCTTCTCGGCCGTCTCATGCTGCAGCACCAGGTCGAGGGCATGCGGCGGGCGGTCGCCCAGGACCCAGCGGCGCACCAGTTCGGCGGTGAGGTGGAACGGCGGGTTGGCGACCACCCGCCACGGTCCGACGAAGCCAGGCGACCAGCTGCGCAGATCGGCGGAGACCACCTCGCAATCGCGCCCCTCGAAGCGCTGGCGCAGGGCGGCGAGACGCTCGGGAGCGAACTCGGCGCAGGTCACCTGGGCCCCGGCCTGCAGCAGCTCGGCGGTGATGGCGCCGAAGCCGGCGCCGGCGTCCAAGACGCGCTCGCCCGGCTTCACCCGCGCGCCGGAGACGAAGCGCGCGGCGATGGCGGCGTCGAGGTCGTGCTGCTGCGGACCTTCAGGTACGGGGCGGGCCACCGGCGGCCTCCATCATGTCGCGCAGCCAGCTGGCGTCCTGCGCGATGCGCGACGGGCCGACGTCCAGCCCGGTGAAGTTCTCCAGCGACAACCAGCCATGGTAGCCGCCGGCATCGAGGGTTCCGATGATGGTCGGCCAGCGCAGCGTCCCCTGCCCCAGCTGGGCGAAGCCGGTGGCGGTGCCGTCCCAGCCGGTGCCGCCGCTGCGGTGCCACACATCCTTCACCTGCACATGCGCGAGGTAGGGGCCGAGCAGCCCGATCGCGGTCTCCAACGGCTCGGAACCCTCGCGCACGGTGTTGGCGACATCGTAGATCACACCGACATGCAGCGAGTCGATGCCGTCGAGCAGGCGCAGGGCGGCGCTGACCCCTGTTGCCAGGGTGCCGTCGTGGGTCTCCATCACGAAGCGCACGCCCTCGCCGGCGGCGATGCGCGCGGCCTCGCGCCAGGCGGCGCGGGTCGCGGCGACCTGGGCCGGGATGCGGCCGCGGTCGGGCCTATCGACCCACAGACGCACCATCCCGGAGCCGACCTCGCGCGCGACCCAGGCCAGACGGCGCACGGCCTCGGTGTTGGCGGCGGTGGCGTAGCCTGCGACCACCGGGCACTTCAGCCGCCATTCCGACAGCACACGCGCCGCGGCTGGCGCGAGGACCTCGGCGCGGTCGAGATCGAGGACGGCGGCGTTGTTGTCCCAGAAGCCGGGCGCACGCGACGGATCGTAGCGGTGCGGCTTGCATGCCAGGTCGATGCCGGAGATGCCCGCGGCGGCGGCCAGCGGGGCCAGCTCGTCCAGCGGCAGCCAGGGGGCGCAAGCGGTAAACAGCGAGATGGGGTGGCGCATCGGGCAGGGTTGGAGGCTGGTGCCAACCGTTTGCGATGCAACCCTCGGCTTCAACCCTCGCGCAGCGCCGCTGGCACCGGCTTCAGCCGTGATACCAGCCCGCACGCGGCCAGCAGCAGCAGGGCGTACCAGCTGAGGTCGATCTCCCACCAGCGGAAGCCCTGGCGGGCGCTGGCGGCATAGCGGTGGTGGTTGTTGTGCCAGCCTTCGCCAAGGGTCATCAGGGCGACGAGCAGGCTGTTGCGGCTGCCGTCGCGGGTGGCGAAGGGACGGCTGCCCCACACATGCATGACCGAATTGACGCAGAAGGTGGCGTGGGCCAGGACGACGGTCGAGACGCAGTACCAGGCCAGCATCTGCAGGCCGGAGGTGCCCCAGGCGTCGCCGAGCCAGGCGCCCAGCGCCCAGCACGCCGCGCCCAGCGCGACCGGCGGGATGACGTCGAAGCGGTCGAGCAGGACCAGCTCGCGATGCCTGGCGAGGTCGGGCACCAGCTCCAGGCGGGTGCGGAAGGCGCCATCAGCGAGGAACCAGCCCAGATGCGACCACCAGAAGCCCTGACGAGCCGGCGAGTGCAGATCCTCGGGGCCGTCGCTGTGGCGGTGATGGTGGCGGTGGTGCGCCGCCCACCACAGCGCGCCGCGCTGCCCGGCGGTGCCGCCGAGCAGCGCGAAGAGGAATGCCACCCAGCGTGGAGCCTCGAAGGCGCGATGCGAGAAGAGGCGGTGGTAGCCGGCGGTGATGCCGAACATGCGCACCAGATACAGACCCCCAGCCAACGCCAGGGCGATAGGCGATGCGCCGGTCCACAGCACGGCGAGGCAGCCGAGGTGCACAGCGATGAAGGGTCCGAGGCGGAGCAGGTCGATATGGCGGGGACTCCCGACCGGGGCATCGATGCCGTGATGGCTGTCGATCCAGCGCAGCAGGCTGATGGCGCTCATGCCGGACGCTCCATGCGGTAGTGGCTGACCAGCCACTCGCGCCCGCCGCGGTAGGCCCACAGCTCGTCGCAGGCCATGACGAACATGCGCCAGCGCTGCAGCAGCACGGCGGGATCATGGCCGGGACGCGCCGCGCCGAGGATGCGCCGGGCGGCAGCGGCGTTGCGGTCGAGGTTGGCCAGCCAGGCCTGCGCCGTGCGGGCGTAGTGGGTGCCCGACCAGCACCAGTGCTCGGACAGGCGCAGGTCGTCCTGCAGGCGCATCGGCAGGCTGTCGGCGGGCATCATGCCGCCGGTGAAGAAGTGGCGCCCCATCCAGTCGTCGCCCGCCTCGGTGGCGAAGGCGTAGCTGGAGGAACGGTGGGTGAAGACGTGGAAGAACAGCGAGCCACCCGGCTCCAGCCAGGTGGAGATGCGGCGGAACAGCTCGGCCCAGTTGCGCAGGTGCTCGAAGCACTCCACCGACACCACGCGCTCGAAGCGGGCGCCGGGATCGAAGCCGGCGAGGTCGCAGGTGACCACGGTGAGGTTGCCCAGGCCCAGGCGGCGAGCCTCGCCTTCGATGAACAGGCGCTGCGGCGCGCTGTTGGACACCGCGGTGATACGGGCGGCGGGGAAGCGCCGCGCCATCCACAGCGACAGCGAGCCCCAGCCGCAGCCGAGTTCGAGGATGCGCTGGCCGTCTGCCAGGCGGGCCCGCGCGGCGGTGGCGGCGAGGGCCGCCTCCTCGGCGGCGGCGAGGTCGTCGCCGGGGCGGAAGACGCAGGATGAATACTTGCGCTGCGGGCCCAGCATGAGGGTGAAGAAATCCGGCGGCACCTCGTAGTGCTGCGCGTTGGCGGCATCCTGGTGCACCGCCAGCGGAGCGCGGCGCAGGGCGGCGATGAAGGCCTCTTCGCGCTCGTGCTGGGCCTCCAGGCCGCCCGCCTCCAGTTCGGCGATGCGCCGACGCAGCAGGCTACGGATGCCGAGGCGGATCGCGGCGTCCGGCAGCAGGCCGCCTTCCGCCAGGCGGATGGACAGCGGCTCGCGGACGGCGGGTACGGGTGCGGCGATGGCGGTCATGGGCGCTCCGGGGCGGGACGGGGGAACCAGGGGAAGAACATCGGTACGCGGCGCTGGTAGTCGCGGTAGTCGTCGCCGCGGGTCTCCAGGCAGCGCCGCTCGGTGTGGGGGATGCCGGTGATCCACCACAGGAAGGCGAACATCAGGGCCGGCCACAGCCACAGCCACGCGGCATGCGGGGCGCCCAGGCCGATCAGCGGGTAGGCCCACCAGTGCAGCCACTCGCCGAAGTAGTTGGGGTGGCGCGACCACCCCCACAGGCCCTGGCGGCAGGTGCGGCCGCGGTTGGCGTGATCGGCGCGCCAGCGCGCCAGCTGGCGGTCGGCGACCACCTCGATGAGCATGGCGACGGACCATACCGCG
>JAFLCQ010000250.1 GCA_017302815.1 Planctomycetota bacterium
CGAAGCGGGCGGCGCTGTCGGTGGCGATGCCGTGGCGGATGCGGGTGCGGCGCACGCGCTCGGGGGCGAAGCTGGCCGCCTCCAGCACGATGGCGGTGGTGTCGGCGGCGACCGCCGAGGCCTGCCCGCCGATGACGCCGGCCAGGGCGAGGGCGCGCTCGCCGTCAGCGATGACGATGTCGTCGGCGACCAGCTCGTGCGTCCTGCCATCCAGGGTGGCCAGCTTCTCGCCGGCGCGGGCGGCGCGGGCGGTCACCTCGCGGCCGGAGAAGGCGCGGCGGTCGAAGGCGTGCATCGGCTCGCCCAGCTCCAGCATGACGAAGTTGGTGACGTCGACGAGCAGGCCCAGCGGCCGGCAGCCGGCAGCCTCCAGCAGGTCGCGCATCCACTTCGGGCTCTCGGCGTTGGCGACGCCTTCGACGACGGCGCCGCAGTAGGACCAGCAGCCGGGATCGGCGATGCGGGCGCTGAAGCCCTGGGCATCGTCGCTCCAGGCGGTGGCCGGCGCGGCCGGGGCGGGCAGGCCCAGGATGGCGGCGGTCTCGCGGGCCCAGCCCAGCTGGCCCCACAGGTCGGCGCGGTGGGTGATGGCGGTGTTGGACACCTCCAGCACGGCGTCGCCCAGGCCCAGGGCGGTGGCCAGCGGCGTGCCCGGCTTCAGGGCGTCGGACAGGACCATGATGCCGTCGTGCGAGGCGCCCAGGCCCAGCTCGTCCTCGGCGCAGATCATGCCCTGGCTCAGCTCGCCGCGCAGCTTCGCCTCCTTGATGGTGATGCTGACCGGCTTGCCGTCCTTGCCCGGCATGGTCAGGCTGCAGCCGATGGTGGCGACCGCGACGGTCTGGCCGGCGGCGACGTTGGGCGCCCCGCAGACGATCTTGAGCGGCTGCGGCCCGCCCGCGTCGACGGTGGTGCAGCGCAGGCGGTCGGCGCCGGGATGCTTGTCGCAGGTCAGGACCTTGCCCACCACCACCTTGTCCAGGTTGGGGCCGGTGCGGTGCAGGGCCTCGATCTCGCAGGTGTGCACCGACAGGCGGTCGGACAGCTCCTGGTCGGAGACCGGGAGGTCGGTGGCGAGGAGGCGGCGGATCCAGGTGAGGCTGACGCGCATGGGAGGGCGGCAGGTTCGACGGAAGGCGGGCGGAATCAACGGGCTAAGAGGGGGAAGGCACCGGGCATTGGGCTGTGGGTCGGTATGGCGCACGCGTCCCGAGAAGGCACCGGGCTTGGGGCTGTGGGTCGGTACGGCGTACGCGTCCCGAAAACGCCGCGGTCACTGGTCGCATCGCACACCAGCCCAAAGCCCAAAGCCCAAAGCCCAAACAAGGCCCAATGCCCTCTCCCCCATCCCCCTCTCATTGCAGCACCTTACACGACCCCTACAACCCGTCCCGTGCCGGATCCGACCCTCGTCTCAGCCTGCCCGGTGTGGCGCTCACCACGTTTCGAGATGCTGGAGGAGACCTGGGACACCCCCGACGGGCGGGTCGTCCGCCCGGTGATCCACCACCCCGGCGCCGTCGTCGTCCTGGCCGAGCCCGAACCCGGCAGCGTCCTGCTGGTGCGGCAGTGGCGCTATCCGGTGCGGCGCTGGACCCTGGAGGTGCCGGCCGGCACCCGAGTCCCCGGCGAGGCGCCCGAGGCCACCGCCCTGCGCGAGCTGTCCGAAGAGGCTGGCTACACCGCCGCCCGCATGGTGGAGGTGATGCGCTTCTTCCCCGCCCTGGGCGCCAGCGATGAGGAGATGATCGTCTACCGCGCCGAGGGCCTGGCCCCCCTGGCCGGCCAGCGCGACCACGGCGAGCTGGTCGAGCGCCACGTCGTCCGCCGCGACGACCTGCCCGGCCTGGCCGCCAGCGGCGGGATCTGCGACGGCAAGACGCTGCTGGCGCTGGCGCTGTGGGGGATTCCACTGGCGGCGGCACGCTGATGGAACGCACACGCACCAAGGACACCGCTGCCGAGGTCATCACCCGCAGCCAGGCCGCCAAGGCGGCCGAGCGCACCGGCGGGGTGCTGGTCAAGCAGGCGCGCCATGCCGGCCGCGCCGTGCTGCTGTTCCTCGACACCTGCGCGCAGCTGCGCAACACCGGCCGGGTCATGCCGCAGCTGGTGCGGCAGATCGAGATGGCCGGCTTCGGATCCATCGTCGTCCTCGCCCTGATCGCCGGCCTGACCGGCATGATCATGGCCATGCAGACCGGCTTCGAGCTGTCGAAGATGGGCCTGCAAGGCAACCTCGGCGCCATCATCGGCGCCACCTTCCTGCGCGAGATGGGCCCGATCTGGTGCGCCATCATCATCCTCGCCCGGGTCGGCGCGGCGATCGCAGCCGAGCTGGGCACCATGGTGGTGAACGAGGAGGTCGACGCGCTGCGCGTGATGTCGATCAACCCGGTGCGCTACCTCGTGCTGCCGCGCATCCTCGCCCTGGTCATCTCGATGCCCCTGCTGACCGCCATCGCCGACTTCGTCGGCCTGGCCGGCGGCGCGATCGTGTCGCAGGCGATGTTCGACGTGACCATCGCCAAGTTCAAGGAGAGCGCCGTCCTGCTGCTCAACGGCCCGGACTTCTGGTACGGGGTGTTCAAGAGCGGGGTCTTCGCCTGCATCATCGGCACCATCGCCTGCGACCGCGGCCTCAACACCAGCGACGGCGCCGAGGGCGTCGGCCGCGCCACCACCAGCACCGTGGTGATGGCGGTGGTCTTCGTCCTGGTCTCCGACTTCGTCCTCAACGCCTTCATCCAGGCCGTCCTGCGGCCGATCTTCGGGTAGCCATGGCTGACGCCCTCACGCCGCGCCACCGCTGGGGATCGACCGAGCTCGAGCTCGCCGCCATGCCCGCCTCGCCGCCCGAAGGGCGCGAGACGCTCATCCGCATCCGCGACCTGCATCGCCGCTTCGGCCCGCGCCACATCCTGCGCGGCGTGTCGCTGGACGTCTACAAGGGCGAGACCCTGGTGATCCTCGGCGGATCCGGTTCGGGCAAGACCACCCTGCTGCGCCACCTCATGGCCATGCTGCGCCCCGAGGAGGGCCGCATCACCGTGCGCGGGCTCGGCGCCGGCGGCGGCGACCTCGACATGGCCCAGGCCAGCGAGCAGCAGATCGAGAGCTACCGCCGCAACCTCGGCGTTGTCTTCCAGGGCGCGGCGCTGCTGAACTCGCTCACCGTGCTGGAGAACGTCGGCCTGCCCCTGATCGAAGTCGACCGCCTGCCGGTGGATCAGGTGCGCAGCCGCGTGGTCGAGGCCCTGCGCCGGGTCTACCTCCCGGCCGAGGAGATCCTCAATCTCAAGCCGGCCGCCCTGTCGGGCGGCATGCGCAAGCGCGTCGGGATCGCGCGTGCCATCATCCAGAAGCCGCGCATCATCCTCTACGACGAGCCTACCACCGGCCTCGACCCGGTGACCGTCAACGGCGTCAACGAACTGACCCTCGACCTGCAGCAGAAGATCGGCGTGACCTCCATCGTCATCACCCACGACATCGGCGCCGCCTTCATGATCGCCGACCGCATCGCCCTGCTCTACAAGGGCCGCATCGTCGCCTGCGGCAGCAAGGACGAGACGCGGGCGAACGAACACCCCGTGCTGCAGCAGATGCTCACCGGCTCGACCACCGGCCCCCTGACCGAGGGGTACGCGAAGTAATGGCCATCTCGACCGAACTGAAGGTAGGTGCACTGTTCTTCGTCGGCCTGGGGCTGTCGGTGTGGTTCACCTTCCAGACCACCAAGAGCGGCAACGGCGTCGGCGACCTGGCGGTCGACTTCCGCCGTGTCGCGCGCCTCGCCCCCGGCGACCCGGTCCTCTACAACGGCGTCCGCGTCGGCAAGGTCGCCTCGGTGGCGCCGGTGATCGAGGAGGGCACCCCGCGCGTGCAGGTGCTGTTCACCGTCGATCCCACCGCCCGCGACGCGGTGCTGGTCGGCAAGGATTCGCTGGTACGCATCAACCAGGGCCTGCTCGGCGGCGCGGCCATGGAGATCGTGTCCCCCGGCGGCGAGCCGATCAGCAACCAGAACATCGCCGGCATCGCGACCAGCGACCCCGCCTCGTTCGACGAGGTCATGCGCTCGATGCAGGACATCCTCGACGAGAACCGCGAGGGCGTGAAGGGCACCATCGCCTCCGCGCGCACCGCCCTGGACCGCTTCGCCGGCGCCTCCGGCGAGGTCCGCGACGCCATCGCCGAGAACCGCCCGGCCCTGAAGCAGGCGATCGCCAACACCGAGCAACTCACCGGCGAGCTGCATGCGATCGCCCAGGAGAATCGCGCCACCCTCAAGGCGGCGATCGCCAATTCCGAGCGCATGACCCGCGAGATCGCCGACCTCGTCGCCGAGAACCGCGCCACGGTCAAGGCTGCACTGGAGCGCATCGAGCAGGCGGGTACCCAGATCGCCGCCCTGGTCGAGGAGAACCGCCGCAACGTCCAGGCCACGACCGAGAAGCTGCCGGTCGCGGTCGAGAACATCGCCGCCGCCGCCGGCCAGATCCGCGATGCTGTTGCCGAGAACCGCGAGGACCTGCGCACCGCCATGCTCGGCGTCGCCGCCTTCGCCCCCAAGCTCGACCGCATCGGCGACAACCTCGAGAAGGTGACGGCGCAGATCGCCGCCGGCAAGGGCACCATCGGCAAGCTGGTCATGGAGGATACCATCCACGACCAGGCCAGCAGCGTGCTGACCAGCGCCCAGGAGCGCCTCGACGAGGTGAAGCCCTTCACCCAGGGCGTGTCGCAGCTGAAGTTCTTCGCCGGCCTCGAAGGCGGCGGCAGCCTGGAGACCGGCGCCGGACGCGGCGAGGCCTACCTGCGCATCGAGCCGCAGCCGTGGAAGCTGTACCACATCGGCCTCTCCTACCGCACCGCTCCCAGCGATCGCAAGGTCGAGAAGGATGATCCGGACAAGCTGGGCATCGACGTGAACGCGCAGTTCGGCTGGCGCTTCCTGCCCGACGACGACATCCAGCGCTACCGCCTCACCGTCGCCGGCGGTCTGATCGACACCAAGCTGGGGATGTGGACCGAATACGCGCTCAGCGATCGCCTCGACATCCGCCTGATGGGCCGGATGAAGGACAGCGACCGCGAGCCGACCGATCGGCGCTACGAGGACGGCGACATCATGCTGCGCGCGACCATGTCCTGCCGGGTGTGGGACCGCTGGTGGCTGATCGCCGGCGGCGACGATCTGGTCGGCGACGATCCCGGCTTCTTCGCCGGCCTGCGCGCCGAACTGCTCGACAACGACATGCGCAACGGCTTCACCGCCGCCAGCGTCGCGCAGTGATGGATCCGTTGCACGCGGCTTCCGTGGCGCTGACCGCCGCGGCCGGAGCGGCCTACCTGTGGGCGGCCCGCCGGCAGTGGTTGCGTCTGGGCGAGGCCGAGACGCAGGGCGGCGGACGCTGGTGGTGGATCGGCCTGGGCCTGCAGACCGCAGCCCTCGCCATCAGCCTGTGCGACGCCGGACACCGCTCCTTCGCCTACGGCGCCCTCGCCGGCTGGGCGGCGGTGGCGGCGATCATGTTCGCGAGCAGCTTCATTGCCGCCCCGGTGCGCCTCCTGCTGGCCCTGCCGCTCGGGGCGATCATCTTGCTGGTGGCGATCGCGGGGATCGCTCCGCTGGGCTCACCGCCCGAGGACGGGACCGGCTCGTGGATCTCGCGCCTGCACGCCGGCTTCATGGCCTCGCACCTCGCCGCGGTGGCCGCCGCCGGCGCGGCCGGTGCCCTCTACCTCCTGGCCGCCGGCCGCCTGAAGGCCGGCGACCCGCGCGCGACCCGTCTGCCCTCGCTGCC
>JAFLCQ010000251.1 GCA_017302815.1 Planctomycetota bacterium
ACCCGCGCGGTGGCCGACGCCGCCGCAGCCGAGGCCGCCTTCAAGGACACGCCGCTCGCCGGGCTGGCCGCCGGCATCAACACCGCCGAGACGGCGATGCGCAACGCCAGCACCGCCCTGGCCGCCGACGGCGTGAAGGACGCGGCGCACCAGGCCAAGACCGCCGACCAGGCCCTCAACGAGGCCCTGGCGGCGCTGAAGCAGTTCAGCCTCGACGCGATGTCGGAATCGCTGCAGACCACCGAGAAGAGCCTGGCCGACGCCCTGGCCCGCCAGCGCGAGATCATCGACCGCAGCACCGCCCTGGCGGCGATCCGCGGCGAGATGGACCTGGCGCAGGCCCGCGAGACCACCGCGGTGGCCGCCACCCAGGCCCGCCTGAAGGGCGAGACCGACACCCTGGTGCTGGCCGCCAACGGACTGCCGCGGGTGATCGAATCGTGGGCCGCCAGCGAGGTGCTGGCCAAGGTCGACAGCGCGCTCAAGACCCTGAAGAGCGGCAAGCCGGCGACCAAGATGGTCAACAGCGTCATCGAGCTGCAGGCCCCCGACCCGCGCAAGGCGCTGGCGCAGCAGACCCAGGCCGAGCAGACCCTCGACCAGGCGCTGAAGGCCATCCGCGAGGCCATGGCCCTGGTCGCCCTCGACCGCGCCCAGCTGATGACCCAGCTGAAGCAGGAGCTCGACCAGGCCAAGGCGGACATCGCCGCCGCGCAGCCGCCGCCCCCGCCGCCGGAGGCGAAGCAGGATGCCGCAGCACAGGCCGACGCTGCGCAGAAGCAGGATCAGGCCGACAAGGCCGATGCCGCTGACAAGGCCAAGCAGGACGCTGCCGCCAAGCAGGCGGCCGCCGAGAAGGCCAAGCAGGACGCCACCGCCAAGCAGGACCAGCCGGCGAAGCAGGATGCCGCCGCCAAGCAGGACCAGGCTGACAAGGCCAAGCAGGATGCCGCCGCCAAGCAGGCGGCCGCCGAGAAGGCCAAACAGGACGCTGCTGCCAAGCAGGATCAGGCTGACAAGGCCAAGCAGGACGCTGCCGCCAAGCAGGCGGCTGCCGAGAAGGCCAAGCAGGACGCCGCCGCTAAGCAAGATCAGGCCGCCAAGAAGGACGCGCCGCAGAAGCAGGACGCCGCCGCCAAGCAGGATCAGGCAGCCAAGAAGGACGCGCCGCAGAAGCAGGACCAGGCAGCCAAGAAGGATGCGCCGACGACCGCCGAGGCCCATCGCGCCGCCGACCGTCTGGCGAACCTCGCCAAGCTGCTCGACAAGGCCGACATCCAGGCCAAGGAGCTGAAGGACCTCGCCGCCGATCCCAAGGCCCTGGCGCAGCGCCTGGCGCAGGATCCGGCCGCCGCCGCCGAGGCCCTGCGCATCATCGACCGCCTCTCGCGCACCGTCGAGCAGGAGGTCGCCAGCAGCGCCGACAGCAGCCGCATCCTCGCTGGCAGCCGCGGCGAGGTGCCGCCGCAGTACCGCCAGCTGGTGAACCGCTACTTCGAATCCATGTCGCGCTACGGCCAGAAGGGCGGTACCGCGCCATGAGCCCCGTCGAACTCCTCACCGGCCAGCCCGCCGCGGATCTCGCCCAGGGCGACATCCTCTTCCTCGGCGGCCTGCTCACCGTGCTCGCCGTGGCGGGCCTGATGGCCGCCGGCTGGTTCGCCTACCGCCGCGCGCGCGCGCGCCTCAGCCCGCTGCGCTTCCGCATCCTCCTCGGCCTGCGCCTGGCGCTGTGCCTGCTGCTGGGCCTGATGCTCGGCATCCCGGTCCTGCGCCTGATGCAGAAGCGCGATGGCATCTATGTCGCGGTGCTGGTCGACACCTCGCGCTCGATGTCGGTAGCCGACGCCGGCGATGCCCCGCGCATCGAGGCCGCCCGCGCCCTGCTCACCGGCCCTGATGGCCTGCTGGCGGGCCTGGGCGAGCGCGTGCGCCCAGTCCTCTACGGCTTCGACGACCGCCTGCGGCGCCTGGCCGGTCCGGAGGCGCTGACCGCCCAGGGTCGCGCCACCAACCTGTTCCGCGCCGTGCGCGACATGGACGCCGACCTGCGCGGCATGCCGTTGGCGGCGGCGGTCCTGATCGGCGATGGCTGCCGCAATGCCGGCGGCCCCGAGGACGAGGCCGCCAGCCTGCTGACGCAGCGCGGCGTGCCGCTCTACGCCATCGGCGTCGGCTCCACCACCCAGCCGGTCGACCTGGAGGTGATCCGGGTCGAGGCGCCGAAGGTGGTGCGGCGCAACACCGAGGTGCTGGCCCGCGTCGCAGTGCGGCGCTCGGGCTTCGCCCAGGGCTTCCAGCTGCAGGTCCGCCGCGGCGACATCGCCCTGGCCACTATCGACGTCGGCCCCCGCCCCGATGGCGAGCTGGAGCTGGTCACCGTCCCCTTCACCCCCGACAGCGACGGCGCCCAGACCTACAGCGCGGTGGTGGCCACGGTCGAAGGCGAGCGCACCGACGCCAACAACCGCCGCGACTTCACCATCGAGCTGAACGACGACCGCCTGCCCGTGCTCTATGTCGAGGGCAGCCCGCGCACCGAGTTCCGCTTCATGCGCCAGGCCCTGTTCCGCGACCGCGACTTCCGCGTCGTCAGCATCCTGCGCCTGGGCAAAGGCAACTTCTACGTCCAGGGCGCCGCCGACGGCGAGGGCTACCTGGCGCAGGGCTTCCCCACCACCCGCGAGCAGCTCTTCGCCTACCAGGCGGTGATCATCGGTTCGATCGAAGCCTCGTACTTCAGCGCCGAGCAGCTGGCCCTGCTCGACGAGTTCGTGCGCGTGCGCGGCGGCGGGCTGCTCATGCTCGGCGGCTCCAGCTCCTTCGGCCAGGGCGGCTACGCCGGCACCCCGCTGGGCAAGGCGCTGCCCTTCTCGATCGCGACCAAGGACGGGCCCTACCGCCCCGGCACCTTCCCGCCACGCCTCGACGACACCGCGCGCGAACACCCCCTGCTGCGCCTCACCGCCGAAGCCAGCCGCTCGCGCCAGCTCTGGGACATCGCTCCGCCGGTCATCGGCGTCACCCCGGTGGGCGAGCCTCGCCTGTCGGCGCAGCGCCTCATCGCCAGCGACGACCGCTCGGTCCTGCTCGCGGCCCACAGCTACGGTGCCGGCCGCGTCGCCGCCTTCACCAGCTCGGGCTCGTGGTACTGGCGCATGAGCATGCCGTCGGACGTCGGCCTGCACGAGAAGTTCTGGAAGCAGGCCCTGCGCTGGCTGGCGGTCGGCGCGCGCGAGCGCCTCAGCGTCGACGTGCAGTCCGACCTCTTCGCCCGCGGCGCCCCGGTGACCATCCGCGCCACCGTGCTGGCCAAGGACCTCACCCCGGTCAACGACGCCCGCGTGGTATGCACCATCGCCAACGCCGCCGGCACCGCCGAGGACCTGGACATGGACTGGATCCTGCGCGAGGACGGCGTCTACGAATGCACCTACGTCCCGGCCGACGACGGCGACTACCGCATCGCCGTCCACGTCGAGGGGGCGGAGGACCGCCCGGTGCGCAGCATCTTCTCGATCAACGAGCCGGTCGCCGAGTTCAACGACACCATGCTGAAGGACGAGCGCCTGCGCGCCCTCGCCACCGCCACCGGCGGCGCCTACGCCCCGGCCGCCGCGGCGCAGAGCGAGCTGATGCCGCAGCTGAAGCGCGTCCTGGAGGCGGTGCAGATGCAGGGCGTCGAACCCGAGGACCGTCCGCTGTGGAACATGCCCATCGTCCTCGCCATGCTGCTGATGCTCGCCGGCCTCGAATGGGCGCTGCGCCGCCGCTGGGGGTTGGCGTGAGGACGATCCGGGGTCCGAGGTCCGAGGTCCGAGGTCGATGCAGCGGCACGACACACGAAAGGGGTTTCACATGCTGACCGTCCATGGCTACGGCACCGATGCCGGCGGCGACGCCGCCCCGCAACTGATCCTGCCGCCGCACATCGCCGCGCAGCGGCGGGCGCGCATGACCCGTCTCGATCCGGTGCGGGTCGAGGACGAGATCGGCGGCGCCCTGGAGACCATTGGCAACCTGACCCGCCGCTCAGCCCTGAAGGCCGGCGCCCTGGCCGCCACCGCCGCCCTGCTGGGACCCCTGGCCGGAATCATCTCGTCGCGCGCCGAGGCGGCCGACCCGATTGATCCGGCACGACGCGCCGACCAGTTCGTCTTCCCGCGCCTGCAGTTCACCGTGCGCGATAACACCCCCGACCGCTGGGACGTCGGGCCGGTCGGCGACGTCAACCTGCGGCGCAAGCTGCGCGAGATGACCAACGTCGACGTCAGCATGGACCCCAAGGTGGTCCGCCTGTCGGACTTCGACGACATGTGCCGCAACCCCTTCGTGTTCATGACTTCGGAGGGCGACTTCGCCCTGCCCGAGCGCGAAGAGGCCAACCTGCGCGAATTCCTGGTGCGCGGCGGCTTCATCCACAGCGACGACTGCATGTTCCCGGGCGACCCGGACCGCTACTTCCGCTGCTACGGCCGGCTGATGGAGAAGCTCTTCCCGGGCAATCCGATGCGCAAGATCCCGCTCGACCACGAGCTGTACCGCATCTTCTTCAAGTTCCCCAACGGCTGCCCGCACATGCAGGGCGTCAACCACGGCGCCTTCGGCCTCTTCGAGCCGGGCACCGGCCGCCTGATGTCGATCTCCACCCCCGGCGACCTGCACTGCGGCTGGATGTGCCGGTTCTGGAAGGAGGAGAAGAACATGGAGGCGATCAAGATGGGCCTCAACATCATTATCTACTACCTCACGCACTGAGCGCCCATGCGACCCACCGTCCTCATCGCCCTCGCCCTGGCCTGCGCCGCCGCACTGCCCGCCGCGGCCTGCCAGGCCCTGCTGGTCGGCGGCGAGCCGGGCAGCCCGCTCTACCAGCGCCGCTTCCAGGATTGGCTGACGCGCTGGCACGGGCTGTTGACCAGGGCGGGCGCCGAGGTGCAGGTGCTGTCCGCGGACGGCTCCTTCCGCGCCCCGATCGTCACCGGTCCGGCCACCGCCGCCGGGGTGATCGCAGCCATCGACGGCATCGCCGCCAAGGCCGGCCGCGAGCAGCAGTTCGTCCTCGTCCTCATGGGCCATGGCAGCAACGTCGAGGGCGCCGGCCCGCGCCTGCTGCTGCCCGGCCCCGATCTGGAGGTGGAACCGCTGGCCAAGGCCCTGGCGGCGATCCGCTGCCGCCAGCAGGTGGTGATCAACCTCGCCGGCATCGCCGGTGAATGGACCGCCGGCCTCGCCGCGGCCGAGCGCGTGGGCATCGCCGCGTCCTCGCCCGGCGAGCTGCCCGAGCCGGCCTTCGGCGAATTCCTGCTGCGCGCCTATGAAGACGGCCGCGCCGACGGCGACGGCGGCGGTCCCAAGGACGGCGCCATCGACTGCCTGGAGGCCTTCACCTGGGCGACGCGCGAGAGCGTGCACTGGATCGCCCGCCTGCGCTACAACGCGGAAGCCGGCCACTGGCGCGTCGACGGCCGCGACTCGGTGGCGGTCTTCGAGCGCCTCTTCGCCGGCATCGCCGGCGTGCCCGGCGCGCGCAAGCTCGACCCGGAGAGCGACCGCAATGCCGCGGACAAGGTGCCCGAGATCCAGCCCGCCGACGGCGTCATCACCGCCGCCTGGGACGGCCGGCGCATGATCGACGAGCACGCGATGCTCGAGGACTGCGGCGTCGCCGAGGGCGTGCCAGGCCTCGGCCCCTCCGGCTTCACCGCATTCCCGGCCAGCGAACGCCTGCAGCCCGGCTGGCTGGCGCGCCGCACCATCCTGGGCCGGCCGCAGCCCGCGGCGGGCAAGCCGTGAGGAGCGTCCTGCCCGTCCTGCTGGCGGCCCTGGCCGCCGCCGGCGAGGGCCCGTACCGCCATCCCG
>JAFLCQ010000252.1 GCA_017302815.1 Planctomycetota bacterium
GCCGAGGCCGCGGGGGAGCGCGCCCGGCCGCCACCATGCCGACACCGCCAGGGCGGCCAGCGCCAGGCGGGTGGCGGCCACCGCATCCGGATCGAGGCCGGCGACGCTGCGCTTGATCAGACCGAAGGACAGCGACCACAGCAGGCAGGCGGCGAGCAGCCAGGGCATGGCGGGAGCGGACCATAGGGGAGGCGCCCGTCCGGCAACGGGGCTATTAATTATTAGCGTTACAAATTTGTAAATAGAAAACACATCGATCGCAACTCGTATCCCACCCGCCAAAGAAGAGGAACCCGCCGCTTACACGAACAGCCTGCGCAGACACGCTATCTGATAGGACTTAGTAACGCTAATGCCAAGACGACCGTCATCTGCTATGATCCCGCCAAACCACACTACTGGCGCCGCTCGCTGAAGGCTCTTCTGATCAAGAACAAGCTCGCGCTCGAAGCGCCGTGGCCGCCGGACGCGTCCGCCTATTCCGGACCCGACGCAGGAATGCGCATGCCAGGGAAACCCTCACGCGCGATCTTGCCATCCTCGCTCCGCGGCCGATGGTTGACGATGCTGCCATGGCTGCCCGGATGCGTCTGAGCGAGGATGGACTGCTGGCGATCCTCGATCTGCCGGCCGGACACGCCGTCACGCTGCCGGAGATCGTCCGTCTCCTCGCCGCGGCCGGCGTCCGCGCAGGCATCCGTGCCGAGACGCTGCCCCTCGCCACCGCTCCGGCGGCCAGCGACCGCAGCCTGGTGCTCGCGGCCGGGCGCGCCCCGGCCGCGCCGCGTCCGAGCCGACTCGACCCGCCGATCGCACACACGGATCCGCCACGCGATGTGCGCCCGGGCCTCGTGCTCGGGCGGCTGCTCCTGCCGTCGCCCGGCGAGCCGGGCCAGGCGCTGGATGGTTCGATCCTCCCCATCCCGCGGGGCGGCCCGGCGGACGATGGGGTGCGCATCGGCCACGGGCTGCGGGTGGACGCCCAGGGATCGGTGGTCGCGACTGCGCACGGCACCCTGGAGCATCGGCGCGACGGCACCTTGGAGGTGGTTCCTGCGCCAGGCCGCCGCATCGTGGCGCGGATCGACTTCTCCGGCTACCGCGCCTACATCGATCTGCGGGCGGGCGAGACCCTGCCGCCAGGGGCCTGGCGCGAGGTCCTGGACCGGGCCGGGATCTCCTACGGCATCCTGCCCGCGTCGCAGCAGGAGGTGGAACGGGCCAGCGACCAGCCGCGGCGCATCATGGTGGCCCGCGGGGACGCGCCGGTGCACGGCAGCTCGGCCCTGATCGAGCATCTGCTCGAACCCCTGCGCCCGCCCGAGCCCGACCTCTTCGACGCCTTCGATCTGCGTCTCGAGCTGCGCAGCCGCCTGGTGCAGGCCGGGACAGCCCTGCTGTACATGATGCCGTCGAACCCGGGCAGCCCGGGGACCGACGTGTTCGGCCGCTCCATCGATCCGCCGCGCATCCGCCAGCTCGACGCCCTGCGCCTGCTCGGACCGGGCACGCGCATCCGCGACGGCGATGAGCAGGTCATCGAGGCCGCCCGCGACGGCCTGTACCAGCGCCCGCACGGCGACCAGGTGTCCATCGCCACCGTGCAGCGCTTCCCGGGCGGCATCCTGCCGGCCCACGGCGAGGTCCGCTCCGAGCTCACCCTCATCGTCGACGGCGGGATCGGCGACGGGGCGCGGGTCAAGAGCGGCGGCGACATCATCGTGCTGGGCGACATCGGCGATGCCCGCGTCACCGCCGCCGGCGACCTGCTGGTGCTGGGCGACATCCTGCCCGGGCGCAACCGGGTGAAGGCGCACCGCTCCCTGCTCGCGCGCGGGATCAGCGGCCGCGAGGTGCGGGCCGGAAGCGTCACCGTCTTGCGCCGCCTGCGCAGCTGCACCGTGTCGGCGGCGGACATGGTCAGCGCCCAGGACATCATCGGCGGCAGCATCGTCGCCGCCGCCGGCGTGGTCTGCGAGAGCCTGATGGATGACGGCACCGGCACCACCCGCATCGAGGTCGGCCGTGATCTCGCAGCCGAACGCCTGGCCGAGCACATCCGCGCCGCGTTGCCGCAGCTCAGCCGGCAGGTCGCCGAACTCCGGCAGCGCTGCGAGGAGGCGGCGCGGAGCCTGCCGACGCTGCCCCCCTCCGAACAGGGCCGGGCCGACGCCGCGCTGAAGGCCGGGATCGACGCCTACAAGCGCGCCCTCGGCGACCATGCGGCGGCCCGCGAGGCGCTGCATGGGCACCTGCTGCGCCTGCGCCGGCCCCGCCACAGCGCCGCCGTCGCGGCCACCGATCGCGCCGGAGCGGGCGTGACCATCGTCATCGGCAAGGCCGCGGCGGTCACCAACGCCCCCGTCATGCACCCGCGCTTCGTGCTGCGCGACGGCCGGATCGTGGTCTGAGGCGGCATGCGCTTCATCGTCAAATACTGGCTGGGCATCGGGGCGGTGGTCGCCGGCTACGCCGCGACGGTCGCGATCGGGGCGGCGCTGTCGCTGCGCAACGAGGAGCGCATGTCCGACGCGACCCAGGCCCTCTTCCCCGCCACCATCCGCAGCCAGCAGGCGCGCTACGCCTTCGAGCGCCAGCTGCGCCTGTACGAGGACGGCGTCGTCCAGGGTGAACCGGACCTGGTGCGGCAGGCGCAGTCCAGCGGCGCCGAGGTGCAGAGCCTGCTCGACGACACCGCCGCGCTGCCCCTCGATGCCGCCGAACGTCAGCGCTTCCGCGCCCTGATCAGCCGCCATCGCCAGTTCAGCGAAGCCGCGGACGGGCTGTACCTGCGCATGGCCTCGCCGGCGCCTCCGGGATCGCTGCAGCCGCAGGCGGCCACGCTGCGCGACGAGGCGCGTTCGATCCGCGGCGAGATCAACGCCTGCATGACGCGCATGGCGGATGGGCTCAGCCGCAACCTCGACCTGGCGACCGCGGCCATGCAGCACCAGCGCACGGTGACCATCGCCGCCTTCGTCGCCATCGTCGCGTGCAGCCTCGCCGCCATCGCCGTGGTGATGATGCTGTGGACCCGGCGGCTGAAATCGCTGCTGCAGGCCAGCGACCGCCTCGCCGGCGGCGACTACGCCGCCGTGCTGCCGGGGGCGTCCGACGACGAGCTGGGCCGGCTCACCGCCTCGTTCGCCGCCATGCGCGGAGCGGTGAAGGCGCGCATCGGCGAGCTGCGCGCGTTGAGCGCCGGCCTGGAGGAGACGGTGCGCCAGCGCACCGCCGAGCTGGCCGGGAAGAACGCCTCGCTGACCGCCGAGATCGCGGAACGCCAGCGCACCGAGCACGAGCTGCGCCTCCTCGAGGCCGCCATCACCAACATCAACGAGGCGGTGGTCATCACCACCCCGGGGCCGTCGCCCGGCCAGGCGGCGATCGTGCATGCCAACCCGGCATTCTGCAACCTGACCGGCTGGGAGGAGGACGCCGCCCAGGGGATGTCCCTGGATGCGCTGGCCGGCCCCGGCACCGACCTGGAGCGCTTCGCAGGCCTCTTCGCGACCGCCGCGTCCGGAGGCGACGCGACCGGCGAGCTGCTGTGCCGCCGCCGCGATGGCCGCGGCTATCCGGCGGAATGGCACGTCTGCCCCATCCGCGACGTCGACGGCGGCGTGTGCAACCTGGTCGCGGTGCATCGCGACATCAGCGAGCGCCGGCGCAGCCAGGAGGCCCTGGAGGAGGCGCACCGCCAGGCCGGCATGGCCGAGATCGCCACCGGCGTCCTGCACAACGTCGGCAACGTGCTGAACAGCGTCAACGTCTCCGCCGGCCGCATCACCGACCGCCTCGCCGACCCGCGGCTGGAGAACCTCGTCCGCGCCGCCGAGCTGCTGCGCGCCGGGGCGGCGCAGACCGACTTCCTGCGCACCGACGAGCGCGGCCGGCGCCTGCCGGACTACCTCGGCCTGCTCGCCGGCCACATCGCCGACGCGCATGCGGTGCTGCGCGAGGAGGCGCGCTGCCTGGGCGACGCCGTCGACCACATCAAGTCGATCGTCGCCATGCAGCAATCATACGCCCGCATCGGCACCTCGACGATGCGCACGCTGTGCCAGGCGTCGGCGATCTGCGACGACGCCCTGCGCCTCGAGCAACCGGCCCTCGATCGCGCGCGCATCGCGGTGCGGCGTGCGTACGCGCCCATGCCCGAGGCGTCCCTCGACCGCCACCGGATCCTGCAGATCCTGGTCAACCTCGTGGCCAATGCCCGCCAGGCCGTGCTCGCGGCGGCGCCACGGGCGGGAGGCATCGAGGTCGGCACGGCCAGCGCCGGTGGCGGCCGCCTGCTCATCTGGGTCGCCGACGACGGCGTCGGCATCGCCGATGGCGACCTCGAGCGCATCTTCGGCCACGGCTTCACCACCAAGCCCGGCGGCCACGGCTTCGGCCTGCACCGCTGCGCCAACGCCGCCGCCGAGATGGGCGGCCGACTCACCGCGCGCAGCGACGGTCCCGGCCGCGGTGCGCGCTTCGAACTCGAACTACCGACTGGAAGGACGACGCCATGACCGAAGCCCCACGTCAGACGGTCAACCGCCGCATCCTCGTCATCGACGACAATCCCGCGATCCACGCCGACTTCCGCAAGATCCTCGTGGCGACGGCGGACGGCAGCGCCGCCCTGGACGAGGCCGAGGCCGCCATCTTCGGCGCAGCGGCGCGGACGCCGGCGAGCGGCGCCGACTTCCTCGTCGACGCAGCCGTCAGCGGGCAGGCCGGACTGGCGCTGGCCACCGCCGCCCGCGAACGCGGCGAACCCTATGCCCTGGCCTTCGTCGACATGCGCATGCCTCCGGGCTGGGACGGGCTGGAGACCATCACCAGGCTGTGGAGCGCCGATCCCGAGCTGCAACTGGTGATCTGCACCGCCTACGCCGACTACTCCTGGCAGGACATCGTCGCGCGCATCGGCGCCTCCGACCGGCTGCTCATCGTCAAGAAGCCCTTCGACGCGATCGAGGTCCTGCAGCTGGCGCACACCATGTGCGAGAAGTGGCGCCTGGCACGCGCCGCCGCCCGCCACGTCGACGAGCTGGAGGCCGCGGTCGCCGAACGCACCCGCTCGCTCAGCGAGACGAACCTGCGCCTAGTGGGCACCCTCGACGGCATGCAGCGCTCCGCCGACGAGCTCCGCCGCTCGGAGGCCCGCTTCCGCTCCCTGCTCGACGCCGCGCGCGCCGCGATCCTGATCACCGACCAGGCCGGCCACATCGAGATGTGGAATCGCGGTGCCGAGCGCCTGTTCGGCCTGGCGGCTGCCGACGCCATGGGCGAACCGGTCCAGCGGCTGCTGCCCGATCTCGACGGCGTCGACCTCATGGCCAGGTCGGCGGCGATGGACGCCGCCGAGGACGAGGCCCAGGCGGCGATGACCTTCCTGGCGCACCACGCCTCGGGCCGGCGCTTCCCGGTCGACGTGTCGCTGTCCGGCTGGATGTCCGAGGACGGCGGACGCATCTGCTGCATCATCCAGGACGCCAGCCAGCGCCACGCCGCCGAGGTGCGGGTCCTCGAGGCCAGGGCCGAGGCCGAAGCCGGCCGCAGCGCGGCGGTCGAGGCCGGGCATGCGCGATGCGCCTTCATGGGCGGCATCGCCGACGGCATGCGCGAACCGGCGGCCAGCATCGTCAGCATGGCCGACCTCCTCCTGGGCCTGCCCATGGGCCCGCAGGAGCGCGGCTTCGCCGCCGAGGCCCGCGATGCCGCCCAGCGCCTTCTCGACCTGGTCGACGATGTGCGCATCCTCGCCCAGCTCGATTCCGGCAGCATCACCCTCGCCAGCGAGGACATCGATGTGCGCGCACTCGCCACGAACGCGGTGGCGGCGGTCGCCGGAG
>JAFLCQ010000253.1 GCA_017302815.1 Planctomycetota bacterium
GTGGGCAACCCCCTCGACGGCAAGGGCCCGATCGGCGGCGCCGCGCGCCGCAGCATCCACGCCGATCCGCCGTCGGCGATGGGTCGCCGGCCGATCCGCCAGGTCCTGCAGACCGGTCTGCGCGTGGTCGACGGCCTGTTTACGGTCGGCCGCGGCCAGCGCATGGGCATCTTCGCCGGTTCCGGCGTCGGCAAGTCGACCCTGATGGGCGAGATGGCCAAGCACGCCCAGGCGGCGGTCAATGTCATCGCCCTGGTCGGCGAACGTGGACGCGAGGTCGGCGAATTCATCGACAAGGCGCTGGGCCCCGAGGGCGCGGCGCGCAGCGTCGTCATCGTCGCCACCAGCGACCGGCCGGCGGTCGAGCGCCTCGCCGCCGCCTATGCCGCCCATGCCGTCGCCGAGCACTTCCGCGACGCCGGCCTCGATGTCCTGCTGATGATGGACTCGGTCACGCGCCTGTGCCAGGCCCAGCGCGAGATCGGCCTCGCAGCCGGCGAACCGCCGGTGACGCGCGGCTTCCCCCCCTCCTCCTTCGCCATCCTGCCGCGCCTGCTCGAACGCTCGGGCACCTGCGCCGGCGAGGGATCCATCACCGCCTTCTACACCGTGCTGATCGAAGGCGACGACGAGAACGACCCGGTCGGCGACGCGGTGCGCGCCATCCTCGACGGCCACCTCTTCCTGTCGCGCCGGCTCGCCGGCCAGGCCATCTATCCCTCGGTCGACCCCACCCTGTCGGTGTCGCGCCTGCTCATCGACATCGCCGCGCCAGCGGAATACAAGCTGGCGATGCGCGCCCGCGAGCTGTGGAGCGAGTACGAGCGCGTCCGCGACCTGGTCGAGGTCGGCGCCTACCGCAACGGCGCCGATCTCAAGGTCGACAAGGCCATCGCCGCCTATCCCAAGCTCCAGGATTGGATCCGCCAGGGCATCGGCGAAGGCAGCGAGCGCATGGCCGCCCTCGCCGCGCTGCAGCAGATCGTGGGTGCCGCATGAAGCTGCGCCTCTCAGCCGTCCTCGACCTGCGCATCGCCGCCGAGGAGGCGGCCAAACGCGAACTCGGCCGCCTCGAACGCGAGCGTTCGGAAATGGTCGTCCGCCGCGGCGCCCACATCGCCGACATCGAGCAGGCCGGTCGCACGCCGGTCCCTGCGCGCATGCGCGAAGTGCTGTCCGCCTTCATCCTGGCCACCCGCCGGGCGGTGGCCGAGCTGGACGGGCGCATCGCCGAGCAGGACGGCCGCATCGCCGCCGCGCGTTCGGCGCTGGCGCAGGCCCACCGCGAGGTCAAGGCCATCGAGGCCATCCGCGCCCGCGACGCCGCCCAGGCCGCCCGCATCGCCTTGCGGCGCGAAGCCAGGGCCAACGACGAGCACGCCGCCCGCATCCGCATGGAGGCTTTGGCATGAACTCCTTCCTCCGCGCCATGGTCTACGGGCTGGCCGCCCTCTGCGTGGTCATGCTGGTCGCCGGCATCACCGCCGTGACCATGCTGAAGAAGAACGGTGTCGTCACGCCGGAGAAGATCCGCGACGTGCTGCTCTCCCCCGAGGAGCGCAGCTACATCTCGCAGATGAAGGCCCGCGACATGCTGCTGTCGAGCGAGGACAAGACCCTCCTGCAGCAGATGCACGCCCGCCCGCCCGAGGCCCCGACCGTGCGCGAGACGCCCGGCATCGACCAGGAGAAGCTGCTGGCCGACCTCGCCGAGATCGCCGGCGCCCGCCACGCCAACGCCCTGGTCGAGGAGCTGCGCCGCCGCAAGGACTCGCTCGACGAGCGCGAGCGCTGGATCGAGGCCCGCGAAGCCGAGATCCGCGCCGCCCGCACCGACCTCGCCCGCATCGCGCGGCAGCTGGACGCCAAGCGCGAGGAGATGGCCGACGAGCGCCGCCAGGCCGAGGCCGACCGCGCGAGCTTCGCCCAGCTCCAGGCCGACGAGCACGCGCGCGCCGAGGCCGCCACCGAGGCCGAGAACGCCCGCTACGCCGAGCTGGCCAAGCTCTACGAGCTGCAGAAGAACGACGCCTGGCAGACCCTGCGCAAGCTCGAACCGCGCGAGGTGGCGCGCATCCTCAACGCCATGGATCCCAAGAAGGCGGCGAATCTGCTCAAGCTGGCGCAGCAGGACGCCGAATACCCGATGGCGGTCGCCCTGCATCGCGAACTGATGCAGCTGAAGCCGACCGAGCCGACCGCAGCCCAGATCCGGCGCATGGCGCAGCTCTACCGCTTCATGAAGCCGGAGCAGATCCTGCCCTACATCAAGGCCTCGGACCCGCAGCAGATCGCCGATCTGCTGAAGGCGATGGCCGAGGTCGGCGCCGGCGACAAGGATCGCGCCGCCCTGCTCGCCGCCGTGTCCAAGGACGATGAGCAGCGCGGCCGCAAGGTCGCGGACCTGCTCCAGCCCACCACCGCCCAGCCGTAGGAGCCGCCATGTCGGACGACGCCAAGAAGGATGACAAGAAGGACGAGAAGAAGGACGCCAAGGCGGCAGGCGAGGCCAAGCCGTCGAAGATGGGCGGCCTGGTGCCGATCATCGCCGCGGTGGTCGTCCTCGCCGCCATCGGCGGCGGCGCCGGCATGTTCTTCGCCAAGTCCCTCACCCCTGCCGGCGCCACCGCGCACAAGCCGGATGCGGCCGCAGCAGGCGGCGATGGGCATGGCGACGGGCATGGGACGGAAGCGGCCGCGGACGGCCACGGCGGCGGCGGACTCCTCGCCGACGGCCAGGAGCTCGACCCCATCGATCTGAAGGGCAACATCACCGGATCGGGCGGCACCCGCTACCTCACCCTCCAGGTCGGGATCTGGGTGCCGAAGAAGGATTACGGCAAGCTGAACAACCCCTCGATCAGCCGGCTGCTGCAGTCGCGCCTGGAGGAGACGATCAAGACCTTCCAGCTCGAGGACCTGCAGAGCCCGAACATCTCGGCGCGGCTGAAGAAGGACTTCGCCACCGCCATCGAGCGCCAGCTGCGCTCGGTCATCCCCAACCGCGACGCCGCCGACAAGTTCGTCCTCGAAGTCACCGTCACCAACCTGCTCACGCAGTAGGCACGGCGCGTGCTTAGGAACCACCACCATGCCTGACGAGATCCTGTCAGCGGAGGAGCTGGAAAGCCTCCTGAGCACCGTCGAGGAGACGGGGGCCGGCAAGCGGAAGCGCGAGAAGCGCATCTCCGAATACGACTTCGTCCGTCCCAACAAGCTGTCAGGCGAGCAGTTGCGTGCTCTCCAGCGCATGCACGAGGCGATCGCCCAGACCCTGACGATGGCGCTGTCGACCTACCTGCGCATCAATCTCGAGGTCAACATCGTGTCGCTGGGCGAACTCACCTTCGAGGTGTTCCGCAACAGCCTGCCCAATCCCACCGTCATCAACGTCCTCTCCCTCGCCCCCCTGCCGGAACGGGCCCTGGCGACGATGGACATGAAGCTCGCATTCTCGCTCATCGACCGGATGATGGGCGGCCCGGGCAAGCCACTCGATAAGATGCGTCCGCTGACCACCATCGAGCAGAGCCTGCTCGAGAACGTCATCCGCCGCTTCCTCGATCGCGTCGCCGAGGGCTGGGCCGAGCTGGCCGAGTTCAAGCCGATCGTCGAGGCGCGCGAAATGGACCCGCAGTTCGTGCAGGTCATCCCCTCCAGCGAGATGGTGCTGGTCTCGACCTTCTCGATCGCCGCCCCCGGCGAGCTGGAACCGGGCGAGCTGTGCTTCTGCATCCCCTTCATCTCCATCGACACGGTGATGCAGCGTCTGGGCAACCGCTTCCGCTTCGCGGCGATGAAGCGCGATCCCAGCGAGGGCCAGCGCCGCCACCTCGACCGGGTGGTGAAGCACACCACCCTGCCGGTACGGGCCGAGCTGGGCACCGCCTCCGTCCCCGTCTCGCAGGTGATGGCGATGAAGCCGGGCGACGTCATCGTCCTCGACCAGCGCCTCGGCGAGCGGGCCCATGGCCTGGTCGGCGGCAAGCTGCGCTTCCTGTGCAGCCATGGACGTCTCGGCAAGGCCGTCGCGGTGCGCGTCGAGCGCGTGCTGCCGCCCGGCAAAACCCCCCACGACAAGGACTGAGCCATGGCTGACGATGCCAACCCGGCGGTGCAGCCGGCCAACTTCCCCGACCTGGGCCAGGGCGCAGCGCCCCCGGCCGTGAAGCCGAACATCGAGCTGGTGAAGGACATCCAGGTCACCCTGACGGTCGAGCTGGGCCGCACCGACATGCTCATCCAGGACATCCTCGAGCTGACCCCCGGCAAGGTGATCGAGCTGGACCGCCTCGCCGGCGAACCGCTGGACATCGTGGTCAACGGCAAGCTGCTCGCGAAGGGCGAGGTCGTCGTGGTCGACGAGAACTTCGGCGTGCGCCTGACCTCGATCGTCGAGCAGAGCGCCCGCGAAGCCGCGGTGTCGACCGAATCGAAGTAGGTCTGATCCGGTTCGGGGTCCGGGGTCCGGGGTCCGGGGTCCGGGGTCGGCAAGCCTCGACACAGGCCGGGTATGCCGGCATGCGATCGGCTCACCCCCTGGGTGCGGCGGCGCTGTGGCGTCGTCGTGTCTCCGACGCCAGGATTACCCTATAGCCGGCGATAAACTCACATGGAGAACCAGAGGACCGGAGTCGGCAACGACTTACGCAGCCAGAGTCCATCACCTGAATGGTGAACGACCTGCCCTCTAGAAGCCACCTGCGTCGCTGGTTCTCCGGTTCTCCATGTGTTCCCATGCGGCATGTAGGATACCGCATGCTGAATGGACCGCGTACCTCGGACCGCGTTGTAGAATCCTCGGTCTAGCCGATCCCGAGCTTCTTCTTGATGTACTTCAGCTCGAGGGTCGAGATCACCGCCTGGACGGTGAAGTAGAGGACGAGGCCGCTGGGCATGTTGTAGAAGATGACGCCGAACACGACCGGCATCCAGCGCATCATCTTGAACATCATCTCCTGCTGCGGGTCGCCGTTGGACGGCGGGGTCTGGTGGAAGCTCATCCACGCCGAGACGCCGATGTAGATGATCGGCAGCGGATTGAGCGACAGCACCCAGCCGCCGAGGAAGGAGATCGGGACGCCCCAGACCTGGTCGGGCAGGGTCAGGTCGCTGATCCACAGGAAGCTGGTGCCGCGCAGGTCGGCGCTGTGGCTGAAGGCCTGGAACAGGGCGATGAAGATCGGCAGCTGGATGAAGATGGGCAGGCAGCCGCCGAGCGGATTGACACCGTGCTTCTTGAACAGCTCCATCTGCTTCTGGGCCAGCATCTGCTTGTTCGACTTGTACTGCTCCTGCACGTACTTCAGCTCGGGGGCGAGCTTCTGCATCTTCAGCATGCTTTCCTGCTGCTTGAAGGTGGTGCGGTAGAGCACGGCCTTGATCAGGATGGTCAGGATGATGACCGCGATGCCGTAGTGGCCGACGACCTTGGCCAGCTGGTCGAGGACCCAGGTCAGAGCATTGGCGAGGATCTTGAAGAAGCGGTAGAAGCCGTCGGTGTACTTGATCGCCTGCTCGGTCTCGCTGAACAGCGCGAGGTCCTTCTTGGCCATGCTGCTGGCCGAGATGCTCCAGCCGCGCTGCCAGGCGGCGCCGGCAGGTACGGTCTCAGGCGCGAAGCTCACGCCGATGTAGGCCTGATGCTCGTGGTCGCTGCCGGTGTAGCCGATGGTGCGTGCGGTCCACGTA
>JAFLCQ010000254.1 GCA_017302815.1 Planctomycetota bacterium
ATGGGCATGCCTGGGGTGCCCTGGAGGTGGAGGCGGTGCGGGCGGCCGCGGCTGGCGATGCGAGCGTGCCGGTCCGCTGCGCCGACGGTTCGCCCTTCCTGGCCGAGCGCGCGGTCGGCCGCGGGCGCTTCCTCGCCTGCGCCGCTCCGCTGAAGCCCGGGCCGGTCTACGACGTGCTGCTGCACGGTCTGCTCGGCCTGCCGCCGCTCGCGCCCGCGCCGGCGGAGACGGCGGCTGCGGACGGCTTCCGCCCCGGCATCTCGCGCGGCAACATCGGCCGCTTCGGTTGGAACGACCACGACCGCACCGACACCATCGGCGTGCGCAGTGACCACTCCTGGCGCATGTGGGATGTCCCCGAGGACACCTTCCGGGTCGAGTTCGGCGGGGCGGGCGGAGAGACCCTGGCCTGCCAGGACGCCGGCTGGGTGGCCAAGCATCTGGTCGGCAGCGGCGGCGTGTATGGCCGGCGCGCCGACATCCATGTCGGCATGGGCATGCCTGGGGTGCTCTACCGCCAGCCCGATGCGGCCGGCTTCGGCCTGCGCATCGGCGGTCCGGGGCTGGTCATCCTGCCGGCGGCGGGCGGGGCGGCGGTGCATCGCCCGGCGGTGGGCGCGGACCTGCCGGTGCAGGGCATGGATCGCAACTGGATGATCGTGTGCAGCCGCCGCGAAGCCGATGGGAAGCTGTGGCCGGTGCTGGTCACCTGCAGCCGTCGCCTGCTGGGGCTGCGGCGGACCGCCGACGACCTCTACGCCGTCGCCTGCGAAGGCCGCGGCGTCGACGTCTCGGTGATGCCGCTGCTGGGCGTCGGGCACCTCGACGGCGGAAGCATCGGTGATGCCGGCCTCGCCGCGCTGGCCGGCCCTGCCGACCGCTGGAGCGCCGCCCTCTGCCGGCGCATCGTCGGCTGCCGCGAGGACTTCCGCCTGGCGCCGGACGGCCGCAGCGTCGAGATCCGGGACACCTGGGAATATCTCGACATCCCCGAACCCTACGGACGCGCCGGCGTGCACATCGCGCCGCTGCCGCCGCTGCTGCCGCTGCTGGCCGCGCAGGGCCTGGCCGAGCTGCCGTCCGGCGCCGTCGATACCGGGGTGGCGACCTTCTGCGGTCCGCTGCACGCCGTGCTGGGCGCCGATGCCGCCACCTACCGCCTGCCGATGCCGGACCTGTCCTATCCACTGGCGACCGCGCCGACCACCCTGCCGCCAGGCGATGCGCAGGCCGCCGCCCTGCTGCAACGCATCTGCGAGCACGCCATGCTGCCGCGCAATGTCTACCTGCCGGTGGGTTATGGCGTGGTCGACCGCCAGCCGGGGCGTCCGTCGCCGACCCGCGATCTCGACTGGCTGACCACCGCGACCTCCTCGCAGGAGGTGCGCGGCGGACCCTTCATCGACCTGCACCGCAACCTGGCCGGCACCTGGGGCGACATCCTGCTGCAGCCCTACCTCGAGGCGGCGCCCGGCCTGGAGGACGCCAAGGCGATGCTGGCGGCGAAGATCGCCCGCAACCTGGTGCGCGATGTCGGCTACTTCCAGTACAAGACCTTCATCCGCTACCGCATGGAGCCCAAGGGCGGCGGGCGCTATCCGGTGATCTTCCTCGGGCCGGTGCGCTTCGAGGGCGGGCAGCGCATCTTCCACGACCTCAACGAGACGGCGGCGATCGTCGCCTACGCCTTCGACGCCTGGCTGCAGACCGGCGGCGACGCGGCCTTCACGCGCTGCAACCTGCCCTTCCTCGCCGCCGCGACCGGCTTCCTGCGCCGTTGCAACGACTGGGCGTGGATGTCCTCGATGGCGGTGGAATGGGGCATGGGCAACAACATCGACATGCTCAACTCCGAGCTGCCGTGCTGGGCCGCGCTGCACCGCCTGCATGGCCGCCTGGGCGACCGGGACGAGGCCGGCTTCGCCGCCTACATGGCGGCGAAGGCCGCGGCCTCCGCCACCGCGCGCTTCTTCATGGGCGATTTCTACAACCGCATCGGCTTCCCGGACCTGCTCAACGTCACCGCAGTGACCCATGAGATGCAGGCGATGGGCCAGGTCGCGGCCAAGGCCGGCACCTTCCTGCCCTTCGGGCTGGCGAACGGTTACGGCGAGGGCTGGCCCTCGCTGTGGCCCAACGAGCTGGGCGCCGGCTACCTGCGCCACAACCTCATCGGGCTCGACATCTACAACCATTCCAAGGGGGTGTGCGGCGAGCTGCCGCGCGCCTATCGCAGCGAGCCGGTGCAGCGCGTGCTGCGCGGCTACGAGCAGGCCTTCCGCGCCGCCTGCGCCAAGGCCGGGCAGCCGCTGCTCTACAGCCGCATCATCGGCTACGCGCTGGCGATGGATGACGACAGCGAGGTGCGTCCGGCCCTGGCGGCGGTGCTGGCCCATCCCGGCGCGACGGCGCGGATCCTCGGCGCGGGGACCGCCGACTGGGAGGTGCCCAGCATGGTCCTGCTGCTCGACCGCCTGGTGCGCAGGCCATGAGCCGGCGCGCCTTCACCCTCATCGAGCTGCTGGTGGTGATCTCGATCATCGCCGTGCTCGCGGCCATGCTCCTGCCCGGCGTCGCCATGGTGCGCAGCGCGGCCCGCGCCGCGAGCTGCCAGTCGGCGCTGCGCCAGATCGGCATCGCCGCCGCCGGCTACAGCGAGGAGAACCAGGGACTGCTGCTGCGGGCCTGGGGCGACGCCTCCTCGGATCCGTCCTGGATGCAGGAGCTGGCCGAGCCGCTGGAGGCCTTCTCCGGGCCGCCGACCTTGGCCGGCATCAGCCGCAGCAGCGTCATCTGGGGCTGCCCGCTGGCGGATCGCGGACCGCTGCGCGCCGCCAAGCAGAACGGCCTGGGCATGAACCTGCGCCTGTACTGCGACGCCAGCGACGGCTTCGTGTGGGCGGCCGACAGCGCGGTGAACAGCCTCTGGCTGTCGACCGCCTACGGCTTCGGACCCTATGCCGCGATGGTGCGCCCGCGGATCAGCCATGCCGCGCGCCGGGCCTGGTTCGGGGACTGCGTCCAGTACGACCTCGCCAATCCCGCGGCCGACGTCGGCTGGCACCTCTACGGCGACGGCCAGATCTCCGCCCGCCACCGCAACCGCGCCAACACGGTGTTCTTCGACGGCCACGTCGCCGCCCTGCCGGCCGCCGACCTCCACAACGCCATCTTCAACCCCTCCGCCCTCCAGTAGGTCCGTAAGGGCCCATCCGGGGCGACTTGGCACGGCGGTCGCCTCCCCGTCCCCCGGCGCCATCCGCAGCGGGCCCAGGTGTCGCGATCCGCGACGCCACCGCTGCGGGGATGGACGCCAGGAGGACGGATGGCCGAGGCCGCACCGACCCTGGGAACGACGCTCGAACGCGTCGCCAAGCGCACCGAGGCGGTCTTCGCCCTCGGCCTGGTCGGCATCGTCGCCGTCCTGCTCATGCCGCTGCCGGCCGGGATCCTCAGCGCGCTCATCGCCTTGAACCTGGCCCTGTCGCTGCTGGTCTTCCTGGTCTGCGTCTACGTCAAGGAGCCGCTCGAGTTCAACGCCTTCCCCAGCGTCCTGCTGGTGACGACGATGTTCCGCCTCGGTCTCAACGTCGCCTCGACCCGCCTCATCCTGCTGACCGGCACCGGCGGCGCCGTGATCGAGACCATGGGCGACTTCGTGGTCGGCGGCAACTTCGTGGTCGGCATCGTTGTCTTCATCATCCTGCTCATCGTCCAGCTGGTGGTGGTGACCAAGGGCGCCGGGCGCATCTCGGAAGTGGCGGCGCGCTTCGTCCTCGACGCCATGCCCGGCAAGCAGATGGCGATCGATGCAGACCTCAATGCCGGCCTGATCAACGAGAAGGAGGCGCGGCAGCGGCGCGAGAAGATCGCGCAGGAGGCCGAGTTCTACGGCGCGATGGATGGTGCCAGCAAGTTCGTCAAGGGCGACGCCATCGCCGGCCTGATCATCACCATCGTCAACATCGCCGCCGGCTTCGTCATCGGCATGACCATGCTGAACATGGACGCCAACACGGCGCTGAAGACCTTCGCCCTGCTGGCGATCGGCGACGGACTGGTCAGCCAGATCCCGAGCATGCTGATCACCATCGGCTCGGGCATGATCATCACCAAGACGCGCAGCGACGAGACCGCCGGCGCGGCCCTGGCGCGCGAGGTCTTCCTCAAGCCCAAGGCGCTGGCTGTTGGCGGCGGGGTGATCGCCGCCATCGGCCTGGTGCCGGGCATGCCGCTGATGGTCTTCGCCGGCATCGGCGGCTCGATGCTTGTGCTAGCCTACGTGCTGCGCAACGCGCAGAGCGAGCAGGCGCAGGCGCAGGCGCAGGCCGAGAGCAAGTCCGCCCCGGTGCCGGAGGAGAAGCCGGAGGAGATCCTGCCCAGCGACCGCCTGGGAGTGGAGATCGGCTACCGCCTCATCCCGCTGGTCGACAAGGACCGTGGCGGGCAGCTGCTCGACCGCATCACCGCCCTGCGCCGCCAGCTGGCGCGCGACGGCGGGCTGCTGGTGCCGCCGATCCGCATCAAGGACAACATCCAGCTGCCGCCCAACAGCTACCGCATCCTGGTGCATGGCCAGAGCCTGGCGCAGTACGAGATCTTCCCCGACCGCCTGCTGGCGATCGACGGCGGCGGCGTCACCGGCCCGGTGCAGGGCAAGGCGACCAAGGAGCCGGCCTTCGGGCTGGAGGCGGTGTGGATCGAGAGCGGCCGCCGCAGCGAGGCCGAGGCCCTGGGCTGGACGGTCACCGATCCGGCCAGCGTCTTCATCACCCATCTCACCCAGGTGCTGCGCGCCAACGCCCACCAGGTCCTCAACCGCGAGGACGTGCAGGGCCTGCTGGCGGCGCTGAAGAAGGACGCCCCGGCGCTGGTGAAGGAGATCGAGTCCGGCGCCAAGCTGGGCGTGGTGCAGAAGGTCCTGGCGCACCTGCTCGAAGAACGCGTGCCGATCAACAATCTCGAGAAGATCCTCGAGGCGGTCGCCGACGCCCCGACTGCCGACCCGGCGCTGCTGGCCGAGCAGGCCCGCGGGCGCATGGGCCGCGCCGTGGTCGCCTCGCATCTCGACCAGCAGGGCCGCCTCAACGCCATCATCTTCGACCCCGCCACCGAGACCCGCCTGTCGGGCGCCATGAGCGGCCCCGCCGCCGGCCAGATCGCGGTCAGCCCGGCCGAGGCCAGCGCCCTGATCGACCAGATCGGCCGCAACCTGCAGGAGGCCAGCGCGCTGGGCCGCGACGCCGTCCTGCTGACCACCGCCGGCCTGCGCCGGCAGATGCGCCAGATCACCAGCCGCTTCCACGCCGACCTCGCCGTCCTGTCCTATTCCGAGATCGGCACCGTGCCGGTCGAGGTGGTCGGGACGGTCTCCCTGCCCAAGCCCTGATCCGAGCACACATGAGCGAAGCAACTATGTTCTGGGGCCCCGTCGCGCAGCGATGGGGCGGGCGCCGAGAGGCGGTGGGCGGATATGATGGGCGGAGCCCATCCGCCCACGGTTCCGGAGGCATCCGACGGAACCGAGCCGCGACAAAGCCCGGGGTAGGCCCAACGGGCCGTAGGGGCGCAGCCCCTGAAGGCAAAGAGCTATGATCGTCCGCACCTATACCGGCCGCACCGTCAACGAGGCGCTGACCAAGGTCCGCGCCGAGCTGGGCGAGAAGGCCCTGATCATCGAGACGCGCCCGTGGAAGGAGCCTGGCCTGCTCGGCCAGCGCGCCGGCTTCGAGGTGGTCGCGGCCAGCGACGACGACGCCCCCGCCGCGCCGCCGCGCAGCCAGGCCGCCGCCCTGCAGCGGACCCCGGACCCCGGACCCCGGAC
>JAFLCQ010000255.1 GCA_017302815.1 Planctomycetota bacterium
CGCGACCTCCCGCCGTCGGACGCGCCGCTGCAGGTCTGGCTGCGCGCCGACGCCGACGGCTACCGCCTGCCCACCCCGGCCGAGCACCAGCGCCTGCGCGCCGCCGCCTTCGCCGGTATCGCCGACGGGCCGGGGGAGTGGCTGTGGGAAGGAGGCGTCGATGCGCCGCTCGACGACCGTCGCCACGCTCCGGCCTCGGGCGCCCTGCCCGAGACCGGCCTGCGGGTGGTGCGTGGGACGCCAGACACGTCGCCGGCCGAGATCCCGTTGTCGCTGCTGCGGCCGGCGGTCGCGGCGGCGAAGCCGCCGGGCCTGGCCGAGGCCGATCTCGCTCTGGTCGCCAACGGCCGCTTCCTGCGCGCCGATGACACCGAGGCGACGCTCAGCGACTTCCGCATGGCGCGCACCGAGACCAGCTTTGCGCAGTGGAACCGCGTGCGCAGCTGGGCCGAGGGCGTCGGCTACCGCTTTGATCGTCCCGGTGACCTCGGCAGCTCCGCCTGGGGTGATTCCTCGCGGCGCCATGACCCCGATGAGCCGGTGACCATGGTCGGCTGGCACGATGCGGTGGCGTGGTGCAACGCCCTCTCGGAACTGGAGGGCCGCACGTCCTGCTACTACGAGGATCGCGAGCTGACCCGGCCCTACCGCCGCGCCAGCACCTGGCGCATCGCCATGTGCGGTCGCACGCTGCAGAACAGCCTGCGCGACGAGGTGTTCGTGCGCTGGGGCGCGGATGGCTACCGCCTGCCCACCCACGCCGAGTGGTGCGCCGCCTACCGTGCCGGTGACGCGGCGAAGCTGCCCAACGACGGATTTCCGGCCTCCGCTCCGGCCTCCAGCGCCGGCGCCCGCGGCTGGTTCACCGACAGCAGCGGGGGCACCACGCACGTGGTCGGCACCCGTCCTGCCAACGCCCTGGGCATCCACGATCTCGACGGCAATGTCATGGAGTGGTCGTGGGACAACCCGGCCGGCGATCCGCTGCGCACGCGCAACCCCAAGGGCGGGCGCAACGGCCTCTTCGGCATGCCGCTGCTCGGCGGCTGCTTCGCTGGTCAGCCGGAGGGCATCGGTCCGCGCGCCTTCATCCAGGAGCAGGAGTCGGCCGCCCGCGCCACCGCCGGCTTCCGCGTCGTGCGCTGCGCCGCCGATGCCCACAGCGCCGTCGACGATCAGCCGCCGGTGGTCCTCGACCTGCGCGGCAAGGTCCTGGATCCGCTCGCCGGCCGCACCTTCCGCGGCGGCCTGGCGCGCAGCGGCTCCTACCCGGTGTCCGGCCTGCCGGCGCTGGGCGGCGTCGCCTGGACGGTGCGGACCGGCGGACCGGTGCGCTCGTCGCCGGTGCTCGCCGACGGGGTGCTGGTGGTGGGCAGCGATGATGGCGGGGTCTACGCCCTCGATCCGATGACCGGGGCGCAGCGCTGGCGCTTCGCCGCCGGCGGAGCGGTGCAGGCCAGCGCCACCATCGCCGAGGGCCGGGTCTACATCGGCTCGGCGTCCGGTTTCCTGCACGCACTCGACCTGCGCGACGGTCGCGAGCTGTGGCGCTGGGCCAATGATCCGGCGAATCCGAAGCTCTTCCCGATCACCAACTCCACCGCCCTGGCCTACGGCGTGCTGTTCGTCGGCGTCAACGGCTGGTCGCCGCGTTCGAATCTGGTCGGTCTCGACCCGGCGACCGGGACGGAGGTCTGGCGCTGCCGCGCCGCCAAGCCCAACGACGGGCCGATGGCGCCGACCGTGCTCGATGGCCGCATCATCTTCCCCGGCAACGACAACATCCTGTTCTGCGTCGACCTGGCGACCACCGACGTGCTGTGGAGGGGGGCGGGCAACCATTGCCAGGCCAGCGTGCCGGCGACCGCCGCCGGGCTGTTCTACGACGCCGCCGACGCCTGCTACCGCATCGACGCGGCGAGCGGCAGGATCCTCAATCGATCAGCGCCGGCACCCGGCGGGGCGCTGAGCTACTTCCCGCACGCCTCGCCGGCGGTGCAGGGCGACGTGGCGGTCTTCGCCAAGCAGGACGGCGTCCTGCGCGCCTTCCGCACCACCGACTTCCAGAAGCCACTGTGGGAGGCCCGCCTCGGCGCGCAGCTCAACAGCCCGCCGGCCATCGCCGGTGGCCTGGTCTACGTCGGCTGCGACGACGGCCACATCTACGCCGTCGGCCTCGCCGACGGGGCCGTGCGCTGGCAGCACCGCACCGGCGGTCCGGTGCTGTCCTCGCCGCTGCCCGGCGACGGCTGCGTCTGGGTGGGCTCGGACGACGGCACGATCCGGATGCTGCGCTGAATCAGGGCTTCTCGACCGCGACCAGCTCGACATCATCGATCCAGCCGCTGCCGCTGCCGCTGCCGCTGACCAGGAGGCAGACGCTGGCCCGCTCGGTGGTGGCCGGGAAGGTCACCTCGGCCTCGCCGGTGATCCACGTGCCGGGTTTCCCCGTCGCATCGACGACCGTCGTCCACAGCACGTTCTTCCATGCCTTGTCGCGCGCCGAGACGCACAGCGCGCACTGGCGCAAACCGGCGCCATCGCCGCGCACGGCACCGCGGATGCGGAAGGTGCGGCCGGCCACCGCTGATCCGGGCAGGCTCTGCGAGGTGTTGCCGTCTCCGCCGCCCGTGCCGGTCGATAGGCGCAGCGCGGCGGCCCCGCCGTGCCGCATCTCCGTGTCGCGGGCCGCCAGCAGCGATCCCGAGGCGGTGTAGAGCCCATCCCAGGCGTCGGGCAGCTCGTCGCCCAGCTCCATGTCGCCGTTGAGCAGCGGCCTGCCGACCGGCGCCACCCGCCGGCCCGGCACCTCCAGCACCTCGACGTCGTCCACCCAGGCGCTGCCGGTGCCGGTGACCAGGAAGCACAGCGCGGCGCGGGTCGCCTCGACCGGCACCGCCACCTCGGCCGAGAAGCGCAGCCACGCGCGCTGCGCGTCCTTGGCGTCGAGGATGGTCAGCCAGGCGTTCGCCGCCGTGCCGCCGCCGCTGGTGAAGCAGGCGGCGGCATGCCCGAGGGCGCCGTCGGCGCGGATCCAGCCGCGCACCAGCAGGCAGCGTCCGGCGACGCGTTCGATCGGCAGGGCCAGACTGATGTTGCCGTCGGCCGGCGCGGCGCCGGTGTCGATGCGCAGGGCTGCCGATCCGCCGTGGGTCACGGTCGTGTCGCGCACCGGGGTCAGCGCGCCCTCCTTGGTCCACGCCTGGTCCCAGCCGGTGGGGATGCGATCGCCGGCCTCCATGCCGCCGTTGGCCACCAGACCGACATCCTGCGGCAGGCGCGGCCGGGTCCGCTCGACAAGCGCATCGGCGGCCGCGACCAGGCCCGGCTCGGCCAGGCGCGCATAGGCCGCGAGGTAGCGCCGGCCGAACAGCTCGGCGGCGGGGCCGGAGAAGTGCACGCCATCGCCGACATGGCCGAGCAGATCCGACGACGCCAGGGCCGAGCGCCGGATCGCGGTCGGCAGGCGCTGCAGATCGTTGTTGAAGGCGCCGGTCCAGGCGGCGAAGCCGCCCAGCTCGCCGGCGACCAGCGGCAGATCGGGCAGGGCGAGATCGCTGCGCACCTGGCCGATCAGCGCGTCGAGCTTGTCGAGATAGCGCCGGTCGCCGGCGTCGGCCTCGCCCTGGTGCCACAGCAGGGCCTTGACGGTGCCGACCTGCACCGCGCGCTGCGCCAGCGCCATGACCCGGTCGTACACCGGATCACCGTCGCGGTCCTTCGCGCCCTTGGACAGTTCACGGATCGCCCGGCCGCCCTTCGCTCCGGGGATGATGCCGACGGTCACGCCGGGATGCAGTTCGGCATAGGCGCGGGCGAAGGCGTCGCCGGGACCGATGCCGGATCCGCCCGATGGTCCGGACGCCACGCGCCAGCCGCCATCGGGCTGCATCACCAGGACGCGGGGATCCGGTCGATCGTAGGCGGCCGGATACGGCTTGCCGTGCCCCTGCATGTTCGACTGGCCCATGAGCAGGAAGACGTGGAAGGAGGCCGGATCGCCGGGCGGCTGCGCCACCTCCGCCGCTAGGGCCGATCCGGCCAGCATGGTGATCAGGACGAGGCGGGGGAGGTGATGCATGCCAGCCAGTCTAGCGCCGGTCGTTCGGACGGCTGCGCGGCGCATAGCCGCGACTGTGCGCTCCGTAGCCGCGATGCCTGGTGCGCGCGACTGCGTCGCCTAGGATCCGGCATGGTCTCGCACGAGATCGTCACCCCCGACCGCGGCTCGTTCTTCCGCGCCCTGCGCTGGCGCACGGACGTGCTGGCGCCCTACGACCACGACCATGTGGAATGGGAGATCTGCGCCATCGTCGCCGGCCGTGGCCAGCAGCGCGTCGGGCAGGCGATCCGCCCCTTCCAGGCCGGCGAGGTCTTCCTGTTCGGACCGGGCATCCGGCACTGCGCCTGGGCCGCGGATCCTGCCGATGGACCGCATGACCGCGTGGTGCTGCAGATACCCGGCGAGGCGCTCGGCATCGCCTGGCTGGAGCTGCCCGAGCTGGCGCCGATCCGCGAGCTGTTCGCCGCCAGCCGGCGCGGCCTGGTGGTGGCGCCGGAGGCTGGCGGGCCGGTCATCGCCGCCGCCGGCCGGGTGCCCGGCAGCTCCGGCCCCGCCCGTCTCAAAGCTCTGCTCGACTGCCTGCTCGCGTTGGCCGCCGCACCTGCCGAGCCGCTCCTGCCCTACGCTGGCGACGCGGGCGACACCGCCGGCGGAGCGCTGGTTTCCGAGCTGCGCACCTGGCTGGAGGCCAACGCCGGCCGCCACATCAGCCTGGCCGAGGCCGCCGCCCAGGCCGGCATGCACCCGCAATCCTTCGCCCGCTTCTTCCGCCGCGAGACCGGCCATTCGCTGGTCGGCTTCATCAGCCACCTGCGGGTCGATCGCGCCTGCGAACTGCTGACGCGCAGCGACCAGCCGGTGACCGACATCGCCATGCAGGTGGGTTTCGGGTCCCTGGCGCAGTTCAACCGCACCTTCGCCAAGCTGCGCCGCATGTCGCCCAGCGCCTACAGGCGGTTGCGCTCAGCCGGCTGAGCCTGCTACGTCATGCGCAGGGGCGGCTCCGTCATGCCGTGCAAGGCGGAGCGCGCAGCATAGACTCGGTGGCATGCGCACCGCCGTGATCCTGGCGACCACCGTCGCCTTCCTCGCAGGCCTCGACTTGCCCCTCGATCCCGGGCAGTGGGAGCGTCCGCGCTGGAACACCTGGGCCGACGCCCGCCAGGCGGACGGCCGCCCGGCCATGCTGGTGACCTGCAAGGGCCCGGATTGGCACTCCCAGCTCACCCTGCTGCTGCGCTATCCGGCACCGGTGGCCCGCCTCGTCCTGCGTGGCGAGATGCGCACCGACGGGGTGGTGCAGGGCGCCAAGCCCAGCGAGGCGGCGCGGGTGCAGGCGCTGTTCCTGGATGCGTCGGGCGAGATGGTCGGCGGCTGGCCGGCCTGCGCCGCCCTGGCTTCGGGCGATACGCCGTGGACGCCATTCGCCCAGGAGCTGACCGCACCGACGGGGGCGGTGGCGGTGCGCATGCACGTCGGCATGTACCTGTCGCGCGGCGCCGCGTGGTACCGCGGCCTGCGGGTCGAGGCGCGCGGGGCGGACGGCGCCCTGCTGCAGGAGCAGGCGCTGAACCAGCCCGAGCGCACCGACACCACCGGCTGGGCGGCCTTCGCGCCAGGCGACGAGGATGCGTCGCGCCCGCTGGCGCTGGACCTCGCGCGCTGGCGGCATGCGCC
>JAFLCQ010000256.1 GCA_017302815.1 Planctomycetota bacterium
GCCAGCTCGGCCGGGAAGCCCAGCGTCCCGACCTGCAGACCGGGCGCGAGCGCGCGCAGGCGCTCCGGGGTCGCCAGCGGCATCGCCATGATGCGGCCGGCGGCCTCGGGACGGATGCGCAGCAGCGCCAGATCCGGCCCCTTGCCCCCCTCCCAGCGCGGATGCGGCTTCATCTCCTCGATGCCGTAGTGCTCGCCGGTGCCGGCCTGGACCAGCCGGCCCATCGGCATGCGTGCGGTCTCGACCGCGACGTGGGCATTGGTGACCAGGATGCGCTTCTCGGCGTCGATCACGAAAGCGGTGCCGATCGTCGCCGCCTTGCTCTTCGGATCGAGGCCGAGGCAGAGGAAGATGGCCCCCTCCTGGCGGCGGGTGACGGCGCTCCAATCGGTCGCGGCGGAGGCCTCGGCCAACCGCCCCTCCACCTCGGACAGCTTGCGCCGCAGCTCGGCGGTGTCCGCCGCCGCCAGCTCCTGGCGATGCAGCTCATCCTGCAGCCGCGACAGTTCGCCCAGGGACGCCGCCTGCGCGCCGCTCTGGCGCCACAGCAGCCAGGCGAGGACGCCGCAGACCGCCAGCAGACCTCCCGCCACCAGCAGGAGGCGGCGCGAGCTGCGCGAGCGCTCGCTGAGCAACAGGCGCTGCAGGGTGCCGCGCCCGACCGGGCGGCCGGGGGTCAGCGACGAGACGGTCGGGGATGGTTCGTTGGGTTCCATGCGGACTCAGCGGGTGAGGGCGTAGCCGAAGAGGACGCGCGGCTGCTCGGAGCGCTGGTCGTAGCCCAGCAGGCTCTCGCTGTAGCCGGCGAACCATTGGGCGTACACGAAGCCATTCATGCGACCGCCGGTCCAGGGGCCGAGCGGATGCGTGGCCTCCAGCAGCAGGCTGCCGTGGTCGGCGCCACGCCCGATGCGCCCCGTGGCGGAAAGGCCGAGACCGCCAGCGAGGCGCATGCCGCCGCTGAGGTCGACGTAGCCGCGATAATCCGCGATGTCGGGATTGTCCTCGTCCTCGATGTAGATCCGGCCACGCGGGGTGGCGAAGAAGACCGTGTCGCCAGACGAGTACTGCCCGACGAAGCGCAGGAACAGATGGTTGATCGAGCGCGAATCGTCGCCCGATTTGCCATTCGATTCGTGCCCGATGCCGGGCTGGAGCCCCAGCTTCGTCGCATCCCCGCGATCGGGCAGGCCGACGTGCCACCATGCCTCGGGACGATAGCTGGAATCATAGAATGGCTTCGATTCCGACTGCAGATCCCACAAGGAGGTCTGCGAATAGGCGAGCCACAGACCGTCATCCCCGACCTCGCCGCCCATCGGGTTGAACAGGCGGATGGCGAGCGAGACCTGGAACTTCGCGCTCAGCGGCCCATCGCCCAGGCCCGGATCGATGGCGACATAGATCGGTTCGTAGGGGACGACATCGATGCCGAGTTCGACCGGGAGCGGCCCGGTCTCGGCGGCGGCCAGCACGACGGGAACCAGCGCAAGCAGCGCGCGCATGCCCGACCTCCGGCTCACTGCGACACCGGCACGGGGTCGTCCTCGTGCAGTTCCTGGATCAGCGCCGCGACCAGGCCGGTCCAGCCGGTCTGATGGCTGGCGCCCACCCCGCGGCCGCTGTCGCCGTGGAAGTACTCGTAGAAGGGGATGTGGTCCCGCCAGTGCGGATCGCGATCGAAGAGGTCGACGCCGCCATTGCAGGGGCGTCGGCCATCCGGTCCGGCGGCGAAGATCGCCACCAGGCGGCGGGAGATGTCGTCGGCGATCTGGTCGAGGTTGGCTTTCCGCCCGCTGCCGACCGGATACTCCACCGTGTACGCGTCGCCCAGCCAGCGGTGGTAGCGGCGTAGGGCCGTCACCAGGAAGTAGTTCACCGGCATCCAGATCGGTCCGCGCCAGTTGCTGTTGCCGCCGAACATGCCGTTATCGCTTTCACCAGGCAGGTAGGAGACGGTGTAGCCGTGCATGCCGACCATGAAGGTGTAGGGCTGCTCGGCGTGCGCCTTCGATAGGGCGCGGATGCCGTAGTCGGAGAGGAACTCCTTGGGATCCAGCATGCGCCGCAGCAGAAGCGCCAGACGGTCCGGATCGACCAGGCCGAGCATGCGCATGCCGCTGGGCCCGACCTTGCGCGAGGCTTCGAGGATGCGCGCAAGCCCCGGACGCGTTTTGACGAAGCGTTCGAACCAGGCTGCGGTCTCGGGATCGGTGGCCTCCTGCGGCACCAGGAAGGAGGCGAAGAGCGGGATGAGGCCGACCATGCTGCGGATCTGCAGGCGCACGGTGCGGTCGGGCAGGCGCAGCAGGTCGTAGTAGAAGCCGTCCTTGTCGTCCCACAGATCGGTGCCGGTTCCGGCCAGGTCGTGCATGGCGCGGGCGACATAGCCGAAGTGCAGCTTGTACTTCACGCCCAGCTTGCGGTAGATCGGATTCTCCTTCTCCAGCTCCTGCGCGATGGCCGCCATGTCGCAGGCGAAGGTGCCCATCCAGGCCGTGCCGTCGGCCTGCTCGAGATGGCCGCCGGTGGGCAGCGGGCTGCTGCGGTCGAAGACCCCGATGTTGTCGAGACCGAGGAAGCCGCCGCCGAAGAGGTTGTTGCCGCTGGCATCCTTGCGGTTGACCCACCAGGCGAAGTTCAGCGACAGCTTCTGGAACATGATCTCCAGGAAGGCCCGGTCGGAGCGCCCCCACTTCAGCCGCTCGATGTGGTAGACCCGCCAGGCGGCGCGCGCCAGCACCGGCGGATTGACGTCGTCGAAATTCCATTCGTAGGCGCTGACCGCGCCGTTGGGATGCTGGTAGCGTTCCGACACCATCAGCAGCAGCTGCTCCTTGGCGAAGTCGGGGTCGACATAGGCCAGGGCGATGGTGTGGAAGGCGAGATCCCAGGCGGCGAACCAGGGGTACTCCCACTTGTCCGGCATGCTGATGATGTCGGCGGCGTCGAAATGGTGCCAGTTGGCGTTGCGGAAGTGCGCCCCCTTCGCCGCCTGCGGCGAGGACTGCCGCTGCCACGCCGGCACGTTGTAGGAGAACCACTGCTTCGACCAGATCATCGCCGCCCAGGCGCGGCGCTGGATGCGCTTCTCCTCGTCGCTCGCCTGCGCCGGCTGCAGGGCGGCATAGAACTCGTCCGCCTCCCGTTCGCGGTCGGCGATGACGTTCTTCACGCCGGCCACTCCGCCGCGGCCCTCGGCCCGGCGCAGGCGCAATTCGACCACGGCGCTGCCGCCGGCGGCGACGCTGAAGCGGTAGTGCGCTGCAGCCTTTGTCCCTTCCAGGCGCGGATTCACCGCCGAGGCCACCCCGTCGATGAGCAGGCGGTTGAATCCGTCCTTGACGAAGAGTCCGCTGTTGGGCTGGCCGAAGACGCGCTCGGTGTTGGTCTCGTTCTCGGTGAACAGCAGCTGCGGATCGCCCTCGGGCCCGCGGCCGCATTCGAGGAGCCACGACCCCAGGCGCTCGTGCTCGGCCGCGATGGTGGCGGCGCCCGGCTGCGCCGACAGGCGAGGCCGCGCCTGCGTCTCGGTCCGTTCGGCGCCCCAGCTCCAGGTGTTGCGGAACCACAGGGTCGGCAGGAGATGCAACACGGCGGCCTCGGGTCCCCGGTTGGACACCGTGATGCGCACCGCGATGTCCTCGGGACCGGCCTTGGCGTAGACCACCTCGACGTCGAAGTAGCGGCCGTCGCCGAACACGCCGGTGTCCACCAGCTCGTACTCGGGATTGCCGCGACCAGCCTCGCGGTTGCGGCGCACCAGCTCATCGTAGGGGAAGGAGGCCTGCGGGTACTTGTAGGTCATCCGCAGCAGGCTGTGGCTGGGCGTCGCGTCGTCGTGGAACCAGTACTCCTTGGCGTCCTCGCCGTGGTTGCCCTCGCCGTTGTCGAGGCCGAAGAAGCGCTCCTTCAGGATGGGGTCCTTGCCGTTCCACAGGGCCAGGGCGAAATTGAGGAACTGGTCCTTGTCGCTGATGCCGGCGATGCCGTCCTCGCCCCAGCGGTAGGCGCGGCTGCGCGCCTGGTCGTGGGTGAAGTGCCTCCAGGCGTTGCCGTCGGCGGAGTCGTCCTCGCGCACCGTACCCCAGCTGCGGTCGGACAGGTACGGGCCCCATTGGCGCCAGGGAGCCGGATCCGCGAGCCTCGCGGCCTCGGCGGTGGCGGACAACGGATTCGTAGCCATACGGCGTATTCGTGCCGCCGGCCCGGCGAACACAAGTCTCGCCGGTGCAGCCATCGCTGCGAGCTGGCAGCTGCATCCGATATGCCCTTGCCTGTCGGACAGACCGCCGTGAAGTGGCGACGATGCGGCGCTTCATTGTGCTGGCCACCCTCGTGCTCGTCAGCTCCTGCGCCGGAAGCCGTCCGGCCGTCGCGGTCAGCGACACCACGGCACGGCAGCAGGCGGCAGTTCCACTGACGCCGGAGCAGATCGCCAACGGCCTTGATGACCTGACCGTACGCATCCGCGAGCGCATCAACGCCACCAGCGACCGCATCGACGACGGCGCCGACAACGCCATCCGACGGCGCACCCTCCGCTTCCGTATGCGCGCCTCCGACGTCACCTGGCGCTCGCAGCAGAACCCCAACAAGCTCGCCGGCGTGGTCGAGCTGTGGTTCTGGATGACCGTCGTCGACGAGTTCTCCAGGAGCGAGCCGGCCCGCGAGAGCCTGGGCGACCGGGTCACGATCCTGCAGGAGCTGGGCCGCGGCCTGCACAGCGATGTCGAGGCCTTCGCCCGACAGACGCTGCCCGGCCCTGGCTTCGACAGCCTGAAGCAGCGCATCGAAGCAGCGGCTGCGAAGGGCGAGGTGCTGACCGCCTCGCCGCAGCGCGAGCAGGCGATCATCGGCGACCTGCTGGAGGTGACCAAGCTGCAGTCGGTGCTGGGCATCGCCCTGTCGCCCTTCGAGGCCCTGCGCGGCATCGGCACCGGCGGCGACGCCGTGGCATCGCTGACCGTCACCGCCGACCGGGCTGTGGACCTGATGGTGCGCTATCCCGAGATCATCGCCTGGAACCTGCGCCTCGCGGTGATCGACATCGAGGAGCAGGACACCGTGCGCGAGACCCGCGCCGCCCTGCAGCAGGCCATGCAGCAGGTCGACGCAATGCCGGCGAAGATCCGCGGCGAGGTGCAGACGCTGCTGGCGTCCAGCGAGCCGTCGTTGAAGCAGGCGCAGGACACCCTGCGCGAGCTGTCCGCCGCCTCCGCCGCCCTCACCGCCCTGTCGGGCAGCCTGCAGCAGACCATCGCGGCGGTGAAGACCCTGATCCCCGAACCGGCTCCTGCCGGATCCGCGCCGGCGCAGCCGGGCAGGCCATTCGACATCCGCGAGTACACCGCCGCCATCCAGGCCGCCGAGGCCGCCTTGAAGGAGGCGCGCACCTCGATCGCGACCGCGACGGCCAAGGGCATGCCGGCGGTCGATGCGGCGGCCGCCCGCTTCGAGGCCTCCGCCGACCGGATCCTGCTGCGCATCGGCTGGCTGCTCGCCTTCGCCGCCGTGCTGGCCGCAGGCATCATCATCCTGCGCCACCGCCTGGGCCGGCGCGGATGAGCTGGCGCGACCGCCTCGCCTCCCCCCTCGGACTGCTCCTGGTCATGCCGCTGCTGATCCTGCTCACCGCAGGATCGGTGCTGCTGGTCAGCGACGGCATGGTCCGGCGCAGCGCCCGCGAGCAGGCGGACCTCGTCTTCGCGGCCGCGTCCGCGCGGGCGGCGCAGCGCGCCCATGAGGTGTTCTCGCATGCGGGGCCGGCGCTGGACGGCTTGCGCGGCTGGAG
>JAFLCQ010000257.1 GCA_017302815.1 Planctomycetota bacterium
CATCGGCTCCGGCGCGGCCTCCGCTGGCGGACCGGCCATGCCGTCCGGCGGAGCGCCGATGGCCAGGAGCCCGCCGTTCCAGGCGCCCCCGGCCATCGTGCAGCAGGCCACGGTCGCGGCCGCCAGCAGCGACCAGGCGGCGGCGCGGTTCACCGGGCCGCCTTGCCGTTCTTGGCGTCGTGCGGATGCACCTGGGCGTAGCGGTAGTAGACCTCCAGGGAGAGGCAGGACAGGGCGGTGGACAGCAGGCGTCCGACGTCGTGGGCGTAGAAGGTGCAGCGTTCGAAGTCCCAGCTGCCGTCGAAGCAGCCATCCTCGGTGCGCTGGCTGGCCACGAACTGGTCGCGAACGATGTTGTTCCAGGTCTGCCAGCGGTCGCCGCCGAGCTGGAACATGCCGAAGGTGCAGTAGTAGGTGTAGTACAGGTTGCCCGGCCAGGCGCGCGGCACGTCGTAGGCCATGACGTGGTTGGCCATGGTCTGGATCATCACCGAACTGGCGTCGACGCCCATGAACACGCCGGACACCACGCCGACCGCGGCCAGGTTGTGGATCACGTTGGCGGCCCCCAGCTCGGAGGCGGCACCGGTGGTGAAGTCGACGTAGTAGGCGAGGGTGGTGGTGTCGCGATAGGGATCCAGCCTGGCCGGATCCTTCTTCTCCAGGGCGCAGGTGCCGCGCCATACCGCGTCGAGCCACAGCTTGGCTCCGGCGGGTCCGTCCTTCACGTCCAGGCCGGCCGTGGCGGCGCTCTTGATCGCCTGGATGTTCCAGCCGCAGGCCGAACTGTGCGCCTTCTGGCCGGTGGCGGTGAAATCGCCCCAGCCCAGCCCGGTGACGGGATAGGTGCCGCCGGCGCCGCTGCCGATCAGGGCGGTGGGCTGGGCGCGCCGGGCGAGGACGACGTCGATCGCGCGCTGCGCGGCCGGGCGCAGCGAGCGGTCGCTGGTCATGGCGAAGGCCTCCGCCAGCGCCATTGCGGCGATCGCCTGCTCGTAGTTGTAGGCCTTGCCGAAGACGCCGTCAGGCCCCTGCGCAGCGAGCAGCCAGTCGACCGCCTTGCGCACGACCTGGCGATGCGTGTTGGGTGTGGCGTGGTCGTAGCCGGCGCCGAGGAAGCAGAGGGTGGCGAGGGCGGTGAGGGCGATGTCCTCGTTCTCGCCATTGCGATGGTTCTTGCCCGGTTCGCACTTCGGGCCGTCCATGGTGCAGTTGTTCTGGTAGGAGATCGCGCGCCACGCGCCGTCGGCGGCCTGGTGGCGCTTGAACCAGCGTAGCGCGGCGTCCACCGCGCCTTCGGAACCCTTGCTGCCGCCGCCCTTGGCCACCGCGCGCCGCTTGCCGCCGCCGCTGCGGCTGCCGAACATGCCGGCCGCGCCGCCACCCGCGCCGATGGCCATGAAGGCGCCGGAACCGCCGGATTCGCTGTCCGCCACCGCCTCCTCCCGGCCCTTGGGGATGGGGTTCTCCTCCTGCTCCTCGTGCTGGCTGTCCTCCTGCGGCAAGTCGAGCTGGCTGACCGGCGAAGTATCGTCACTGCTGGCGAGATCGAGCTGGACCTTGGGATCGAGCAGTTCGCGCGTGTCTTCGTGCCTGTCTTCGCGCTTCTCCGGTGGTGGCGGCAGGGTCTGGACCCGCACCGGGGGGACCTCCTCCTCCTGCTCGGCGGTGAGGAAGTAGATCGTGCCCAGCAGCATGGCCATGGTGGCGTGCAGGGCTCCGGAGACCGTCCAGGCGATCACGCCCGTATAGCGCGAGCGCTGATCGCCACGCTCGGCGTTCTCCGGCGGCTGCTCGGCGAGTGGGCTCTCTTCGGCCGGCTGCGGATCGTCGCTGTCCATGACGTGCGATCCTAGTCATCCGTCGCGGCGGTGGCCATGGCCGGCGATGGCGACCGCTGCGACAACCAGGACACCGCTGTCGCAGCGGTGTCCTGGACATGCCGTCGACACGGGGTGCGGGCAGTGGTGCATCGCGGGACAAGGCAGCCGGATTGACGCCTCAACCGCCTCGGCGCATGGTGTACGGATGCGCATCCTCCCTGCCCTGGCGTCGTCCCTCCTCGCAGTCGGGCTGTCGCAGGCTGGCGAGGCGAGGCCGATCGAGGTCAGCCGCGAATTCTCGGCTGCCGACCGCAAGGATGTCGATGCCATGGCGGCGCTGGCCGGACGCGACCGGGTGACGTGGAACCGCAGGACCGCGCTGGCGTGGTTCTTCGCCAGCGTGCCCGAGCAGGACGTGCAGAAGGTGGTCAAGACGGTCGCGGCGTGCGCAGCCCAGGAAGGCGGAACCGCCGATGTGGCAGTCGCCCTGGCGGTGAACGAGCGGGCTGGTGCCATCCTCGCGCTTCTGGCCAAGATCCCGGCGACGCAGCGCCTCGCGGCCGAGACCCTGGCCACCCGCGCGGTGATGGCGTACTGCATACGCGTGGCCAACGCCGGTGCGGCTGCGGTGAAGGCGAGGCCGGCTGATGGCCTGCAGAATCCGAAGCTGTCCCAGCCGAAGGGGCTGCCGGGGGCGGCTGGCGACGCCGCCCTGGTCGCTGCGCTGTTGCCGACCAAGGATCGCGGGGTGGCCGAGCGGGCCCTCATCGCTGCCGCCTATGCCGGCGGCGCCGACCTCATCCCGGCGGCCGACGCCGCGTCGGCCAAGGGCGAGGTCGCGGACGCCTGCCGGCTGCTCCTGCGCGCCAGGCACCAGCAGGCGCTCGAACCAGCCCTGGTCGCCAGCATCGCCGCCGCCAGGCCCAGGCCGCAGATCGGCGAAGCCCTTCCCGTCCTGTCGCTGGGCGAACTCGACGTGCCGGCGCAGTGCATCCTCCTCGACGCGATCATCGCCGCGGGCGATGCTGCGCAGGTCCCGGTGGTCGAGCGCCTGCTTGCGCATCCCGACCTGCGCATCCGCGTCGACGCCTGCCGGGCGGCGCGGCGGCTCGCAGCTCCCGCCCTGGTCGGGCCGCTGTCGGCCATGCTGACGGATGGGCAATGGCCGGTGCTGGTCGAGGCATGCGCGGCGCTGGGCGAGATCGGCTCGCCGGATGCGGTGGAACCGCTGATCGCGGCCTTGAAGAAGCGCAGCGGACGCCTGCGCGAGGATCTGGTCCACGCCCTGGCCTCGATCGCCGGGGCCCAGGAGGGCAGGCAGTCGGCCGAAGCCTGGTCGGCCTGGTGGACGGGATGCAAGGCCTCGTTCGTCCCGGATCCGGCCGCCACCCGGGCCTTCCGCGCGGCGGTGCGGGTGCAGGACGTCGACCTCCAGGGGTACGCCGCCTTCTACGACATGCCCATCCGCAGCGACCGCTTCGCCTTCATCCTCGACGCCTCCGGCTCGATGAAGGCGGACGGCAAGATCGACGACCTGCGCTCGCATGCCACCGAGGCGGTACGCATGCTGCCGCAGCAGGTTCTGTTTACAGTGGTCGATTTCGGCGGGCACATCACCCGGCTCGGCGGCTATGAAGACATCGGGGTCGATCGCGCCGCCGCTCTCAAGCGCATCGCCTCCTTCGAGCTCTCGATGGGCGGTACGCGGTCCATCGACGCCATCGCCGCGGGCCTGTCGCTGCGCGGGATCGACACCCTCTATTTCCTCAGCGACGGTGATCCCAACGGCTTGCAATGCGACGACTGGGATCGCAGTTGCGCCATGGCCGCGCTGCTCACCCGCCACCGTCCGGTCGCCCTGGGGATGATCTCCTTCCACGCCGGCGCCGGCAACGCCCAGGGCATGTGGCGCATGGCGGTCGAGCACGCCGGCCGGTTCCAGGGATTCTGATGCGTGCGGGAGCGTTGCTGGCCGCCGCCGCCGCACTGCTAGCGGCCGACGAGGTTCCGGCCGGGGTCGTCGTCCGGGCGGGACGCCTGCTTGCCGATCGCTGCATCACCTGCCATGGACCCGAGCGCGCGGACGGCGGCATCCGCCTGGATCGCCCCCTGGACCTCGCCCTGGTGGTGACGCCGCGCAGACCCGACTCGTCGCACCTCATCCGCCTGGTGACCCTGGGCGCTGGCGACGCTCTGCTCATGCCCCCGGCCACCGCCGGTCCGCGGCTCGACGCCTGGGAGGTGGAGCTCCTCCGGCAGTGGATCCTGCTCGGCGCCGATCCCTTCCCGGCCGCCCCCGCATCCCGGTGATCATGCGGCGACCTCACGTCCCTGACGCTGACCAGCGCATGAGCACAGCGCGCGGTGGCCCGGTCCGGATCCACCCCGCATCCTGCCGGCATGGCCGACGAGCAGCCGCGCCGCAGGCGCATCCTGGTGGTGGATGACGAGGCCTCCGTCTGTTGGGCGGTCGAGCGCCTGCTGCGTTCGCGCGGCTACGAGGTGGCGATCGCCGACGGCGCGGTGGCGGCGATGCGCGTGCTGCGCCGGCAGCAGGTCGATCTCGTACTGAGCGATCTGCGCATGCCCGGCGGTTCGGGGCTCGACCTCCTGGAGGAGATACGGGCATCCAGGCCCGAGCTGCCCGTGGTCCTGGCGACCGCCTACGGAACGGTCGATGTCGCCGCCGAGGCGCTGGCGCGCGGTGCGGTGGACGTGCTGTCCAAGCCGATCGACATGGACCGCGCCCTTGCGGTGGTCGAGCGCATCCTCGGCCGGCGCGGCATCGCCATCGAGGCGGAATCCGGTCGCGCCATCGCCCCGCTGCTGGTCGGCGGATCGCTGATCATGCGCGAGACCTTCCGCCGCATCGCCCTGGCCGCCGCCGGCGACCTGCCGGTGCTGGTGCGCGGACCCACCGGCTCGGGCAAGGAGCTGGCCGCGCATCTGATGCACCGCCATGGTCGCCGGCCTGGCGGACCCTTCGTCGTCGCCGACTGCGGCGCGATCGCCGCCGCCGGCGCCGACCGAGGCTCGGCCGAGCTGCAGCGTCGTCTGGAGGAGGCGCGCGGCGGCTCGCTCATGCTCGACGAGGTCGCGACCCTGCCGTCGCTGCTGCAGGGCGCCCTGCTGCGCGTCCTGGACGACATGCGCGAGCGTCCGCAGCCCGATGCGGCGCGGATCATCGCCCTGAGCAACCGCGAACTCGGCTCGGAAGAGCACTTCCGAGCCGATCTGCTCCACCGTCTCGCCGGCTTTGTCCTGCGCATGCCGGCGCTGGCCGAGCATGCCGAGGACGTGCCCGCCATCGCCGGTCATCTCCTCGCCCGTCTGGCGGCGCGCACCGGCAAGGGCATCTCGCTGACCGAGCAGGCGCTGGCCGCGTTGCGCACCCATGCCTGGCCGGGCAACGTGCGCGAGCTGCGCCAGGTCCTCGAGGAGGCGGCGCTGCTCGCGGGCGGCGGCATCATCGACCGCGAGCATCTGCGCCTGCCGGAGGCGGAGACGCCCGCGGAGCGGCCGGCCGGGCAGCGCGATGAGATCGAAGCCCTGCTGCGCGACCATCCCGGCGATGCGCATCGGTTGTGGATCGAGCGCTGTGAACTGCCGCTGCTTGCGGCGGCGCTGGAGCGCACCGCCGGCAACCAGCTGCGCGCCGCCGAGATGCTCGGCGTGCACCGCACCACCTTGCGGCGCCGGGCCCAGGAGCTGGGCCTGGCGGTCGGGCGCAACGAGGACGAACCCGCCGCGTCCACGGGCTGAGCCCTTGCCGCCGCGCGCGCGCCGGCAAGGTCGCGCGCATGCGCGTGCTCATGGTCTGCCTGGGCAACATCTGCCGCTCGCCGATGGCCGAGGCGGTGCTGGCCCATCTCGCCCCCGGCTGGCGGGTGGATTCCGCCGGCACCGGCGGCTGGCATGCCGGCGAGCAGCCGGACCGCCGCACCCTGG
>JAFLCQ010000258.1 GCA_017302815.1 Planctomycetota bacterium
CCGCGAGGCCGCCGATGGCTCGCTGTGGCATGCCGGCCGCTGGGGACGGCCCGAGCGGCTGGACGCGCGCTGGGGCCCCGACCTCTACGTCTGCCCGCGCAGCGGCCTCCTGCGCCGCGTGCGCCCGAGGCGCCAGCCGTCCATGCCGCAGACGGTCGAGCACCTGCCCGGATCCGGCCCCGACCACGACCACCGCCTCATCGCCGGACAATGGTACGAGGCCTGGTGGGGGAGCGATCCCGCCACCGGCGCACGGACCATCCTGCGCAAACGCCAGCTGAGCCGCCGCGAGCTGCGCGACCTCGGCCTGCGTCCCTGATTGCCGCCGCCACCCTCCATCCAAGGTCACCACCATGTCGAACCACGAGACCATCGCCGTCCCTGGCGCCGCCCCGATCCACGCCTGGATCCGCGGCGTGCCGCTGGAGGACGAGGCCCGCGCGCAGCTGGCCAACGCCGCCCGCATGCCTTTCATCCATCGCCACATCGCGGTGATGCCGGACGTCCACAAGGGCATCGGCGCCACCGTCGGCTCGGTGATCCCGACCGTCGGGGCGATCATCCCGGCCGCGGTCGGGGTCGACATCGGCTGCGGCATGTGCGCCGTGCGCACCTCGCTGACCGCCGCCGACCTGCCCGAGAGCCTGCGCGCGGTGCGCGAGGCGATCGAGCGCGCCGTCCCGCACGGCCGCACCGACAACGGCGGCTCCAACGACCGCGGGGCGTGGCATGACATGCCGCCGCGCGTAGCCAACCTGTGGAAGGAGCACCTGCACGAGGGCTACTGCGCGATCTGCGCCAAGTTCCCGAAGCTGGACCGCGGCAACTCGGTCAACCACCTCGGCACCCTCGGCACCGGCAACCACTTCATCGAGGTATGTCTGGACGAGGCGCAGCAGGTGTGGTTCATGCTGCACTCCGGCTCGCGCGGGGTCGGTAACCGCTTCGGCGAGTTCTTCATCGAGATGGCGCGCAACGACTGCCGCAAGGCGGGCGTCGACCTGCCGGATCGCGACCTCGCCTACTTCAGCGAGGGCACCGAGCACTTCGCCGACTACGTCGGGGCGGTGGGCTGGGCCCAGGCCTACGCCCGCATCAACCGCCAGGTGATGCTGGAGAACGTGGTCGCGGCGGTGGCCAAGGCGCCGGGCATCAAGCCGTTCACCTGCACCGTCGAGGCGGTGAACTGCCACCATAACTACGTGCAGCAGGAGCAGCACTTCGGCGCGTCCTGCTGGGTGACCCGCAAGGGCGCGGTGCGCGCCGGCGCCGGCGAGATGGGCATCATCCCGGGCTCGATGGGGGCGCGCAGCTACATCGTGCGCGGCAAGGGCAACGCCGACGCGTTCTGCTCGTGCAGCCACGGCGCCGGCCGGGTGATGTCGCGCACCAAGGCCAAGAAGCAGTTCTCGGTCGAGGACCACATCAAGGCCACCGCCGGGGTGGAGTGCCGCAAAGACGCCGACGTGATCGACGAGACCCCGATGGCCTACAAGGACATCGACGCGGTGATGGCGGCGCAGAGCGACCTGGTCGAGGTCGTGCACACCCTGAAGCAGGTGGTCTGCGTCAAGGGATGATATCACACAGAGAACCAGAGGGACCAGAGGGGAGACGGTCATGGATATTGACGCACAGCGACTGAATAGCCTGACTGAAAGGGTCATCGGCATGTGCATTGATGTGCACAAGGAGACGGGACCCGGGCTGCTTGAATCCGTGTATGAGGAGTGCCTGTGCGTACTTTTGGCGGAGAACGGCCTGGGGTTCGTCAGGCAGGGAGAGATCCCCGTGCGGTTCCGCGGCAGGAATGTCGGTCATGGTTTCCGATACGATTTGCTGGTCGAAGGCCAGTTGCTGATCGAGCTGAAGTCGGTCGAGAAGACGCTGCCGATCCACAAGGCTCAGGTCCTGACCTACCTGCGCCTCATACCCGTCCCGCTCGGGCTCCTGGTAAACTTCAATAGCGAGCGCCTCGTCCAAGGCATCACCAGACTCATTCATCCAGCCACTGCCCCGAGATTCCTCGCCTCTGGTCCCTCTGGTGCTCAGTGTGAAGGAACGCCATGATCACCATCGACGGTTCCCAGGGCGAGGGCGGCGGGCAGATCCTGCGCACCTCGCTCGCCCTCTCCGCCATCACCGGAACGCCGGTGCGGATCGAGCGCATCCGCGCCCGCCGGCCCAAGCCCGGCCTGCAGCGCCAGCATCTGGTGGCGGTGCAGGCCGCGGCGCGGGTGTGCAACGGCCACCTCGATGGGGCCGAGCTGCACAGCCGCGAGATCGTCCTGACGCCGCAGGCGCCCTGCGACGGCACCTACGAATTCGACATCGGCTCGGCCGGCAGCACCACCCTGGTGCTGCAGACCGTGCTGCCGATCCTGCTCTGCGCCGACGGGCCGTCGCAGCTGCGCATCCGCGGCGGCACCCACAACCCGATGGCTCCACCGGTGGAATTCCTGCAGGAGAGCTTCCTGCCGGTCCTCCACCGCATCGGCATCGCGGCGACCCTCGACCTGGCGCGCCACGGCTTCTACCCTGCCGGCGGCGGGGCGATCAGCGCCGGCATCCAGCCCTGGCAGGCCCGCGTGCCGCTGCAGCTGCATGAGCGCGGCAAGGCGATCGGCCGCCATGCCGAGGTGCTGCTCGCCAACCTGCCGGCGCACGTCGCCAGCCGCGAGGCGCAGGCGCTGAAGCACGGCCTGCACTGGAGCCATGCCGAGGTCGACGAGCGCGAGGTCGCCGCCGACGGTCCGGGCAATGCCATCATCGCCCGCCTGCGCCACGCCGCGATCACCACCGTGATCACCGCGGTCGGCGAGCTGCGCAAGCCGGCCGAGCAGGTCGCCCAGGACTGCGTGCGCCAGGTGCAACGTCATCTCCAGGGCGACGCGCCGGTGTGCCAGCATCTCGCCGACCAGCTCCTGCTGCCGCTGGCGATCGGCGCCGGCGGCAGTTTCCGCACCGTCGCACCCAGCGAGCACACCCGCACCAACGCGGCGATCATCGCCGCCTTCCTCGGCCCGGTCGTCGACATTGCCGAGCAGGGAGGCTGTGCCGTCGTGAGTGTGCGTGGACGGCAGGCGCAGGCGGGCTGATCCGCCGGCTGATCCTCAGCCGCCGTGCGCGGTGCGCCCGCAGCCGCCACCTGCGTGGTGGTGGTCATGGCCGTGGTCGCAATCGCTGGCGCCGCCACCCAGGGACAGCGTTCCGGCGCGGAACTGCGCCACCGCGGACTCGACCGTCGTCCCCTCGGCGACCACCGCCAGGCCGACCCCGGCCTGGGCGAGATGGCCGGCGGCGCCGCGGCCGATGGCGGTGCAGATCACCACCTCGCAGTCCGCCACCGCCTTGGCCAGGTTGCCGCAGCAGCCCTCGGCCGCGCGCGGTGCGTGCGCGCCACCGGCGTCGATGGCGATCAGGGGGAAGTCGTGGCCGAAGCGGGCGACCAGGCGCCCATCGGGCGAGGTCGCGACGGCGATGGCGGAGAGCGAGAAGGCCATGGTTCAGGTCCTGTCAGCGGGGTTCAGCAGCAGATGCATGCGGCAGGAGCCGCAGGCCGGGCAGCGGACGTGCGCGGCGGGTCCGGGCCAGGAGCCGCGGCAGTCGGCGCACTCCTGCACCGCGTCCGCCGGCAGGTCGATGAGCAGCGAACAGCCCTCGACCAGGGCCTTGGCCACCGCGGCGCGACCACGTTCGAGGATCCGGCTGATGGTCGGCCGTGAAACGCCCATGCGCGCGGCGGCCTGCTCCTGATCCAGCCCCTCGTAGTCGCACAGGCGCAGCGCCTCCCAGGCGTCGGCTTGCAGATGCACCTCGGCAAGTTCGTTCATGGCGACGCCGCGTGGCTTGAAGACCTGGACGCGTGGACGTCCGGCGATCCGGCGCTGGCAGTGCGGGCGGGGCATTGCACGGTTATGAACATATGCTCACAACCTGCAAGCGGCAGCCGGTGGGGCCGTGCAATGCCACGGACGCCTGGACCGCCGCGCCGGCAGGACGACCATGCCAGCGTGCCGCGCCGTGCCGGACCCGACTTCATCCCCGCCGCCCTGCCGCGCCTGCTGCATGCCGGCCGCTACGACGCCGAGGACCGCTGCCCGCTGCACGGCCATGCCGGCGTCGAGATCCTGCTGGTCCGCCGCGGCCGCTGCATCGTCACGGTCGGCGAGCAGGAGCTGCCTGCCGAGCCCAACAGCCTCTTCGTCCTGCCGCGCCGCGCCGACCACCGCCACCGCGATCTCGGACGCGTCGCCACCTCGTACCTGATCGTCGCCGCACCGCCTGGGGTCGCCGGCGACCGCCTGCGCCACCTGCAGCTCGCTCCCGACGAGCGCCTCGCCGGCTGGATCGAGGACATCATCGATCTGCGCCGCCTGCCCGGCTGCGAAAACACCGTCGGCGCGCTGCTGCTGGCGGTGCTGGCACGCATCGACGTCCTCGCCCAGGCGATGGTGCGTCCGCCACGTGCGCTGTCGCTGGCCGTGGCCCATCTTGAAAGGCGCCTGCTCGAGAACGTCCCGCCCGCGCAGCTGGCACGTGCCGCCGGCGTATCGGTCTCGCATCTGGCCGAACTCTTCCGCACGCACCTGGGCTGCCCACCGCTGCGCTGGCAGCGCCGGCGCCGCCTCGAACTGGCGCGCCGGCTGCTGGCCGGCCAGAGCATGCCGGTGGCCGAGGTCGCCCGCGCCTGCGGATGGTCGGATGCCAATCTCTTCGGCCGCATCTTCCGCGCCGAACACGGCCAATCCCCCGGGCGCTGGCGGGCCGTGCGCACCGCAGGGCCATAAAGCCAAGGCTGTGACTGCACTTAAGTCTTTGTTTTGACGATTGCCAAATGCATTTATCATGCAGGCATGATCCCCGGCTCCGAACTCGCCAGCGAACTCGGCATCTCGGCCACCGCGCTGAGCCAGATCATCAACGGCAAGGGGCGTTACGCGGCGGCGACCCGCGCCCGGGTCCTGGCCCGGGTACGCGAGCTGGGCTACGCGCCGCATGCCGGAGCGCGCGCGGCCCGTCTGCGGCGCTTCGACGCCATCGCGCTGTTCAACTCGCAGGAGGGCTGGCTCGGCCAGCTCAATCCGCAGATGCTCGACGCCATCGCCTGCGCAGCGGGTGCGCGCGGCAGGCGCCTGATCGTCGAGACTGTGCCGCTCGCCAGCGGGGAGGAGCTCGAACGGCGCTCCAGCCTCTTCGCCCAGCGCCTGTGCGATGGCCTGCTGATGAACCACCACCTGCCGCCCTCGCCGGCCCTGTGCCAGCTGGTGGCCGCTTGCGGTGTGCCCGCGCTGTGGCTGAACCTCGATCTCGCCGAGGGCGGCATCCGGCCGGACGACGCGGCGGCGGCACGCCAGCTGGTGCTGGCGCTGGCCGGTCGCGGACGCCGACGACTGGCGATGGTGGACTTCAGCCACGACCATGCCTGGGCGGCGGCTATCGGCGGCGCGCACTACAGCGCCGGCATGCGCTGGCAGGCGGTGCGGGACGCCGCTGCCGAAGCAGGGCTCGTCGTCAACCTGATCAACCGCAAGCGGCCCGCATTCGCGGAGCGCATCGCTATGATCCGCGCAGCCCTCGGCGACGCCGGGGCTCCGGACGGCCTCATCTGCTATGGCGAGAGCGAGGCCCAGGCGGTGCTGCTGGCCTTGGCCGGCCTGGGGCTCGAACCCGGCGCCGCGGTCGGCCTGACGCAGTTCGCCGAGCAGCCGACGGTGGCGGGCCGGCCGGTG
>JAFLCQ010000259.1 GCA_017302815.1 Planctomycetota bacterium
GCGGTGGAGGGCCCCGCCCGCCGGGGCCTGGATCTTGGCGGCGGGGCCGACGCCGCGGATGCGGATGGTCAGGGCGCTGCCGGGGATCCCGTCGGGCAGGCTGACGCCCAGCCGACCTGGCGAGACGGTGATGCGCGCGGCGCGCGCGGCGCGCACGTAATCGGCCACCTCGGCGGTGGGGGCGCACCACAGGCGGTCGCCTCCGTCGGCGCCCCAGCGGCCGGCGATCGTCGTGAGACGATCCTTCCAGCGCCGGTGGTTGGCGGAGGCGGGCTCGCGGTCGATGCCGTGGGTGAAGTCGATGATCAGGCTGCCGGCGGCCGGTCCGTCGCCATCGGCCCCTGGCAGCTGCGCCAGGACGGCGCCGCCATCCTTCGCCCACACGCCCTCGTCGAGGTAGTTGCGTGGGAAGTCCATCCAGCGCGCATCCGCCGCACCGACCACGCGCGTGCTGGAGCCGCCGACCCGGGTGGCGATGGCGATGCCGTTCCTGGCAAGGACGTCGCCGCGGTTGTAGTCGACGTAGCCGTTGGCGTAGACCGCCCCGGTCGGCGCCCGTCCGCCGAGGCCGGCGGCGAGCAGGGCCTGGCTCCACCAGGCGTCCACCGCCACCGCGTCGTCGTCGAGCCGGCCTTCCGGCTTCCAGTGGTAGCCGCGATGGTCGAAGCTGTGGTTCATCACCGCCCAGCCGGCCTCGCGCAGCGCGCGCAGGTCGTCCCAGGACACGTGGGCGTCATTGAAGCCGATGTTCGCCACCACCGCCGCGACCGAGCCGACGAAGGGCAGGCGCCGGCCGCCGGCGACCCCGGGCGGCGCGTCGGTGAAGGCGTGGGCGGCGAGGAAGGGCACGGCGAAGTCGCGCACCCACTTCGGCCCATCGTCGATCTCCACCGCATAGGCCCAGTCCTTGCCGTACTTGAAGGCGGCGGTGGCGGCCGACGGGGCGGGATCGCCGGGAGCCGGCGTCCAGGTCCAGCGCCACTCGGCGGCCTGCACGGTGGCAGCTGCGCAGGCGGTGATGATGGCGGCGCGGATGGAGGAGGGGGGCATGGCCGTGGAACGTGCCTCGATCCGGTCGTGACCGCAACCGGGCTTTCCCGTCCAGATTTGCGGGACGCCGCATGCTCGGCGGGTGCAGCGGATCACGATTGGCCGCGTCCGTCGACTCTCGGAGCGCGTCGCTGGAGTCTAGAATCCCATGCCGTGCAGTCCGTCCGCGGTCCGGTCGCCATGATGCGCGGCGAGGAGCAGACCATGCGCACCGGCGCCACCGACGGACCCTACGGCCACTTCAGCGAGGACGGCAGCGAGTTCATCGTCACCGACCCGGCGACCCCGCGCGCCTTCGACAATTTCCTGTGGAACGAGGCGATCTTCTCCAATCTCCAGCAGACCGGCGTCGGCTACGCCGACTACCAGGTCGGCGATGGCGAGGCAGTGCAGCTGCTGACCGGCATCGGCCGGGTGTGCGACTTCGATGTCTTCGGCCGCGACGGCCTGATGAGCCGGCTGGTCTACATCCGCGACAACGCCAGCGGCGAGTTCTGGACCGTGAACTGGGAGCCGGTGCAGCGCAAGCCGGACTCCTTCGCCTGCGTGCATGGCCTCGGCTACACCATCCTGCGCAACGCCACCGCCGGCATCGAGGCCGAGCTGCGCGTGGTCGTGCCCCCCGGCAGCGATCCGGTGGAGCTGTGGACGCTGAACCTGCGCAACCCGACGCGCCGCCGCCGCGACCTGTCGGTGTTCGTCTACAACCAGTTCCAGTTCAAGTTCAAGTGGGGCTTCGAGAGCTACGGCGACATGATCTTCCGCAACGCGCTGTTCAGCCGTCGCCACAACGCGGTGGTCGCCAGCAAGCACCCGCACCGCCGGCCGCATGCGTTCCTCACCGGCTTCATCACCGCCGACCGCAAGGCCGACGGGTGGGATGGCAGCCGCGACGCCTTCGTCGGCACCTACGGCTCGGTGGCCGCGCCGCGGGCGGTGGTCGAGGGCTCGTGCAGCGGCACGCCGGGATCGTCCGATGCCACCATCGGCGCCATGCAGTTCGACCTCGTCCTGCCGGGAAAGGGCAGCGAGCGCACCGATCTGATCCTCGGAGCCACCGATGGCGAGGCCGGCATCGCCGCCTTCCGCAAGCGCTACCTGCGCCGCGGCGCCGCCGACAAGGCCTTCGCCGCCGTCCGCGCCGAGAGCCGGCGCTGGCTGGATCTCAACCGGGTGCGCACCCCGGATCCGCACCTCGATCGGCTGATGAACGCCTGGATCAAGCAGGAGACGCGCTACGGCGCCACCTGGTGCCGCTGGGGCTGGAACGGCTACCGCGACATCGTGCAGCACGGCTACGGCGTCAGCTCGCTCGAACCGTCCCGCACCCGCGCCATCCTCCTCGCCGCCCTGCGCCACCAGTACCGCAGCGGCATGGCCCTGCGCGGCTGGAACCCGGTCGACACCAAGCCCTACAGCGACAGCGCCCTGTGGCTGGTCTTCACCCTGACGGCCTACCTCAAGGAGACCGGGGACATCGCCCTGCTGGACGTCGAGGTGCCCTACTTCGACGAGGGGGCGGGGACGGTGCGGCAGCACATCGATGCGGCCCTCGGCTTCCTCGAGGCGAACAAGGGCTCGCACGGCCTCATCCTGATCAAGTTCGGCGATTGGAACGACTCGCTGACCGCGGTCGGCAAGGAGGGGCGCGGCGAGAGCATCTGGCTGAGCCAGGCCTACGCCGAGGCGATGCGCCAGATGGGCGAGCTGGCGTCGCACCTCGGCGACGGCGCCTGGGCCGACGACTGCGCCGCCCGGCGCGCGCGCATCGCTGACGCGATCAACGCGCAGGCCTGGGACGGCGACTGGTACGTGCGCTGCTACGACGACGCCGGCCGCGCCATCGGCTCGCGCGCCAACACCCAGGGCCGCATCTTCACCAACGCCCAGAGCTGGGCCCTGATCGCCGGCATCGCCGACCGCGAGCGCACCGGACGCATGCTCAAGGCGCTCGACCGCATCTGCCTCACCGACATCGGCTACATGCTGCTGGCGCCGACCTTCTTCGAGCGCGACGACGCCATCGGCCGCATCTCCTGCCTCGAACCGGGCATCTGCGAGAACGGCACGGTGTACTCCCACGTCAACGTGTGGATGATCCTTGGCTTGCTGCGGGCAGGCATGCCCGACAAGGCCTATGACACCTTCCGCCGCATCGCACCGGGGTACTTCGCCGGCGGCGCCGACGATCCCAAGCGCAAGGTGCCGCCCTTCGCCTTCGCCAACGGGTACTTCGGACCCGACCACCGCAACAACCGCTTCCAGATGGAGTTCACCTGGATCACCGGCAGCGTGGCGTGGTTCTACAATGTGCTGCTGCAGGAGATGCTCGGCGCCCGCGCGTCCTACGACGGCCTGCGCATCGCGCCGTGCCTGCCCACCGCCTGGAAGGAGGCGTCGGTCCGCCGCACCTACCGCGGCACGGTCTTCGACATCACGGTGCTGAACCCGCACGGGGTGGTCGGGGGCACGGTGTCGCTGCAGGTCGACGGCCGCGCCATCGCCGGCGACACCATCCCGCTGGCCCTCGTCGACGGCCGCGAGCACCGCGTGATCGCCACCGTCGTCGCCCAGACAGCGAGCTAGATCCGGCTCCAGCGCAGCTGCAGCGTCTTGGTCACCGCCGTCCCGGCGGGGATGCGGCACAGCACCGGCCGGCCCTGGAAGCCCCCGTCCGCTCCGGCGTAGCTACGCGGCTCGGGGAAGGGCCTGGTGGACAGTTCCATGCCGCGGGTGCGCTCGCGACCGTTCCACGGCGGACCGCTGCGTTCGCGGTGCTGCGTCCACAGCGTCAGCCAGGGGAATTCGGATGGATCCCAGCGCGCGTCCAGGACCCAGCCCAGGCGCTGATTGCGCGCCTGCCAGCGCCCGGCGGTGACCCGCCCGGCGAGCACGTCGCCCACCGGCGGATCGCCGCTTGCGGGCAGGGCCAGGGCCTGCGCCGGCGCGATGCGCTGCAGGCGGCCGGCGAAGCGGCGGATGTCGCCCGGCAGCGGATCGTGGTCGGGGGTCCAGGCGGCGTCGATGCCGGCGTCGATCTCGGCCCCGTCGAGGAAGGCGCCGCCCAGGGTGGTATGCTCGCACCAGTCGAGGTCGTAGGCGCCGCTGCGCTCGTGGCGCACGCTGGTGGACAGCTCAAGCGTCTGGCCGTCGAGGCGCAGGCGGCGCTCGATCGCCAGGCCGCTCTGCGGCGTACGCAGCGTGGCGATGAAGGCGTCGGCTGGAGCGTCGGCGCGGGTCCAGCGCGACACCCCAGCATCACCATGCACCGGCAGACCGGATCCGGCAGGGGGGCCGCCGAAGATCGGGATGCATAGGTTCGAACCGGCGATGCCTGCCAGCAGGCTGGCCTCGGGCCCGTCGCCCCAGGTGCAGGCCGGACCCGGGCGCACCGTCGCCGGGTCCGCCGCCGGCCAGGTTGGCTCCCACAGCGGGTTCAGCGTCGCGGCGAGGTCGGTGAAGGCGGCGAGGTGGCCGCCGATGGCGGTGACGACGGCAGTGCGCTCGCGGCCGGCGATGCGCCAGGCGGGCAGGCCGCGCCAGGTGGTCTCGGTGACGTGCAGGGTGTCCATGGGCGGGGCACTATCCCGGCGCAGTCTGGGACGCAAACGCCGGGAACAGCTCTGCTTCCAGCATCAGGCAGAGCGTGTGGTAGATCGGCAGATGCAGCTCCTGCACCAGGCAGGTGCGCCGTTCGGGGACGCGGATGCACACGTCGCAGAGGTCTTTCAGGCGGCCGCCGGTCTCGCCGGTGAGCCCGATAACATGCAGGCCGCGGGCGCGGGCGACCTCGGCCCCGGCGCAGACGTTGCCGGCGTTGCCGGAGGTCGACATGCCGACGTAGAGCGAGCCCGGCCGGCCCAGGGCGACCACCAGCTGGGCGAACTCCAGCACCGGGTCGATGTCGTTGGCCACCGCGGTGCGCAGGGCCGGGAAGCCGGTCAGCGGGATGGCCGGCACCGCGTCCTGCAGGCGGTCGGCCATGGCGGCGGGCAGGCGGGCGCGCCAGGGCGCGGCGATCGGGCGCTTCGACTCGAAGCCCTTGAGCAGCTCGCCGCTCCAATGGTCGGCGTCGGCGGCGCTGCCGCCGTTGCCGGCGAAGAGGGCGTTGCCGCCGGCGCGGAAACATGCGGTGAACAGCTGGTGCGCGGCGGTGATGTCGTCGGCGCAGGAGCGCAGTTCGGGGCGGCGGGCGAGGAGGGCGGCGAGGTGCTGGTCGGGGTTCACGTCCCCATCGTTGCGCGCTCGCTGTCACCGTCGCCGGCGGGCCGCCGGCGAATGTCATGGCAAACTCAGCGGCGAGCGGCGGTGGATCGCCGCGCCACCAGGCTGGCGTCGAGCAGGATCTGCCGCGCCGGCAGCCGCGGATCCGCGATGCGCTCCAGCATCGTGCGCAGGGCGACCATGCCGAGCTCGCGGCACGGCAGGCGCATGGTGGTGAGGGGCACCGGCAGGCGGCTGGCGTGCTGCACGTCGTCGAAGCCGGCCAGGCGTACCGCGCTGGGCACGGCGATGCGCGCGGCGGCCAGGCTGCGCAGGAGGTCGGCGGCGGTGAGGTCGTTGGCGCAGGCGATGGCGTCGTGGCCGTGCTTCCGCACCAGGGTGGCGGCGAAGGCGTGGTCCAGCGGATCGCCGATGTGCACCAGCAGGCC
>JAFLCQ010000026.1 GCA_017302815.1 Planctomycetota bacterium
TGCAGGAACTGGTGCAGGATGGCCGCAACGGCGAACTGGTGCAGCCGGGCGACGCCCGCGCCCTGGCGGCCGCCCTGCGCCAGCTGGCTTCCACCGAGCGGCGGGCGGCCGAGGCCGCCGCCGCCCTGGGGGCTGCCCGCCGGCACGACATCGCCCTGGTCGGGGAGGCTGTCATCGGCGTGTACCGCGCCGCCATCGGCGGCGGGGCGGCGGTCGGGGCCACCACCTGGAAGCGCCTGAGCACCGAGCGGCTGCGCCGGCGCACCTCCGGCCGGCAGCGCACGTCAGGCCGGACATGAGCAGCACTGGACGTCGCCGTACTTCCGGCATATTCCCGCCCGGCGCATACCCGTGATCGCATTCATCTCAGACATCCATGCCAACCGGCCCGCCCTCCAGGCGGTGTTCGACGACATCGATCGCCTCGGCACGGTCGAGCGCATCTACTGCCTCGGCGACGTCATCGGCTACGGCCCGGATGTCGAGTGGTGCATCGATGCGGTCACCTCGCGCTGCAAGCTGTTCCTCATGGGCAACCATGAGCATGCCGTGCTGCACGGCGCCTTCGGCTTCCATGCCGGGGCGAAGCGCGCCATCGACTGGACGCGGCGGCAGATCGAGGCCCTGGATCCGGCCGCGAAGCGCAAGGCGGTGCAGGATCTGCTGAAGTCCCTGCCCATCCGGCACGCGATCGAGGACGTCCTGCTGGTGCATGGCAGTCCGCGCGATCCGGTGATGGAGTACGTGCTGGAGAGCGACCTGTGGGAGGGCGCCGATCCGTCGAAGATCGACGAGATCTTCGACGCCATCCCGCGCCTGTGCTTCGTCGGCCACACCCACCGTCCCGGCGTGTTCACCGCCGACCGCTGCTTCCTCGCCGCCGGCGAGCTGCCCGACGGCTACGACGTCAGCGACGGCAAGTACCTGATCAACGTCGGCTCGGTCGGCCAGCCGCGCGACCGCGATCCGCGCGCCTGCTACACCCTGTTCAGCGGCGATGCGGTCTACTTCCGCCGCGTGACCTACGACATCGACGCGGTCAGCGCGCGCGTGCGCGCGGTGCCCGAACTCGATCCGCGCTTCGCCGACCGCCTCTACCGCGGGGAGTGATGCGCGCTGTCGTGCAGCGCGTCTCCTCGGCAGCTGTCGCGGTCGATGGCGTCGAGATCGCCCGCATTGGCCGCGGCTTCCTCGTCCTGCTTGGGGTCGAGGAGGGAGATGGCGACGGCGATCTCGATTGGCTGTGCGGCAAGATCCACCGTCTGCGCGTCTTTCCCGACGATCGCGGCCGCATGTCCCTGGCGCTGGGCGACATCGGCGGCGACGCCCTGGTGGTCAGCCAGTTCACCCTGCTGGCCTCGACAGCGCATGGCAACCGCCCCGACTTCCTGCGCGCCGCCAAGCCGGAGGAAGCCGATCGCCTCTACCGCGCCTTCGCCGACCGCCTGTCGTCGCTGCTGGGACGCCCGGTCCCGACCGGCCGCTTCGCTGCCGACATGGCCGTCTCGCTGCTGAACGACGGCCCCGTCACCATCGTCCTCGACTCCCGCCGCAAGGAGTAGGGGCGTTTGCCTGATCGGGGTGCGGGGCAGCGCCCCGCATCCAATCGGAGCGCCGCAGGCGCGACCGGGCGCCGAGGGCTGGTGGGCGGATAGAATGGGCGCAGCCCATCCGCCCACGGTTTTCGAGCGTCAGCGAGAAAAGCGAAGCCCGACGAAGCCCGGGGGTCCTAGGGGCGCCAGCCCCTAGAGCGAAAAGCGGGCGCCGAGGGCTGGTGGGCGGATACAATGGGCGCAGCCCATCCGCCCACGGTTTTCGAGCGTCAGCGAGAAAACCGAACCCCGACAAAGCCCGGGGGTCCTAGGGGCGCCAGCCCCTAGAAGCTACCGCCGATAACGAAACCGCCGCAGCACGCGGCGGCGGCGCGGGAGCGGGGTGCGGCCGGGGGCGATCGCGGCCAGCTCGCCGCTGCCGGTGTCGTCCAGGCGCGGCGTCTTGCCCTTGGCGACGTCCTCCAGCGCCTTGACCACCGCGCCGCCGTCGGCGAGACGGTTGTCCTCGCTCTTGGCCAGCATGAGGTCGAGCAGCTGCTGGCAGTCGCGCGACATCGTCCCGGGGTAGCGCACCTCCTCGGTGCAGACCCGGACGATGAGATCGATGATGGTCTCGCCGGAGAAGGGCTGCTGGCCGGTGAGGGCGAAATACAGGGTGGCGCCGAGACTGAACACGTCGCTGGCGGTCGAGGCCTCGTCGGGGTTGCGGCTCTGCTCGGGCGCCGACCACTCCGGCGTGCCGACGATGGTCAGCATGCGCTTGCCCGGGTTGCGGGCGGCGTTGGCGCTGCCTTCCAGGCGGTCGCGCACCAGCCCGAGGTCGAGGAGCTTGGCCAGGCCATTCCCGGTAACAAGGATGTTGTCGGGCTTGATGTCGCGATGGATGAGGTCGGCGCGATGCGCGGCGGCCAGGGCCTGGGCGATCTGGTAGACGATGTGCAGGGCCGAAGCTCGCTTCAGCGGGCCCTGCTCGGTCACCATGCGCGTGAGGGTGGTGCCCGGCACGTACTCCATCGAGTAGGCGTACAGGCGCTGATCCGGGGCCGCGTGCACGTCGTGGACCATGACCAGGTTCTGATGCGTCACCCGCGCGGTGGATCTGGCTTCCTTGAGGAAGTCCTCGGCGAGGGCGGGATTGCGCGCGAAGCGTCCGCCCAGCACCTTCACCGCGACCGGCCGCTGCAGCGACAGCTGCGTCGCCTTGTACACCGTGCCCATGCCGCCGCGTCCCAGCACGCCTTCAAGCCGGTAGCCGAACAGCTCGGTGCCCGGCGGGATCGCTTCAGGGGGGAGCGGGGTGGTCGGCGGGGGTGTGGCCACGGCGGGTAGCATAGGAATATGTAACGTTTGAACAGCGGCACCGTTCACGCCAGGTCGAGGCATGCCCTGCCAGCATGCATATCGTTGTCCTATCAAGCCGTACCGCCGCGAGGGGGCTTGGCAGGGCCGCGGCTGGCGCGAACATGCTTTCCGGAGACCGATTGTGGTTGATATGGACCCATTGTGGCCGGAGCTGCGGGATCTGGCGGTGCAGGCCGCCCAGGCCGGCGGCCTGGCTGCGCTCGCCCACTTCCGCAGGCCTGATCTCCAGGTCGAGACCAAGCATGACGACAGTCCGGTGACCGTCGCCGATCGCGACGCGGAGGCGGCGATAGCCGCCTGCATCCGGGGACGCCGACCGGTGGACGCCTGGTTGGGCGAGGAGACCGGCGAGAGCGCGGGCAGCAGCCCCTACCGCTGGATCGTCGATCCCATCGACGGCACCCGCAACTTCGTCCGCGGCATACCGCTGTGGGCGGTGCTGGTCGCCTGCGAGCACGCTGAGCATGGCGTGGTCGCTGCCGCGGTCGGCATCCCCGGTCTCGGCGAGTGGTACGATGCGGTGCTCGGCGGCGGCGCGCGCCTCGCCGGCAAGCCCATCCGGGTCTCGCGCGTCAGCCGTCTCGCCGACAGCCTGTTCTGCTTCGAGTCGCCGTCGTGGTTCACCCGCAACCGCATGGATGCGGTGTTCGCCGAGCTGTGCGCAACCACAGGTCTGCAGCGTGGCATCTGCGACGCCTACGGTCACATGCTGGTCGCCACCGGGCGCGCCGAGCTGGTGGTCGAGCCGCAGCTGAAGGTGTGGGACGTCGCCGCCACCAGCCTGGTGGTGCGCGAGGCCGGCGGACGCTTCAGCGACCTCGCCGGCACGCCGTCGATCCGCTCCGACAACGCCGTGGTCAGCAACGGCCTGGTGCATGATGCCGCCCTCGATGCCATCCGCCGGGGGCGCGCATGAGCCTGCGCATCCCCCGCCTGGCCAGCACGGTGCGGCGCACCTGGAACGTGCCCGGGTCGAAGTCGATCACCAACCGTGCCCTGCTGCTGGCCGCCCTGGCCGAGGGCACCAGCGTGGTCGAGAACGTGCTGGCCAGCGACGACACCCAGCGCATGCGCGAGGGCCTGGAGGCGCTGGGCATCGCCATCCGCGACGGCGGCCCCGGCCAGCTGATCATCGACGGCGGTCGCTCGCGCCTGCGCGCGCCGGCGCAGCCGATCTTCGTCGGCAACAGCGGCACCACCGTACGCTTCCTCGCCGCCGCCGCCGTCCTGGTGCCGGGCCAGGTCACCTTCGTCGGCGACGAGGCGATGGCGAAGCGTCCGATCGCCGATCTGGTGGAGGGCCTGCGCCAGCTCGGCGTGCAGGTCGACTGCGCCAGCGGCTGCCCGCCGCTGACCGTGCATGGCGGGCGTCTGGCCGGCGGCCGCATCCGCCTGCGCGCCGACAAGAGCAGCCAGTACCTCACCGCACTCCTGCTGGTCGCAGGCCTGGGCGAGGCCCCGCTGGACATTGAGCTGGTTGGCACCCTGGTCAGCCGGCCCTACGTCGAGATGACGCGCCGCATGGTCGCCGACTTCGGCGGCCTGATCGAGGATGCGCGCACGGGCTTCCGCGCCCGCCGCTGCGCCGCCTACCGCGCCCGCGGCTACCGCGTCGAGCCGGACGCCAGCTCCGCCAGCTACCCCTTCGCCCTCGCCGCGCTCGGCCACGACATCACGGTGCCCGACCTCGGCACGCGCAGCCTGCAAGGCGACCACGCCTTCGTCGAGCTGCTGAAGCGCATGGGCGCGCAGGTCGAGGCCGGCGCGGTGATCACCCGCGTGGTCGGCGTCGGCGATCTCGCCGGCATCGAAGCGGACATGCACCACATCAGCGACACGGTGATGACCCTGGCCGCCATCGCCCCGCTGGCCGACGGGCCGACCACCATCCGCAACGTCGCCAACATCCGCATCAAGGAGTGCGACCGGCTGGCGGCGATGGTCGCCGAGCTGCGCAAGCTCGGCCAGGAGGTCGAGCACGGGGACGACTGGCTGCGCGTCATCCCGCGCCCGATCACCCCGGCCACCGTGCACTGCTACCGCGACCACCGCATCGCCATGAGCTTCGGCGTCCTTGGCGCCGCGACCGGCGCGGTGACGGTCGACGATCCCGGCTGTGTCGCCAAGACCTACCCCGGCTTCTGGGACGACCTGCGCGCCTGCTACGGCACCGGGCAATGGGCGCGTTGAGGATCATCGGCGGCGACTGGCGCGGTCGCCGCCTGGAGGCGCCGCCGGGCCTCGACACCCGGCCACTGACCGACCGCATCAAGCAGTCCCTCTTCGACTGGCTGGGCCAGCGCATGGACGGCTGGCGCGTGGTCGACGCCTGCGCCGGCTCGGGCGCCTTCGGCATCGAGTGCGCCAGCCGCGGCGCCGCCGAGGCGCACCTGTGCGAGCCGGGCCGTCACGCCCAGCCGACCATCCGCGCCAACCTGCGCCTGCTGTCCGATCCGCCGCAGGTGCGGCTGCATCCGCGCGGCTTCGAGCAGGTCCTGCCCGGGCTGCGCGACCTCGACCTGGTGTTCTGCGATCCGCCCTTCCCGTGGTTCCGCGAGGAGCCGGCGATGCTGGCGCGGTTGCTGGAGCTCTCCGCCGCAGCCGTCTCCGCCGACGGCATCGTCCTCATCCGCGGCGAGCGCGGCGAGGACCTGCCGGCGCATGCGCTGGAGGAGCGCGAGCGCCGGACCTACGGGCGCAGCTGGGTGGCGATGCTGGGCAGGCCGCGCAGCACGGCTTCGACCACCCCGGCGTAGACCTCCACCGCTCCGCGCACGAAGGCGTCGAAGTCGGCGGCGGCGTCGCCTTCCAGGGCGTCGCTGACGGCGCGGATGGCCAGGGCCGGGATGCCATTCGCAGCGGCGGTCTGCAGCACCGCGCTGCCTTCCATCTCGATGAGATCGGGGAAGCGCGTGCGGCCATCGATGTCGGCTGCCAGGTCGGGCAGGACGTCGCGGATGAAGCGCCGTTTGCCGGCAGCATCGAGGAAGGCGGATCCGCTGGCGATGTAGGCCGGGAAGAGGCGCGGGACGCCGGAGGCCAGGGCGATGGTAGCGAGGCGCGGATCGCAGCGGAAGACGCGGCCACCGTCGAACTGCCGACCCAGGGTCCAGCCGGGCAGCAGCGCGCGCAGGTCCAGCTCGGCGTCGATGGCGGCCACGCCGACGCCGATGTCCCCGATGCGCAGTCCCGCCTCCAACGCGCCAGCCACGCCGGTGAAGATCACCGCCGAGGGCTGGTGCCGGTCGATCAGGCGCTGCGTCATCGCCGCCGCCGCCGGCTTGCCCACCCCGGTCAGGCCGAGACGGATGCGCGCGCCGCACCAGATGCCGCCCTGCATGCGCCGCTCGAAGGCGGCCAGCTCCTGGGGCAGGGCTCCGAGGATGACGGCATCGGCTCGCTCGGTCGTCATGGCGGCAGCGTGTCCGCGAACGGCGGCTGGCAACTCAGCCCTGGCGGGACCAGTGGCGTAGGATCCGCAGCAGATCCTCGGCATGGACCGGCTTGGCGAGGTAGTCGTCCATCCCGGCATCGATGCAGCGCTCGCGATCGCCGGCCAGGGCGCAGGCGGTCATGGCCACGACCGGCACCTTGGGGTCGAGGACGCGGGCGGCTCCGCTGCGGATGGCGCGGGTGGCGTGATAGCCATCCATCACCGGCATCTGGCAGTCCATCAGCACCACGTCGTAGGTCACGGCCCCGAGCTCCTGCAGGGCGGCCTGCCCGTCGCAGGCCGGAACCACCTCGACGCCGAGGCGTTCGAGCATGGCCTTGGCCACCAGCTGGTTGATGGGGTCGTCCTCGACCAGCAGCACGCGCAGTCCGCTGGCGATGGTTCCGGCCGGCGGGTGCTGCGGGTGCCCGCTCCGCAGCGACAGCGACAACGCCTGGCGCAGGGCGTCGAGTCGGATCGGGGCGCTGAGACAGCAGGCGCCGCCAGGAGTCGGCGCTCCCAGGGGGACCACACGGATGAGATGGATGCCGGAGAGCGCCGGATCGCTGCGCATGGCGGCATCGAGGCGGTCGTGGTCCTGGCCGTCGGCCAGCACCGCCAGAACCGGCGGGCCGCGGCGCAGGCGCGCCAGCGCCCTGTCCGGATCCTCGCTGAACTCCATGTGGCAGCCGATGGCGGTGAGCCCGGCGGCGATGCCGTCCCGGCTCCAGCGCGTCATGCCCACCACGGCCACCGTGGCACCGCGCAGTGGCGCGGTGGGTGTGGTCGCCGGCGCGGCGTCGCGGTACGGCAGGCGCAGTGTCCAGGAGAAGGAGGCTCCAGGCCCATCGCGCTCATCGAGCACCAGTATGCCGCCCATCAGCTCGGTCAGCCGTCGGCTGATGGAGAGGCCGAGACCGGTTCCGCCGAAGCTGCGGGTGGTCGAAGCGTCGGCCTGCTCGAAGGGTTGGAAGATGCGGTCGCGGGCGGCGTGCGGTATGCCGATGCCGGTGTCCTCGACCTGGAATCGCAGGTGCACCGCCCCGGCTTCGCGCCCTGCCACGGCGCAGCGCAGCGCGACCTCGCCCTGCATGGTGAACTTGATCGAGTTGCCCAGCAGGTTGGTCGCGATCTGCCGCAGGCGGCCGGGGTCTCCCGCGACCATGCCGGGGACGGCTGGATCGACCACCAGCGACAGCCGCAGGCCCTTGCCATGCGCGGTCTGGGCCAGGGCCTCGCAGGTCGATTCGAGCATGCGCCGGAGATCGAATTCCGTGCGCTCCAGGCGTAGGCGCCCGGCCTCGATCTTGGAGAAGTCGAGGATGTCGTCGATCACCATCAGCAGGGCATGGCCGCTGGAATTGATGATCTCGGCGCATTGGCGCTGGTGTTCGTCCAGCTCGGTGTCCATCAGCAGCTCGGTCATGCCGATGACGCCGTTCATCGGGGTGCGGATCTCGTGGCTCATGTTGGCCAGGAACAGGGCCTTGGCCTCGCTGGCGGCCTCGGCGGCGGCCTTGGCCTCGCGCAGCGACCGTTCGACGCGCTTGCGCTCGGTTATCTCGGTGAAGACGGTGGCGAACTGGCCTGGTTCGGCGCGATAGATGACGACGTCGTACCAGCGGTCCAGGGTCGGGTCGTGGCGTTCGACGTGGGCCGGTTCGCCTCCCAGGCCGACACGTCCGAGACGTTCGATCCACGCCTGGTCGATCCCGGGAAGAACCTCGCGGACCGTGCGGCCGAGGATGTCCGCCGCCGGCAGGCCGGTCAGGCGTTCGAACGCGGGATTGACGCTGAGGAAGCGGTAGTCGCAGGGGGCCCCCGACGCGTCGGTGATGACCTCATGCACCGCGAACCCGTTGTGCATGGACATGAACAGGCGGCGGTAGCGCTCTTCGCTGGCGCGCAGCCGCTGCTCGCCGGCCTCCTTGCGCTCGGTGATGTCGACGCAGGAGCCGATGTAGCCGGCGAAGGTCCCGTCGGGCAGGAAGCGCGGCACCCCGTTGTCCAGCAGCCAGCGCCACGAGCCGTCGTGGTGGCGCAGCCGGTACTCCATGGTGAAGGGAAGCCGGGCGTCGAAGGACGTGACGTAGGTGTGCAGGCAGCGCTGCATGTCCTCGGGATGCACGCCCTCGGTCCAGCCGTCGCCTTCTTCCTGCTCGTGGGTGCGGCCGGTGAAGTCCAGCCAGGGACGGTTGAAGAAATGGCATTTCTTGTCGGTTCCCGCCACCCAGATCAGCACCGGGGCGGCATCGGCCATGAGGCGGAAGCGGTCCTCGCTTTCGCTGGCGATGGCGACCAGGCGGTCAGCCTGCATGGAGGTCGAGGACGCGGCATCCGCCATGCAGTCAGTGTGCTGGACTGCGACAGCGGTACAAGGCGAGACTCCGATGCTGTGCAGATGGGTGGGCGGCAGCGGACCGGCTTGACCAGGTCGTCTGGAGATGGGTATACTGGCCGCACACGGAGGACTCCATGCGCGACAACGGCCCGGTCACCACCGTGCAGCATCCCGTGCCGGACGATGCGTACCTGGTCTCCCGCACCAATCCCCAGGGGATCATCACCAGCGCCAATGACGCCTTCGTGGCGATCAGCGGCTTCGCCCGTGACGAACTGCTGGGGCAGCCGCATAACATCCTGCGGCATCCGGACATGCCTCCTCAGGCCTTCGCCGATCTGTGGCGCAACATCGCCGCTGGACGCTGCTGGGTCGGGGCGGTCAAGAACCGCAGCAAGGATGGCGGCTGCTACTGGGTCAGGGCGGCGGTCGCACCGGTCATGCGCGATGGGCGGGTCAGCGAGTATGTCTCGGTCCGCGTCCGGCTGCCGGACGAGGAGCGGCGCCGGGCTGAAGAAGCATATGCGGCGTTGCGGGCCGGTGCGTCCATCGGTCTGCACCGCGGACGGCTGCGCGGGTCCGCCTGGTCTGCTGTGCGGCAGGGGATCGCCGGATGGACCGGACTGTGCCTGGCGCCGGCTTTCGTCTGCGGCATCGCGGGGATCGTTGCCGCCTGGCGCCAGGATCCGCAGGCCGCTGCGTGGTTGTGGATAGCCGCATTGGCAGGAGCTGCCATCGCTGTGCTCGCCGGCCGGGCCCGGCTGCGCGCGTCCCTGGCCCGGCTGGGCGCGGATCTCGACCGCCTCGCCCGGGGCGAGGACGTGGTGCTGGATCTGGATCGGCGCGACGAGATGCAGGATCTCGTGCTGGCCATCGCCTCCCTGCAGACGCATCTCAAGGCGGCAACGCTCGATCTCGCGGAATCCCATGGCAAGGCGGTTGCGAAGTTCGACCAGCGCATCGGGCCGGCCTTGCACGAGCTCGATGGCGTGGTGCACCAGCTCTCCGGCGCCGCGGCGTCGCAGTCCGGACTGGCCGAGGAGGTCGCCGCCTGTGCCCGCAGCGTGGCGGCGGCGACCACCGAGCTGGGCAGCTCGATCGCCGAGATCTCGCGTCAAGCCAGCCAGGCCGACCGGCTGGCAGGGGAGGCCCGCCAGCAGACGGTGCAGGGACTGCAGGCGGCGCAGCGTCTGGCGGCGACGGCAGCGGAGATCGGGGACGTCGCCAAGGCCATCGAGTCGATCGCGGCCAAGACCAACCTGCTGGCGTTGAACGCCACCATCGAGGCCGCCGCCGCCGGCGAATACGGGCGAGGTTTCGCGATCGTCGCCGGCGAGGTGAAGGCTCTGGCCGGACAGGCGAAGGAGGCTGCGGCAGGCATCGCCAAGCGGTTGTCTGCGGTGCAGTCGGATGCCGCGTCGATGGACGCTGCGATGCGCAACCTCGCCGGAGCGACCGGGGATCTGGCCCAGGCGACCACCTCCATTGCCGCGGCGGTCGAGGAGCAGACCGCGGTGACCAACGAATTGTCGTCGAACTCCAGCAACCTGGCGGACAGCGCCCGCGCCGCCGGCAGCTCCGCCGCGACGGTCGGGGGGATCTCCAGCCAGATCGGCACCGTCGACGCCTCGCTGCAGCAGGCCGCGGCGGTATTCCGCGACCGCGGCTGAGGGCTTCTACCGCCGTCTTGCGCGGATGGCGGATGGGCGACCATGCCGGCATGATCCACGTCATCGCCACCATCACCGTCAAGCCCGGCAAGCGGGATGCCTTCCTGGCCGAGTTCCATCGCGTCGTCCCCGACGTCCTGGCCGAGGACGGCTGCCTGGCCTACGGTCCGGCGATCGACACGCCCAGCGGCATTCCCGTGCAGCCCGCCCTGCGCCAGGACGTGGTGGTGGTGATCGAGCAGTGGAGCGACCTCGCCGCCCTCCGCCTGCACCTGGAGGCGCCGCATATGGCAGCCTACCGCGAGCGGGTGAAGGATCTCGTGGCCGGGGTGCAGCTGCAGGTCCTGCAGCCGGCCTGAGGTTTCAGCGCGGCGTCAACCGGGTCAGCCGGCCGCCGTCGCGCAGCCACTCGCCGACCAGGATGCAGCCGCGGCTGTCGGCAGCGATGCCGTGCGGGCTGATGAAGCGTCCGGGGATGCGGTCCTCGCGCGGGACGTTGGGGTAGCCGGCGACGTGCCGCGGCCATTCGCCGGCACGCATCTCGGGGTGCGCACCGACGGTGGCGACATGGCGGTAGTCGCGGTCCCACACCAGCACGGCGCCGAAGAGGTCGGGGATCAGGGTCAGGTCGCCGCGCACGCGCACGGTGCAGGGATAGCGCAGGCCGCGCGAGATGATGCTCTGGCGGTGCTCGCCATCGAGCGACAGCACCTGCACCCGCACGTTGGCGCGGTCGGCGACCAGCAGCACCGGCTCGGCGCCCCGGGCGTCGATGCAGATGCCATGCGGGCAGTCGAACTGGCCGGGGCCGTTGCCTTTCCAGCCGATGGTCTGCTTGTAGGAACCGTCGGCGGCGTAGCGGTGGATCAGGGACTGGCCGTAGCCGTCGGTGACGTAGACATCGCCGTCGGGGGCGACGGCGACGTCGGTCGGCTTGTAGCCGTTGCCGCCGGGATAGGCGGGGTGGCGCGGACGGGGCAGTTCCAGCACTTCGTGCCCATCGAGGGTGCACTTCACCACCGCGCCGAGGTTGTGATCGACGATCCACAGGAACTCGCCGTCCGCGCGCTGGTCGTACAGGAGGCCGTGGGCCCCGGGTGAGAAGCGGTTGCCCCAACCGCGTACGAAGCTGCCGTCGGCAGCGAATTCGAGCAGGGCCGGCCGGTTGGTGTCGCCGTTCTGCTGCAGCAGGAAGACGTGGTCGCGACGGTCGACGGCCAGGCCGTGGCAGTCGCCGAGCGGGAAGCCGTCGGGAAGGCGGAACCAGGCGTGGTCGAAGCCGTAGGACGAGGCGGGGCGGGGGGCGGGTGCGGTCTGCATCGCGTGCGTATAACTCAACGCCGGGCGGCCGGAACGGCGGAAGACCCAGGGATGGACGCTGACCTCGGACGACCTCCGTATCCGGTTGACTGCCAAGGTCCTGCGCACAACTATCCGCGCCATGCCCCGCTTCTGCCTCGCCCTCGCCCTGTCCCTCACCGCCAGCCTCGCCTCCGCCGGCGACAGCATCACCGTGTGGTGGGCGCAGTGGGCGCCGTCCGACGGCCTGCAGCAGCTGGGCGACGATTTCGCCAAGGAGACGGGGATCGCAGTGAAGGTGCACCAGATCCCATGGTCGAACTTCCAGGACCAGGTCTTCCTCGACTTCGGCAACGCCAAGACCTCCTTCGATGCGGTGGTCGGCGACAGCCAGTGGATCGGGCGCGGCGCCAGCAAGGGCCTGTACCTGGATCTCACCGCCTGGTTGCCCGGCGCGGTCGACATGGCGGCCCTGCACCCCAAGGCGCTGGCGAACCTCTGCGAATACCCAGCCGGCTCGAAGAAGTACTTCGCCGCTCCGCTGGAAACCGACGCCTGCGGCTTCGCCTACCGCCGCGACTGGTTCCAGGACCCGGCCGAGCAGGCCGCTTTCAAGGCGAAGTTCGGCCGCGACCTGGCGGTGCCCGCGACCTGGGAGGAGTTCCGCGACATCGCCTCCTTCTTCCAGCGTCCCGACAAGAAGCGCTTCGGCTGCGCCATCCTCACCGGCCGCGGCTACGACTCGCTGGTCATGGGCTACCAGAACTTCCTGTGGTCCTTCGGCGGCGGCTGGGGCGATCCCGCCACCTTCGCCACCGACGGCCATGTGAACTCGCCCAGCGCGGTCGCCGGCCTGGAGTTCATGAAGTCGCTGCTCGCCTACGCCCCGGCCGGGGCGGCCAACTTCGACTACGTGCAGTGCCTGGAGTCCTTCACCAACGGCTCGACCGCGATGATGATGGACTACTTCGCCTTCTTCCCCGGCGTGGCCCGGAGCATGGGCGACAAGGCCGGGTTCTTCGCCATGCCCGGCCATGCCGGCAGGCGCGCGTGCAGCCTGGGCGGCCAGGGCTTCTCGATCTCGGCCAAGACCAGCCCGGCGAAGCAGGATGCGGCGAAGCGCTTCATCGCCTGGTTCCTGCAGGAGAAGCAGCAGCAGGCGTGGATCCGCAAGGAAGGCGGCTTCACCGCCAACGCCGCCATCCTGAAATCGCCCGCCTTCCGTTCCGCCACGCCCTACAACGCCGCCCTCGCCGACTCGATCGACATGGTGCAGGACTTCTGGAACGTGCCGGTGTACAACGAGCTGCTGGCGGCGGCGCAGCGCCACCTCGGCGAGGCGCTGGACGGCACCAAGCCGGCCAAGGCCGCCCTCGATGCCCTGGCCGAGGAGCACGCCGGCATCTTCGCCGAAGCCGGCCTGGCGAAGTAGCCTCCGGCCATGGCGGGGATGCCGGGCACGGGCGGTACGCGCATGCTGGCGTGGTCCTTCGTCGGACCGGCGCTGCTGCTGCTCATCGCCTTCAATCTCTTCCCGCTGGCCTGGAACATCGTCCTCTCGTTCACCAACGCCGATCTCAGCGGCGGCACCTGGGAGTGGGTCGGCGGGCGCAACTACGCCACCATCTTCAGCGACAAGAGCTTCGCCGCCAAATACGGCGCCGCCCTGCGCACCACCGCGCTGTTCACCGTCCTGGCGGTCGCGATCGAGCTGGCCCTCGGTTTCGCCCTCGCGCTGGCCCTGCGCCGCGACTTCCGCGGCAAGACGCCTCTGCTGGCCGTGCTGCTGCTGCCGATGATGCTGTCGCCGGCGGTCATGGGGCTGTTCTGGAACCTCATCCTGGAGGGCACCTACGGCCCGCTGAACCAGATCCTCGGCCTCGCCGGCCTGTCGCAGCCGGCCTGGCGCACCGAGTTCAAGCTGCTGTGCCTGCTGCTGGTCGACGTGTGGATGTGGACGCCGTTCATGATGCTGATCGCGCTGGCCGGCCTCAATGCCATCCCGGCGCAGCTCTACGAGGCGGCCGAGATCGACCGCACCCCGGCCTGGCGGGTGTTCGCCCGCATCACCCTGCCGCTGTGCGCGCCGCTGCTGGGCCTGGCCGTCCTGCTGCGCGCCACCGACGCCCTCAAGCAGTTCGACCTGGTGATGGCGATCACCGGCCCCAACGACCAGGCCACCCAGACGGTGTCGGCGCTGCTCTACCAGACCACCTTCGCCAACCAGAAGGTCGGCCTGGGTGCCGCCTACGCCATCGTCGTGCTGGTGGGGGTGATCGCGGTGGCGACCCTGTTCACCCGCTACCTCGACTGGATGGCGGCGCGGCAGGGGAGGGAGGGCTGATGCGTGGTCTCGCCGTCCTGCGCTGGTCGCTGCTGGGTGTCTACGCCGCCCTGGCGGCGGCGCCGCTGCTCCTGCTGCTGCTGACCTCGTTCAAATCGCCGGCCGACGCGACCTCCCTCGACCTCAAGGTGCTGCCGCTGGCGGGATCGGCGTCGCCGCACGCCTTCGCCCCCACCCTGGACGGCTATGCCGGCCTGGCCGGCGGCGGCGAGGGCACGGCGCAGCCCTTCTGGAGCTACTTCCTCTCCAGCGCCATCATCGGCGTGTGCTCGACCATCGCCGCGGTGGCGCTGGGCACCTGCTGCGCCTACGGCTTCTCGCGCTTCCGCATCGCCGGGGCCAAGGACTGGCTGTTCTTCATCCTTTCGACCCGCTTCATGCCGCCGCTGGCGGTGGTGGCGCCGGTGCTGGTGATGTACCGGCAGATGGAACTGCAGAACACCCATCTCGGCCTGATCCTGCTCTACACCGTGTTCAACCTCTCGCTGGCGGTGTGGCTGATGAAGGGCTTCATCGACGAGATCCCCAAGGCCTACGAGGAGGCGGCGCTGGTCGACGGCTACAGCCGCATCCAGGCCTTCGTCCGCATCATCGTGCCGCAGGCGCGCACCGGCATGGCGGTGACGGCGGTCTTCTGCCTGATCGCGGCGTGGAACGAGTACGGCTTCGCCCTGACCCTGAACAACCAGCGCGGGGTGACCGTGCCGGTCTATTTCGCCGGCCTGCAAGGGAACATCAGCGGCGTGCCGTGGCCGCAGGTCGCCGCCGGCGTGCTGGTGTCGGTGCTGCCGATCATGGTCTTCACCCTGCTCATCCGCCGGCATCTGCTGCGCGGCGTCACCTTCGGGACGATCAAGCAATGAGCCGGGTCCGGGGTCCGGGGTCCGGGGTCCGGGGTCGGATCGCCACGATCGCCGACGTTGCGGCCATCGCGGTGATGCTGGCCGGCGGCGCACTGATGCTGCAGCCATGGTGGCGCGGCGGGCTGGGCGTCGGCTTCTGGGTCCTGCTGGCGGGAACCGTGGCGCACATCGTCACCTCGCACCTGCCGAGGCGTTCGTGAGCTTCCTCGCCCTGGAACGGCTGGAGAAGCGCTACCCCGACGGCTTCCATGCCGTGCGCGGCATCGATCTGGCGGTGGAACGCGGAGAGTTCATCGTCCTGCTGGGACCATCCGGCTGCGGCAAGACCACCACCCTGCGCATGGTCGCCGGGCTGGAGGAGGCGACGGCGGGGACGATCCGCCTCGATGGCGGCGACGTCACCCGCCTGCGGCCGTCGCAGCGCGACGTCGGCATGGTCTTCCAGTTCTACGCCCTCTACCCGCACCTGTCGGTGCGTGCCAACCTGCTCTTCCCGCTGGAGAACACCGGCCTGGCGAAGATGCAGCGCGAGGTGCGGGTGGATGACATCGCCGCCGCCCTGGGCGTGACGCACCTGCTGGAGCGCTTCCCGCGCCAGCTGCCGGGCGGCGACCAGCAGCGCATCTCGCTGGGCCGCGCCCTGGTGCGCCAGCCGCGCCTGTGGCTGATGGACGAGCCGCTGGGGACCCTCGACAGCGACCGCCGCGAGGAGCTGCGCGAGGTGATCCGCGCGCAGCAGCTGCAGCACGGCGTCACCACGCTGTACGTCACCCACGACCAGGAGGAGGCGATGACCCTCGCCGACCGCATCGTGGTGATGGACCAGGGCGTGATCCGCCAGGCCGGCACCCCGTCCGAGGTCTACGAGAGCCCTGCCGACCTGTTCACCGCCGCCTTCGTCGGCAGCCCGGGCATGAACCGCATCGACGGCCTGGTGACGGGCGGCGTCTGCGCGCCGCTGGGCCTGCCCGTCGCCCTGCCCGATGGTCCGGTGGTGCTGGGCGTGCGACCGGAGTACCTCCACCCCGACGACGCCGGCCCGCTGCGCGGCGTGGTGGTGATGGACGAATACCTCGGCGCCTGGCGCAACCTGCACCTCGATTGTCCGTGCGGCCGCCTGGTCATGCGCCTGCCGCCCGGCGCGGCGCATCGGCCCGGCGATGCCGTCGGCCTGCGCGTCGATCCGGCGCATGTGCTGTGCTTCGCCCCCGGTGACGGACGGAGGCTGGCATGAGCGCGGCCCTCGCCATCCGCGGCCTCACCAAGCGCTTCGGCGCGGTGCAGGCTCTGACTGGGGTCGACCTCGACCTCGCCGCCGACGAGCTGCTGGTGCTGCTGGGTCCGACCGGGGCCGGCAAGACCACCCTGCTGCGCTGCATCGCCGGGCTGGAGGCGCCGGATGCCGGATCGATCACCCTCGGCGGCGTCGATGCGGTCGGCCTGTCGCCAGCCCAACGCGATGTCGCCCTGGTCTTCCAGAACTTCTCGCTCTACCCCGACTGGACGGTGGGCGAGAACATCGCCTTCCCGCTGCGCGCGCCCGGCCGGGCGATGGGCGCGGACGCGATCCGCGAGCGCGTCGCCTGGGCGGCGCGCATGCTGCGCCTTACCGACTACCTCGACCGGCCGGCCAGCCGGCTGTCTGGTGGGCAGATGCAGCGGGTGGCCATCGGCCGCGCCATCGTACGCCGTCCGCGCCTGTTCCTGATGGACGAGCCGCTGACCAACCTCGACGCCAAGCTGCGCGAGAGCCTGCGCGTCGAGCTGGCGGTGCTGCGGCGCGAACTGAAGACGCCGATGCTGTACGTGACCCACGACCAGGCCGAGGCCCTGTCGATGGGCGACCGCGTCGCGGTGCTGGACGGCGGGCGCATACTGCAGCAGGGGGAGCCGCGCGCGGTGTACGAGCGCCCGGTCTCGCCGGCGGTCGCGCGTCTGGTCGGTCTGCCGCGCATCAACCTGCTCCCGGCCGAGGATGCTGGGGGAGGCTGGACGGCTGGCGGGGTCGCCATCGTCCCGCGCGCTGCCGGCGATCCCGCCGGACGCTGTCTGCTGGGGATCCGCCCCGAGGATCTGCGCCTGGCCGGCGGTTCCGCTCCGGCGGAGGTGCAACTCGTCGAGCATCTCGGAGCCGCCCTGCTGGTGACCCTGCGCTGGGCCGGGATGCAGGTGCAGGCCCTGGTCGGCAAGGACGCCGCGGTGCGTCGCGGTGACACCGTCCATCCCGCTGCGGATCCGGGGCGCACGCACCGGTGGTCCGCCGCCGATTGATGGGTGCAAAGCCGGGCGCAGGGCCAGCATGCCCGCGCATGTCCACGAAGATCACGCCCGTCACCATCGCCAAGGGCATCGCCGTCGGCGGCCCGCTCCCCGTCATGATCATGGGGCCCTGCGTCATCGAGTCCGAGCGCCACTGCCTGAAGATGGCGGCGATCGTGAAGAAGGCCGCCGCCAAGGCCGGCCTGCCGGTGATCTTCAAGGCCAGCTTCGACAAGGCCAACCGCACCAGCCACGCCAGCTTCCGCGGCCAGGGCCTGGCGGACGGCCTCAAGGTCCTGGCGCGGGTGAAGCGCGAGTTCGGCATGCCGGTGACCACCGACGTGCACGAACGCGAGCAGGTCGCCGCCCTGGCCGAGATCGTCGACCTCATCCAGGTGCCGGCCTTCCTCTGCCGCCAGACCGACCTGGTCGAGGCCTGCGCGCGCTCGGGCGTGGCCACCTCGATCAAGAAGGGGCAGTTCCTCGCCCCCCACGACTGCGGCAACATCGTCGCCAAGTTCCGCCATGCCGGCGGCCGCGGGCCGATCCTCATCGAGCGCGGCTCGTCGTTCGGCTACAACACCCTGGTCACCGACTTCCGCGCCCTGCCGATCATGCGCAGCCTGGGCGTGCCGGTTGTCTTCGACGCCACCCACAGCGTGCAGATGCCCGGCGGCCAGGGCACCTCGTCGGGCGGCGCCGGGCACTACGCCCCGATGCTGATGCGCGCAGCCATGGCGGTGGGTGTGGAAGGCATCTTCCTGGAGACCCACGACCAGCCCAGGAAGGCGCTGTCGGATGGCCCCAACATGATTCCGGCCAAGCGTTTGGATCTGGTCTTGAGCGACGTTCGCGCGCTGCACGATCTGCTTGGCCGCCCAGCCCCGCCGCAGCCGTTCTGACTCAGCGGCGGGTCGGCCGAGGACGTAGTATGTACATGCGCACGACCGTCGCCGGCCTGCTCGTCGCCTCGACCCTGCTGGCCGGAGAGGTGGATCCGAAGGCGCAGGCCAAGACGGTGTGGAGCGAGTCCCTCAAGCAGGGCGACGCCTGGACCTGCCTGCAGCTGGAGTCCTGGGCCCGCGACCGCAAGCCGGCGGTGCGCCTGGGATCGGCCCTGGGCGACAGCACCGTCGTGGGCGAGATACGCTTCGCCCTCCCGTCCTATGTGACCCACGTGTGCGATCTCGGGGATCGCGTCGTCATGGCCACCGCCGAACGCGCCTGGGTCGCCGCTCCGGATGGACGTCCGGTGCAGCCGTCCGTGCGCCTGCGTCCCATCGGCGGCTGGCAGCAGACCGGATATGGCGGCAAGGTCATCGGCACGGTCCGGCGCGTCCGCCATGATGGCAAGGTCGCGCTGGAATTCGGCGCGGTGGCGCTGGCGGATGGACGGCCGCAGCTGGAGACCCGGCTGGAGCTCACGCCAGTGCAGCACTGGGGCGAGGAACTCGCCCTGTCATATGATGGCAAGGCCTTTGCAACCATCGTGGTGACTGAGGATGGGGCCGAACGGCGCCGCACCCGCAATGTCGCCATCGCTACCGAGAAGAAGACCTGGATCGTCGGCGAATGCCGCGAACCCTATGGCATCGGCCCCGCCGGAGCCTGGCTTCTCGCGCGTGGCCTCGGTGACGTCGGGCCGCTGCTGGTGCGTGGCGACAAGCGCACGTCGATCATCGCCGGGGCGGCGGGCCCCGGGATCGCGGCCTGCATCATCAAGGACAAGGCCCTGCTGATCCGCGAGGATGGCACGGAGGCGCCGCTGATGGACGCGCCGGCGCTGGGTTCGTCCGCGGGCATGGTCACGGTGGGCTCGTGGCTGGTGCTGGCTTCCGGCTATGGCGCCCAGGTGATCTCCGCAGGCGACCTCCTGGGCGAGAACGCCGGCGGCATGACCGAGCAGCCGTCCACCCTCGCGCTGTGGCGCTGGGCCGACCTGGCGGCGAACCCCGCCGCCAAGCCGGCGGCGCTCATCCAGGGCGACCTGTCCCCGGCCTACGACCGGGCCGCGGCCTTGTGGGTGTGGAAGGATGCAGGGCTCGATCTGGTCGATCTCACGGGCGAGGCCCCTGTGCGCTCGCGCTATCTCGACGCCCCGGCGCCGATCCGCTGGGCGACCAGCGACATGCACTGCCTGCGCCTGGAGTTCGACAAGCCGCAGCGCTTCGCCCTCTATGGCCCCGACAAGGCCGAGCTGTGGTCGGGCGAGGCGCAGGATGTGCAGGTGAAGCGGCGCGATGTCGCCCTCACCACCCATCGCAAGGATGGGCGTCCATCCTGGCGTTTGCAGTGGCTGTCTGCCGATGCCGGCAAGCGCCGGTCGGTCACCGTGGCCATGCCGGTCGAGGCGGATGATCTGCAGGTGGCTGTGTACCAGCCTGACCTCGTGCTTGGTCGCGGCCCCAATCGTGCCTGGTGGTCCGCCGGATTCGACGGCAAGGCCATCGCCAGCGGCGATGCCGACGGCGGTCCTCCCCGGCCGGACTGCCCGGAATGGTCGTGGTTCGCGCCTACCGGCCGCTATTACCGCGAGGGCGCCCGGGTCTACGAGAAGGCGCTCGGTGCGCCCGCCGATGCGATGCAGCGGTTGCAGCTCGCGGATGCCTGGCGGGCGGGCGGCAGCGTGATGCTGCTGGAGACGGATGGCCGCGTGCAGGTCTCGGGACGCAAGCGCGGCGAATGGCTCGATCTCGGCGCGGCCGAGGGTGCGCAGCGCTTCGGCCTGCGCGGCCCCGTGCCGGTGCTGGTCCGCGACGAGGCCAAGGTCGTCGCCACCATGGCGAGCGGGCCGAAGCTGCTGCCGGGAGACAACAGCACGGCGCTTGAGATCCCGCTGGGCGGTCCCTGGCGGTTGGCCGATGAGATGCGTTTCACCCCGCCGCGCGGCCGTCAGCTGCAATGGGATGGCGAGCGTGTCGGCTGGGGCGAGGTCAAGCTGCGCAGCCCGGATGGCGCGGGGATGTTCATCGTCACCGCCTCGGCGCTGATCGAGCTGGATCCCGACGCGGCGCGCATGTTCGGGAAGTGAAGGGTGTCCGGTCCGATCCCGTCCCCGGACGGCGCCGGCCTGCCGCGCTATGACCTGCCTGCCGACGCGGCCTTCCAGCTGCGTCCGGTCGGGGTGGTGCGATCGCCATGGAAGCAGCGTACCGAGGCCCCGCGCCAGGGCGTCGTGGGTCCGGACGTCCGCGCCTGCATCGTCCTGCGTCCCGGTCTGCAGAACGCCCTCAAGGACCTCGCCGGTTTCGACCGCGTCTGGGTTTTGGCCTGGTTCCACTGGTCCCGCGGCTGGAACCAGCAGCTGGTGCCGCCGCGCGACACGGTGAAGCGCGGCGTCTTCGCCACCCGCAGCCCGGACCGGCCGAACCCGCTGGGCCTCACCAGCGCTCGCATCGTGCGGGTGCACGGCTGCCGGCTGTGGATCGACGAGCACGATCTGCTCGACGGCACGCCCGTCCTCGACCTGAAGCCCTACATCCCCGACTACGACGCCTTCCCTGGCACCGCCAGGGGCTGGCTGGACGGGCTCAGCGAGCCGGGGCCTGACCACCGCCTGCCGCCGGGCTGAGCGCAGCGCGCAGGGCCTCCATCGCCTCGGCGTTGCGGGCGTTGGGCGCCACCGCCG
>JAFLCQ010000260.1 GCA_017302815.1 Planctomycetota bacterium
CGTGGCCAACGTCGAGGAATCGAAGGCGATGTTGCTGGCCGAACTGAAGGCGGCGGCGGCGCGCGAGCCGGCGCCCGCCGACTATCTCGTGGTGGCCGAGGCCGAATCCCCGAGCGCCCAGGGCGGTGGCGAGGCGAGCTTCCCGGCCAACAAGACCGGCGTCCGCGGCACCTGTCTCAGCGGCTGGAACAACCGCGGCCACTGGGTCGAATACACCATGCAGGTCGAGCACACCGGCTGGTACCAGATCGGACTCAAGTACTGCGTTGAGGGCGAGGAGGCCTCGCGCGGCGTGCTGGTCGATGGCAAGGCGATCCATCCCGATCTGGAGGTCGCGACGCTGCCCGGCACCGGCGGCTGGTCCAACGGCGCCGACCAGTGGAGCCTGGTGCCGCTCGCCTTGCCCGGCTTTTCCGACGCCCTGCCGGTACGCCTGGAGAAGGGGTCGCATGTCATCCGGCTGGTCAACAGCGCCGGTGGTGGCATGAACCTCGATTATGTGGTCCTCGCCCCGGTCCAGGCCAGGCTGGAGCGCTCCCTGGTGGAGAAGCCGTGATGCGCCTGGCGATCCTCGCCTTGCTGCTCGCCGCCGCCGCCGCCGCGGCGGCGGAGCCGCTGACGATCCAACCCTACCTGGGCGATGGCGCCGTGCTGCAGCGGGGACAGCCGCTGCGCATCGCCGGCAGCGCCACCCCGGGGGTGGCGGTCGTCCTGCGCATCGCCGGCGCGCAGGCTTCCGGCACCGCGGCGGCGGATGGCTCGTGGTCGGTGGAGCTGCCGTCCCTGGCGGCGGGTGGTCCGCATGACCTGCGCATCGATGCCGGCGGAGCCAGCCTGGTGCTGCGCGATCTGCTGATCGGCGATGTCTGGCTGTGTTCGGGGCAGTCGAACATGGGCTTCCCGATGCGCGACATCGCCGGCGCGAAGCGCCATCTCGCGTCCCTCGCCGGGGCCCGCATCAGGCTGCTGCGCATCCGCTCGCGGGTCGCGGATTCGCCGCAGGCGGCGCCGGCGCCCGACCAGGGCGGATGGAGCCGGTGCGAGGGGGAGGCGGCGGAGGGTTTCTCAGCTGTCTCCATCGCCTTCGCCCGCGCGGTGCAGACCGGGGGCGAGGATGTGCCGATCGGCCTGATCCAGAGCAATCGCGCCGGCACCTTCTGCGAGGCATGGATCCCGCGGGCTGCGCTGGAGCCGACCGATGACGGGCGTCGCATCCTGGCGCGCTGGGCCTGGCTCGATGCCGAACGTACGCGCCTCACCGCCGCCTGGCAGACCGAGCATGATGCCTGGCAGGCGGCGCATGGCCGCCGCTTCGAGCAGTGGAAGGCGATGCCGGTCGGCGGTCCCTTCACCCCGCACGAGCCGGCGCGGCCGCAGGCCGCCGACAGCCCGCTGCGCCCCGGCGTGCTGTGGAACGGCATGATCGCGCCGCTGACCGGGACCGCCCTCCGCGGCGTGCTGTGGTATCAGGGCGAATCCAACAGCGATCGTCCGGTGCAGTACCGGCGGCTGCTCAGCCTGCTGGTGTCCTCCTGGCGGGCCGCGTTCAGCGATCCCCAGCTGCCGGTCATCGTCGCGCAGTTGCCCGAGTTCGAGACCGGCTCCTGCCCCTATGACTGGCAGGACCAGGGGCCGTGGGAGGTGCTGCGCGATGCCCAGGCGGCCGTCGCGGCTGAGGTCCCGGGCGTGCATCTGGTGGTGACCCTGGGTCTCGGCGAGCGCCGCGATATCCATCCGCGCGAGAAATGGCAGGTCGGCGCGCGCCTGGCGCGGGCGGCGCTGGCCAACGTGCATGGCCGGCCGATGGCCTGGTCGGGTCCGCGTCCCCTGGCGATGGCCCGCGACGGCCGGCGGTGGATCGTCACCGTGCGCGATGCCGGTGCGGGCGTCGCGACCATCGATGGACGCCCTCCGGTGGGCTTCGTGGTGGCCGGTTCCGATCGGCGCTTCGTTCCGGCGGCGGCCGAGATCGTCGCCGCCGATCGCATCGCGGTGTGGTCGGATGCCGTCCCGGAGGCCGTCGCGATCCGCTATGCCTGGGATGATGATCCGGCGTTCAACGTCGTCGATCCGGAGGGCCTGCCCATGGCTCCGTTCCGCAGCGACGACTGGCCGCTACCGGAAGCCGAGGCCGTGGTCCCCTTCCACCGCACCTGGCCCGAAGCCCCCTGAGGCGGTCGTGTGGCGAGTCTTCCCGACGTGGATTGCCCGCCAACCACGCATGCCTATCATGACGCCATGGCTCTGTCGGACATCGGCCGATGCTGTGTACCTGGGCGGGTATCCCAGTCCTTGATATTAAAGAAACCCGTGTTACTATAATAACCATGAGCAGGACGCGTGCATTCACGCTGATCGAACTGCTGGTGGTGATCTCCATCGTCGCCGTGCTTGCCGGCGTCCTGCTGCCGGCGATCAAGGCGGTGAAGAGCACTGCGGAACAGGTGCGCTGCGCCTCCAACATGCGTCAGGCCGGGACCTACCTGCTGCAATACGGCAACGAGAACGACGGGCGCTTCCCGGGCGGCGGGCACGACGGCAATGGCTCGATATCGTGGAACAACATCATCAATTCTGAACTGCTGGCCGACTCGGCGGTGCGGATGCCGCGGATGGGTACACCAGGCTTGAACGAACTCGGCTGCCGCAGCTTCAAGCCGGTGGATTCCTATCGCCGTGGTTGGGCGCTGAGCGACGTCGCGGCCGGGGGGTCGTACAACGCGACGACCAAGAAATCGAGCTATGGGCAGGTCTTCGATCCTCCGGCGACCCGTGGCAGCGCCTGGGCCGGGTGGAGCGTCTACTTTCTCGGCGCGCACATCGATCGATTCACCGCCAAGCCGCTGAAGCTCCTCCTCGGGGAGGTGGAGCAGGGCGGAGACACGATCTACGGGATCGGCAACCTCCGCTATCGCCACAAGAGCGGGCAGTCGACGAACGTGCTCTTCGTCGACGGCCACGTCGCGGGGGTCCCCGATCCGGCGAAGAACACGATGGTTCAGGTCGGACTCTAATTTTTAAAATAGGTAACACGAAATACTATGAAAAACACACACCGCCATCGCGGCGCCATCTCACTGGTCGAGATCCTCGTCGTGCTCGCCGTCGTGGCGGTGCTGGCGGCCATGCTGCTGCCCGCCATGCGCACGGTGAAGGAGCTGGCCTACCAGGCCAGGTGCGCCGGCAACATGCGCCAGACCGGCGTCTACCTGCTGCAGTTCGAGGCCGACAATCGCGGTCGCATGGTGGGATCGGCATATGCGACCACCGGATCGGTGTCGTGGAACAACATCATCAACACCGAACTGCTCGCCGATTCGGGCGCCAAGCTGCCGCGCATGGACGGGGCGAACGGCAACAGCCTGCTGTGCCCGAAGTTCAATCCGCCGCCGCTGAGCTACCGGCGCTGCTTCGTCTACAACTGGTACGCCGCCGGCGGCGATAGCGATGTGGCGACGAAGTATTCGCAGTACGGGCAGGTGATCGATCCGCCCGCGTCGCGGCACGAGGCCTACAAGGGGTGGAAGTTCTATTGCCTCGGTGCGCCCCGGCTGCGCTTCGCCGAGCAGTCGCGTACCGCCCTCTTGCAGGAGAGCTACGGCGGCGGCGATTATTTCGAGAACAACGGCAGGCTGCATTTCCGCCATCGCGGCGGCAAGCAGGCTAATTTCCTCTACTTCGATGGCCGGGTCGAGTCGCATCGCAAAAATGAGAACCTGAACACGGTATCGAAGGTCGGTTTCCTCTGAGGCGCTGAGCGGAAGCGCCGGGCGGCGGCGGGGGTCACTTCCCGATCAGAGAGAAACCGGCTCTAATCGCGTGATGGTCGCTGCCCGGGAGATCGATCGCTTCGGCCCCGCCGAGGGCGAGGTGCCGGGCCAGGACATGGTCGATGGCGATGCCGGCAGGGCCGAGCCAGCTCGGCCAGGTGCGGACCTCGCCGCCTGATGGCGGGTGCAGGCCGGCGGCATGCAGGCGCCGCAATCCCGGCGTCGATGGCGTGGCGTTCAGGTCGCCCAGGACCAGCAGCGGTCCGGGTTCGGTCTCCACCAGTCCGGCCAGCTCCAGGAGCTGCGCGGCGTTGGTGGCGTTGCGCGTGCTGCCGACCGGCGACCAGGTGTGCAGGCCGATCACGCGCAGGGCTCCGTCGGGAGTGTCGATGCGCGCGTCGATCGCCGTGGCCCCGGCCAGCGCGACCGCTTTGGCGCGCATGGGCCAGCGCGAGAGGAGGCCGATGCCTCCGACTGTGCGCGGGGTCTGCCAGGACTGGTGCGGCCAGCGCGGATCGTCCCGCATGGCGGCACGGTCCTCGGCCCGCGTCTCGATGAGCAGGAGGAGATCCGGTTCGGATGCGGTGACGACGGCGAGGGCCGGCGCGTGGTCGGGGCACGCGATGTAGAGGTTGGCGCTGACCGCGGTGTGCGCCGGCGACCGTGGCGGGGGCGCGGTCCCGGTGTGCGCCGCCGCCAGATGCGGCCAGAGGGCGGCGGCATAGAGGGCCAGGCACGCGGCGCCAACGACGGTTCTGCGTCCGGCTGCGCACCACAGCGGCAGGGCCAGCACGGCCAGATGCGGAGCCCAGTGCGAGGCGAGCTGGGCGACAAACCATCCCGTCGGGGCAAGCGCCGCCAGCGCCAGTCCGGCGGCTGGTGGTGCGCCGGCAAGGATCGCGATGAGCCGTAGCCGCTGCCGGTTCACCGCTTGCCGAAGCCGCGCGCCAGCCGGATCAAAGTGCGGGTGCCGAAGCCGGTGAAGCCCTTGGCGTAGTAGCGCCAGCCGCCGGTGGCCATCGCCGGCCCGGCGATGTCGAGGTGGGTCCACCGCACGCCTTCGGGGACGAACTCCGAGAGGAAGATGGCGGCGGTGATGGTGCCGCCGGCGCGACCACCGATGTTGTTGATGTCGGCGTGGGGATGGTCGAGCAGCTTGCGGTACTCGCCGTGCAGAGGCAGCGGCCAGATCTCCTCGCCGACCGCCTGCCCGGCGCCGCGCACCTCGTCGGTCCACTCCGGATGGCGGCCGAGGCCGGCGGCGACGTTGTCGCCCAGGGCGATGATGCAGGCGCCGGTTAGGGTGGCGAGGTCGACGATGTGGGTCGCGCCGGTCTCGGCGGCGTAGGTCAGCACGTCGGCCAGGACCAGGCGGCCCTCGGCGTCGGTGTTGTCGACGTGGATGGTCTTGCCGTTGCGCGCGCGGTAGATGTCGCCGGGGCGCTGGGCGCGGCTGTCCGGCATGTTCTCCGCGAGGCAGAGGAAGGCCGACACCGGATGGTCGGGCTTCTCGCGCACGATGCGGGTCATCGCGGCCAGGGTGGCGGCGGCGCCGCTCATGTCGCCCTTCATCTCCCACATCTTGTCGCCCGGCTTCAGCGAGATGCCGCCCGAATCGAAGGTGATGCCCTTGCCGACGATGGCGAGGTGGGGAGCGCCGCGGCGGGCGCGCGCCGGCACGTAGCGGATCTCGACCAGATGCGGCTCGGCCGATCCGGCCTGGCCGACCTGGGCGAGGCCGGGGAAGCCGGCCTTGCGCAGGCGGGCGGCGCCGGCGACGACCTTCACGCGGGCGCCGCTGCCGCGCAGCTCCTTCACCGCGCGGGCGGCGAAGGTGGCGGGGTTGAGGATGTTCCCGGGGGTTCTTTCGAAACCTTTCTGGCAGCGGTAGTGCTGGCAGGTATTTTTCAGTTGATACTGGGCTTTGTGAGAGCCGGTTCTATAGCCGACTTTTTT
>JAFLCQ010000261.1 GCA_017302815.1 Planctomycetota bacterium
CCCACACCTGGAGCGGCGCGGTCGCGGTCCCGGCCGGCGAGGAGGTGCTGGTGCAGGCCATCGCCGCCCCCGGTGCGGCGGACAACCGCGCCCTGCGCCTGCGGCTGGGCGATGCGCCCGAACGCCTGGTGTGGGGCTCCGGCGACATGGCGGTGGCGGAGCCCGCCCCATGAGTGCTGACCGCGCTCTGGTCTGCCATGATCTGACGGTGTGCTACCGCAAGCGCCCGGCGGTCCACCACCTCGACTGCGCGCTGCCGTGCAACGGCCTCGTCGGCGTGGTCGGGCCCAACGGTGCCGGCAAGAGCACGCTGCTGCACGCCATCCTCGGCTGGCTGCCTCTGAGCGGCGGCAGCATCACCTGGGACGGTCACGCGGTCGAGACGCGGCGCGGCGTGATCAGCTGGCTTGCCCAGCGGCGCACCCAGGACGCGGGCTTCCCGGTCGACGCGCGGACGGTGGTCGACAGCGGCCGCTACGCCGTGCGCGGCGCCTTCGCCGGCTTCCGCGACGACGATCGCGCCGCGGTCGAGGCGGCGATGGCCGAGATGCACGTCGCGCAGTTCGCCAGCCGCCCCTTCGCCGAGCTCTCCGGCGGGCAGCAGCAGCGCGTCCTCATCGCCCGTGCCCTGGCGTCCGGGGCGCAGGTGCTGCTGCTGGATGAACCGCTGACCGGCCTGGATGCGCCGTCCGCTGACGACCTGCTGCGCCGCCTGCGCGACTGGGCCGCCGGCGGGCGCCTGGTCGTGGCGGTGATCCACGATCTGGCGGTAGTGCGGGCGTGGTGCAGCGAGGTCCTGCTGCTCAACCGCAGCGCCATCGCCTGCGGACCGACCGCAGCCACCATGAGCGAGGCCAACCTGGCGCGCTGCTACGGTCCGCCGCCGGAGATCGGGCACCACCATGGCTGATCCCGCCCTGGTCGCGTCCGACCCCTTCGTCCACCGCTTCCTGCTGCGCGCCCTGGCCATGGCGGTGCTGCTGGGCGTCGCAGGCGGGCTGGTTGGCTGCGTGCTGCTGCTGCGCCGCATCGTCCTGATGGCCGACTCCTTCAGCCACGCCCTGCTGCCCGGCATCGGCCTGGCCTACATCTGGTTCGGCCCCGGCCATGCCGGCCTCTTCGCAGGCGCCGCGGTGGCCGGCCTGGGCACCGCCCTGATGAGCGGCCTGATCAACCGCCTGACCCGTCTGCAGGAGGACGCCGCCTTCGGCAGCCTCTTCGTCCTCTGCCTCGCCGGCGGCGTCATCCTGCTGTCGCGCCAGGCCGCGCCGGTCGACCTGCTGCACTACCTCTTCGGCAACATCCTCGGCGTCACCGGCGCCGACCTCTGGCTGGTCTGCGCCACCACCTGCTCCACCGTCATCGCCCTGGCCCTGTTCTACCGCCCGGTGCTGATGGACACCTTCGATCCGGCCTTCCACCGCGTCAGCGGCGGCCGCAGCCTGGCCACCCATCTGGCGGTGCTGGCGGCGGTGGTGCTGAACCTGATCGCCGCCCTGCAGGCGGTGGGCATCGTCCTGGCGCTGGGCCTGTTCATCCTGCCGGCCGCCACCGCCTACCTGTGGTGCGAGCGCTTCGGCGCCATGCTGCTGCTGTCCGCCATCTACGGCGGGCTGATGTCCGGCGCCGGACTGCTGCTGTCATGGCATCTCGACCTGCCCAGCGGCGCGTGCATGGTCGCCGCCCTGGGCTCCGGCTTCGTCGTCTCTCTGCTGGCCAGTCCGCGCCATGGGCTGCTCGGGCGCCTGCTGCCGACGCGGCGGCACTTCGCCCACGACGACGGCCCGGAAGACTGCGCCACGCCGTAGCCGTCCAGGCCTTGGTGGTTCAGCCGTGCGCGCAGGGCGGCGCGGCCAGAGTCGCAGCCATGCCCATCGCGACCATCAGCCTCGGACTCATCCTGATCGTGCTCGGCGGCGTCACCCGCGCCCTGAGCGATTCGCCAAGCTTCACCGTGTGGATCCCGGCGATCATCGGGACCCTGTTCGTCATCCTCGGGCTGGTCGCCAGGCGGCAGGCGGCGCGCAAGCATGCGATGCATGGCGCAGCCCTGCTCGCCCTGCTGGCGATCGGCGGCAGCGCCGGCGGGCTGGCGAACCTGCCGGCCCTGCTGAGCGGGGGAGAGGTCGAACGCCCCCTGGCGGTGATCGCCCGTTCGCTGACCGCGCTACTGTGCGCCGGATTCCTCGTCCTCGCCATCCGCTCGTTCGTGGTTGCGCGTCTTGCGCGGCGCAACGCGCCCGCGACCGGCGGCTGAAGCGCGGCGTCAGCCGAGACGGCGGCGCTGCAGCACGTAGAGCAGCGGTACCAGCACCGGAGCGGTGATCAGGCTGGCCAGCGAGCCGGCCATCAGGGCCAGGGCCAGGCCCTGGAAGATGGGATCGGCGAGGATGATGCCGGCGCCGACCACCACCGCGAGGGCGGTGAGCAGCATCGGGCGGAAGCGGACGATGCCGGCCTGGATGGCGGCCTCGTCGAGGCTCTTGCCGCCGGCCATCTCCGCCTCGATGAAGTCGACCAGGATGACCGAGTTGCGCACCACGATGCCGGCGCCGGCCATGAAGCCGATCATCGAGGTGGCGGTGAAGAAGGCCCCCCAGGCCGCATGCGCCGGCAGCACGCCCAGCAGCGAGAAGGGGATGACGATCATCACCACCAGCGGGGTGGAGAAGCTGCGGAACCAGCCGACCATCAGCAGGTAGATCAGGACGATGCAGCCGGCGAAGGCCAGGCCCATGTCGCGGAAGACCTCGATGGTGATGTGCCACTCGCCGTCCCACTTCATCGCCGGCTGCAGGTCGTTCGCGGGCTGGCTGGCGTTGAGCACGCGCAGGCTGGCGCCGTCGCCGCCGAAGCGGGTTGCGTCGATGCGCGCCAGGGCCTCGTTCATGGCGACGATGGCGTAGGCCGGGCTCTCGACCACGCCGGCGACGTCGCCGACGACGTAGGTCACGGGCAGCAGGTTCTTGTGATGGATGGCCGGGGACAGTGCGTCCTCCTCCAGGCGGCCGAGTTCGCGCAGGGGGACCAGGCCGCCGGGGCCGCGCACACGCAGGCCGAGCAGGTCGTCGTCGCGGCTGACCGCCGCGGCAGGCAGATCGACGACGATCGGCAGGTCCTCCTTCTCGCGTGGCTGGTGCGCCAGGCCGGCCTGGCTGCCCTGGATGGCCAGCTGCACGGTGGCGGTGATCTCCGCGGTCGAAACTCCGGCCAGCGCCGCCTTCTCCTTGTCGACGACGAAGCGGATGCGCCGCTGCGGCGCCTCGATGTACCAGTCGATGTCGACCACCCCGGGGCTGTCGCGGAAGACGCGCTTGACCTCCTCGGCCAGGGCGAGGCGTCCCGCCTCGGTCGGTCCGTAGACCTCGGCGACCAGGGTCTGCAGCACCGGCGGGCCGGGCGGGACCTCGGCGACGGTGATGCGGCCGCCGGCGCGCTCGGCGATGGCGGTCAGCTGCGGGCGCACGCGCTTGGCGATGTCGTGCGACTGTGCGGTGCGCTCGTGCTTGGGCAGCAGGTTGACCTGGATGTCGGCGACATGGTCGCCGCCGCGGTTGAAGTAGTGGCGGACCAGGCCGTTGAAGTTGAACGGCGAGGCGGTGCCGACGTAGACCTGGTAGTGGGCCAGCTCGGGCACCTCGCGCAGAGCCGAGGCCATCTCGTGCGCGACCGCGGCGGTGCGCTCCAGGGCGGTGCCCTCGGGCATGTTCAGCACGACCTGGAACTCCGACTTGTTGTCGAAGGGCAGCATCTTCACCTGCACCAGGCCGGCCGGCACCAGGGCCATCGCCGCCAGCAGCAGCGCGGCGGCGCCGCCCACCACGCTCCAGCGCCACCAGCCCGAGTCGAGCATGCGGTGCATCAGGCGGCGGTAGGCCCGCGCCAGCCAGCCCTCGCGGCCATCCTCATGGGCATGGTCCTGCGGGCGCAGGATGCGCACCGCCGCCCATGGCGTGACGATGAAGGCGACCAGCAGCGAGAAGACCATCGCCGCGCTGGCGCCGACCGGGATCGGGCGCATGTAGGGGCCCATCAGGCCGCCGACCATGGCCATGGGCAGGATGGCGGCGATCACCGCGATGGTGGCGAGGATGGTCGGGTTGCCGACCTCGGCCACCGCCTCCACCGCGATGTCGACCAGGGTCTTGTCCCTGGAGTCCTTCAGGCCCACCCGGCGGTAGATGTTCTCGACCACCACGATCGCGTCGTCGACCAGGATGCCGATCGAGAAGATCAGCGCGAAGAGGGTGATGCGGTTGAGGGTGTAGCCCCACAGGTAGAGGACCAGCAGGGTCAGGGCGAGGGTGGCGGGGATGGCGATGGCAACCACGGCGGCCGCGCGCCAGCCCAGCAGCAGCAGGATCAGCACCGACACGCTGACCACGGCGATGCCCATGTGCAGCAGCAGCTCGTTGGATTTCTCGGCGGCGGTCTCGCCGTAGTCGCGCGCCACCGTGACCTGCAGGTCGGTTGGGATGGTGCGGCCGCGGATGGCCTCCACCTCGCGCAGCACGGCATGGCTGACGTCGATGGCGTTGGCGCCTGGACGCTTGGCGATCGCGATGGTGACCGAGGGCTCTTCGCCGTCGCGCCCGCCATGGAAGGTGTAGGTCGCTGGATCGGCGACCGCATCGGCCACCGCGGCGACGTCGCGGACGAAGATCGGACGGCCGTCGGCGGCGCCGACGACCACCGCGCCGACATCGCGTTCGTCATGCAGGAAGCCGCCGGTCTCGACCAGCACGGCGCGGTCGCCGTCGACCAGGCGGCCGGTCTGGGCGGCGCTGTTGGCCGCCCCGAGCGCGGCGACCACATCGGTCGGCGCCAGTCCGCGCGAGGCGAGCCGCTGCGGATCCAGTTGCACCCGGATCTGGCGATGGGCACCGCCGATGATGGTGGTCTCGGCGACCTGCGGCACGCGCTTCACCGCCGTCTCGACCTCGGCGGCGGCGCGGCGCAGCGCGAGGTGGTCGTAGCCGGGCCCATGCAGGACCAGGGCGAGGATGGGCACATCGTCGATCGAGCGCGGCTTGATCAGCGGCTGCGATACTCCGCTCGGGATGCGGTCGTAGTTGGCCTGCAGCTTCTGGTTCAGCTTCACCAGGCTGCGCTCGACGTCCTCGCCGACCTGGAAGCGCACGATGGTCATCGCCTGGCCGGGCATGGCGGTGGAGTACAGGTACTCGACGCCCTGGATCTCCCACAGCAGCTGCTCCATCGGCCGGACGACGCGCTCCTCGACCTCCTGCGACGAGGCGCCGGGCATGGCGACCATGACGTCGACCATCGGCACCTTGATCTGCGGCTCCTCCTCACGCGGGAGCAGCAGCACGGCCATGGCGCCGAGCAGGATGCTGGCGACGACCAGCAGCGGGGTCAGCTTGGAGTTGACGAAGGTGCGGGCGATGCCGCCCGAGGGTCCGAGGTGCTGCATGGCGCTCTCAGGGGGTGGTCACGCGCTGTCCGTCAATCAGGGCGTCCGCCCCGGCGACGACCACGGTCTCGCCAGCGGCGAGGCCGGCGCGGATGAGGATGGCATCGCCGTCGCGTCCGCCGAGCCGCACCAGACGCATGGCTGCGCGCCCATCGCGCACGGTGAACACCGCATCGAGCTGGCCGCGGTGGACCACGGCGCCGGCCGGCACGGCCACGGCGATGCCGGCAGCGGTGGCGATGGCGGCGCGGCCGAACTGGCCCGAGCGCAGGCCCTTGGCGTC
>JAFLCQ010000262.1 GCA_017302815.1 Planctomycetota bacterium
CCCGCCCTGGCCGAGCTGGACGCCCGCTGGCCGGCACCGCCCGCCCCGGCATCCGCGATCGCGCCGGTCCCGGTGCTGCTGCGCGGCCGCGTGATCTTCCCCGATGGGGCGGTCCCTGCCGGCCTCGTCACCCTCGGTATCGAGGCGCCATCGACGTCGACGCATCCTCTCGATGTCGACCCGCACGTGATCGGCATCCCCTCGCCGGCTGCCGCGACGCTCACCGCGCTGCAGGCGCCGCTGGCCGCCGATGGCAGCTTCGCCATCGCCGGGACGACGCATCCGGGGACGGGATTCCTGGCCCTGACCATCGCCGATCCGGGACACGTCGGGGTGCCCACGCGCTATCTCGCGCGCGACCTGCGCATCGATGGATCGCCGCTGCCGCCGCTCGAGCTGTCCTGCGCCGCCTGGAGCCCAGCCGGACCGGCGGAGCCGCCGTCCGCGCCGCCCCGGGTGATCGAGCATCTGGGCCGCACCTGGCGCCTGCGTGCGCACGAGTGCGTGCGCAATCCATTCTGGCATGACTTCCCGCGTCAGGATCTGCGCCTGGCCTGGCCCGCGCCGCCCGCCGGCGGCGCAGCCCTGGCCTGGGTCGATGGCACGGTGGTTCCGCATCAGCTCGACCGCGCCGGGCAGGTGCTGCTCTTCGCCGACGCGCCGCGCCGCAGCGTCCACACCATCGCCTGGTACCATGCGGAGGGTCCGGCGCCGGCCACCGGCGGATCGCTCCTGCGCATCGGGGCCGATCCGACCAGCGCGGTGCTCGATACCGGCCGCAGCGCATTCCGCATCCCCTGGGGAAGCGCCACCGATGCCGTACCTCCGGTGCTGGCGGTGATGGGCCCCGACCGCGTCTGGCGCGGTCAAGGCCGCTGGGAGCTGCCCGCCGGCACCCTGCCGCAGCGCACCACCACGATCCTCGCCGACGGTCCGCTGGAGTGCGTGGTGGAGGTCGCCTACCGTTTCGCCACCGGCGAACGCTGCTCATTCACCCTGACCGTGCATGCCGGCGAGGAGTATCTGCTGGTCGAGGAGCGCGGCGAGGCCCTGGAGGGGGCCGCCTTCGTCCTCGGCCTGGAGGACTTCCGTGGCGGGCGCGGCTACCTGCACTGGTGCGCCGAGGGCGAGGCGCCGCACTGGCATGATCTGGTCGACGCCGATCGCGAACTCGCCCGTCTGCAGGAGAGCGTGCCATGGTGGATACCGCCGGCCGGCTTCGCCTGGGCCGCCAGCTTCGATGGGCTTGAACGCCGCGATCAGATCGGGGTGTTCAGCCGCCGGCGCGGCGATTGGATCGACCATGCCTTCGCCGCCATCGCCAAGGGTCCGCCGGAGGGCGGCCACGAGCTGGACTGGCCCTATCCCGAGATGGTGGGTTCGACGATCTCGATGATCACCGTCTCCAGCACCGCCGACGGCCGTCTCGGCGCGCGCTTCCCGCGCTTCGCCGGCGAGCGCCACTGGGGCATCCTCGCTTCCGACGTCGGTCGCGGCGACGGTCCGCTCAAGGAGCTGCAGCAGGTCCGGCACAAGACCTCGTTCCCGCGCCTGGACGAGGTGCGCCGCTGGCACCTCGACCACGCCGATTCCACTCCGCGGCCCTGCGTCGTCGCCGATCGCGCCCGCCTGCCGGAGATCCGCGCCAACCTGGCGCAACCCGGCTGCGACGGATTGTGGCGGCGCCTGCAGGAGGACAGCCGCTACGGCGAGGCTGAGGCCCTCCGCTTCGCCCTCACCGGCGATCCCATCCTCGGCTGGCGCCTGGCCCGCCGTCTCGCGGCCATGGTGCCGACGCAGTCGCGCTGCCTGCTGCTGTCGCGCGAGAACGGCGACGTGTGGTCGCCGGTCGGCGGCCGGGTGTGGGCGCCCCAGGCCCTGGTCTACGACGCCGTCGTCGCCAGCAGCGCCCTCAGCGCCGACGAGGAGCGCGAGATCCGGGCCGGCTTCATCCTCGCCGGGCACATGTTCCGCAGTCCGGACCTGATGAACTGGCGCTATGGCGGCCGCAACGCCAACTTCGAGGCCGATCGCGTCGAGGTGGTCGGTTCGGTCGGCCTGTGCTTCGCCGGCAATCCGGACGCGGCGGCGATGGTCGAGCATGCGATCGAGCGCATGCATGCCGCGCTCGGCTCGTACTGCACGCCGGGCAGCGGCAAATGGTACGAGAATCCGGCCTGCTACTACCTGCACGCCATGAAGTGCCGCATGGCCATCGCCTGCCGGCTGGCCGAGCGCGGCCGTCTGGACCTGGCTGCGGTCCCGCGCATGCGCGAGTACCTGGGCTGGCTGCTGCTGATGCTGACCCCGCCGCTGCCGGCGTCCTACGACACCATGCGCGACGGCTGCGCGCATGGCGACTACGCCGCCCTCAGGCGCGTACGGCGCATCGCGCCGGTCGGCGACCATGCCCATCTCGGCCCGTGGGTGCCGGACATCGCCGCGGTGGCGGCGAAATGGCTGCAGGACGGGGAGCCCGGACTGGCAGGAGCCCTGCGCTGGGCCTGGCATGCGGGCGGATGCGATGGCGGCTACCACGGCGGCGCCGCGCAGCTGCTGGCGCAGTCGCATCCCGCCGAACTGGCGATCGAGGCCGCCCGCGACCCCGGTCTCGCCAGCCGGCGGCTGGAGGGCTTCGGAGCCGTCTTCCGCGGCAAGGTCGGCGCCGCCGACGAGTTCATGCTGCTGGCCAAGCTGGGGCCCGGCGGCTACCGCTACCACCGCAGCGAAGGATCGTTCATCCTGGTCGCCGACGGCCGGCCGCTGGTCTACGATGGCGGTGAGGCCGGCGAGGCCTGGCGCCACAGCTCCATCACCTACCACGACGCGCGCATGCCGCCCGCCCCCGGGCGCATCGAGCGCTTCGCCGCGCTACCCGGCGTGGACTACGCCCAGGGCGCGCACCCGGTCGTCCTGGCGCCCGGCGACCCCGTCTTCCTCAGCGATGTGTGCGACCACAGCCTGGTCGCCGAGGCGCACCGTCGGGCGCGCATCGATCGTCCGGCCGCCGCCCGCGCCTGGCTGTGGGTGAAGGACGATTACGTGGTGCTGTGGGATCGCCTCGATGTCGAGGCGGGGCTGGTGAACCGCTGGAACCTCCAGGTCATGGCCGATGTCGAGAGCGGCGACCTGGCCGGCGGCCTGCACTTCCGCGGCCGCTTTGGCACCGACCTCCAGGTGGCGATGCCGGCCGGTGGCGACCGCCCCTGGCGGGTCGAGGAGGTGCGCATGCACGAGCACCACCTGCCGCGCGAGCGCTGCGTCGCCCAGCGGCATCTCGAGATCGATGGCAGCGGTCCCGGCGAATGGCTGGCGGTGCTGCGTCCGCTGCCGCCGGGTCGCACCGCGGTGGCGGCCTCGCCACTGCATGCCCTGGGCCGCTGCGTCGGCACCCGGGTCGACGGCGATGGCATCGACGATCGCATCGTCATCGGTCGCACCGCCTGCGCGGTGGCCGATGCATCCTGGAGTTTCGCCGGCATCGCCGGCGCCTGCCTGCGTCGTCGCGATGCGCTGCGGCTGGTCCTGCTCGGCCCCGGGCGCATCGCGGCCGGCGATGCCGTGCTGGAAAGCGATGGCCCGGCGGCCGAGCTCTCGCTGGGGCAGGATGGTCCGCGCCTGGTGCGCGATGGGACCGGTACCGTCCTGGCGACGGTCGGCGGTCGGCGGCTGGACGGCTGAGCGTGGTGCTCAGGGGGTGGTCAGCATGTCCGCCAGCGCTTTGCCCAGCGCTGCCTCGACCAGCTGGTCGAGGCTCTGGTTGCGTGCCGCCGCCAGCTCGGCGAGGCGGTCGTACTGCGCCAGGGTGATCGCGGCCTTGCCTGCAAGCTGCACCGCGGCGGGGATCTCCTGCCAGGCGGACTTGGCCTTGGCGATGCCGGCATCGTCGACCCCGAAGGCGCGCAGGACACCGACCGCCATCAGGCGGTTGCCATGCGGATTCATGTGCACGCCATCGCCGGTGAACAGGTTGCCGCGCTTGCGCGCCTCCGCAGGCGCCGCCTGGATGGCGGCCTGCATGTCGGCGTTGAGGTCGGCGAGCGGCAGGCCGCGCTCGGCGGCGAGGGCGCGCAGGAACGCGTTGTAGGGCGCGAGCTGGCCGTTGAGCTTGTTGCCCGGATCCTCGTAGATCATCGTCGCGGTCAGCAGCACGACCTTCGTCCCTGCCGCCTCCGCCTTGTCGAGGATGGCGGTGATGTTCGCCTTGTACTGCTCCAGCGGCACGCCCTTCTCGCCATGCCAGACGTCGTTGACGCCGCAGCTGAGGGTCATGATCCGCGGCTTCTTGGCCAGTTCGCCAGGCGTTCGTTCCAGCATCTGGTTCGACTTGTTGCCGCTGATGCCGGCGCCGATCGCCTTGACCTTCACCCCGTTGGCAGCCAGGCCGCTGACCACCAGGCGGACATATCCGGACGGCGACTGGTTGCCCTGCTGGGTGATGGAGTCGCCCATGAAGACGATGGCATCGCCATCCTTGGCGATGATCTCGGCCGACCAGGCGGCAGCGGCGAGGACGAGGGCGAGGACGAGGCGGATCATGGATGCTCCGATCAGTGGCCGAGGCTGGCGAGTATGTCGCGGATCGACAGATGCGCGCCGCAGATCACCTCGTCCGCGGCACCGTAGTACATGGAGATGCGGTCGCCATCGACGACGTGGCCGTTGGTGAAGACGACGTGGCCGAAGAAGCCGGTCTGCTCGCAGGGCGCGCTCGGCTCCATGATCGGCTCGCGGCTGCGGGCGATGACCTTGGCGGGATCGTCGAGGTCGAGGAGGAGCGCGCCGAGGCAGTAGCGCTTGCGGTCGCTGCCGTGGTAGATCTCCAGCCAGCCCCCGGGGGTGCGGATCGGGGCGCAGCCGGCGCCGATGCGTTCGCTGTCCCACATCCCGGGCCGGGTGCGGGCGATGCAGCGGTGGCCGCCCCAGTGCAGCAGATCGGGCGAGGACGCGGCCCAGATGAAGTTGCCGCCCAGGCCGACGCCGCTGGGGCGGTGCAGGCACCAGTGCCGGCCGGCGATCGGCTCGGCGAAGATGGCGCAGTCCTTGTTGTGCGGCGGGATGATCATGCCCCGACGCTCGAAGGACTTCCAGTCGCGGGTGGCGATGCAGCCGACCCCGACCCCGTCGGCCGAGACCGCGGTGTAGGTCAGCAGGTAGGTGCCGTCGGCGCAGGTGGTGACGCGGCAGTCCTCGATCCCGAAGGCCTCCTGCGGCCCTTCGCCGACCAGGGTCGGCACCGGCTCGACGGTGAAATGCTCGCCGTCGTCGCTCCAGGCCAGGCGCAGGTGCGAGAGGGTGGTCAGATAGTCGACGCCCTTCCAGGTGAACAGGCGGGGATCGCTGCTGGACAGCTCGGGATCGTCGCGGCGGACGCTGACGATGCGCACTCCGCCCGGCGCGGCCGGATCGAGGACCGGCGTGCTGACGTGGGTCTCGGTCTGGGGCGGCCGTTCGGCGACGCGCAGCAGCAGGCCGGTGCGGCCGCGATAGCGGAAGGCGCCGGGATTCAGCAGGCATTCCACCCGCAGTCCCGGGGCCGAGGGGACGACGTCGGCGGGGCGCAGGATGGGGTTGGCGGCGAAGCGGGTGGCGAGGTCGGGCATGAATTCACTCCGGGGCCGGCGCGCGGTGGCCGAGCAGGTAGGCGTGGCCGGCGCGGGCGGCGAGGCGGCCCCCGGCGTCGGCC